>JAFGPG010000007.1 GCA_016926075.1 Methanomassiliicoccales archaeon
CCCAACGACAGTCCGATGACCATGAAGAGCCCAATGCCGAAGATGCCCAGGTTCTTGCGGTCCTTGAACCCGAAATAGGTGGGTATACCATAGGCCAGCAGGGCCACGAGCATGGGCAGGAAACAAAGGATCTGGGACACCCAGAGGTAGGTGATGACCGTGAGGGTCACGGTGACCAGTATGGTCAGGACCAGGCCCAGGAGAACGGCGTTCCTGGACTGACGCAACCCCTTCATCTTCTCTTTCAACAGGTCGAGGGCCGACATTGGACGGCCATAAATATAGTATCTTTAAATCCTTTCGTTCGGACAGAGGCAGGACGTCGCATGAGCGGGAACGGATTGGCCGTGGTGGCCTTGGGCGGGAACGCCATACTCAGGGCGGGGGAAGCGGCCTCCGAACAGGTGCAGATGACCAACCTGGAGAAGGCCTTCCGGAACATCGCCCCCCTCCTGGCGGACTTCCCCCGCCTGGTGCTGACCCACGGTAACGGACCTCAGGTGGGCAACATACTGCTTCGCAACCAGATGTGCCACCTGGACATCCCGTCCATGCCCCTGGACGTCTGTGTGGCGGAGTCCCTGGGGCAGATCGCATACCTGGCCATGCAGGCATGGTCCCGCATATGCTCGCATCAGGGTGTACAGGTCCCCCTGCTCTCGGTGATCACCCGCACGGAGGTCTCCGCCAAGGACCCCGAGCTCACAAGGCCCACCAAGCCCATCGGCCCCTACTACAACGAACGAAGGATGATGGAACTGGAGCAGGAGAAGGGTTGGGCATTCGCGCCCGACCGCAAGCGAGGGGGCTTTCGCAGGGTGGTCCCCTCCCCGGACGTGATGATGTTGGTGGAGGAAGGTACCATACGGGAAATGTGTGATTCCCTTGGTCCCCCTTTCATACTGCTGTGCAATGGAGGCGGGGGTATACCGGTCATCGCCACGGAAGGAGGCTACAAAGGGGTGGAGGCGGTGGTGGACAAGGACCTGGCATCGGCCAGGTTGGCCCAGGTGCTGCAGGCCGATATTTTAATAATGGTGACCGATGTTGAGGCGGTCTGCCTGGATTACGAGAGCGAAAGCCCGCGCCCGTTGCGGAAGGTCACCGTGGCCCAGATGCGACGGCACGCGGCCGACGGCCAATTCCCGCCAGGGTCCATGGGGCCCAAGGTGGAGGCGGCGATACGCTTCGTGACCTCGTCCCGACGCAAGGCGGTCATCACCTCGCCGGAGAGGCTGATGGAGGCCATGCAGGGGAAGGCGGGCACCACGGTAGAATGAGGACAAGACCAGATGGCCCTGACCATAGAGGAACAGATCAAGCAGATCCAGGACGAGATCGATAAGACGCAGAAGAACAAGGCCACCGAATACCACATCGGCAAGCTCAAGGCCAAGATGGCCAAGCTGCGGGAGGAGGTGGAGAAGAGGAGAGCCTCCAGCGGAGGCCCTTCAAGGGGCTATTCGGTCAAGAAGAGCGGTAATGCCACGGTGGCCCTGGTAGGATTCCCCAGTGTGGGCAAGTCCACTCTCCTGAACACCCTCACGGGGGCCAAGAGCGAGGTGGGATCCTACGACTTCACCACGCTGGACGTGGTGCCCGGGGCCTACGAGTACCAGGGGGCTAAGATACAGGTCCTGGACATGCCCGGTCTGATCCGTGATGCGTCCAAGGGTAAGGGCCGCGGCCGGGAGGTCATATCGGTGGTCCGCTCCTCGGACCTCATCCTCTTCATCCTTGACTTCTACGACACCAACCTCCAGGTGCTGGTGCGCGAGCTGGAGAACGCCGGCATGCGCATCAACACCCATCCCCCGGACGTGGTCATCTCCAAGAGGGACCTGGGGGGCGTCGATGTCAAGACCACCATCAAGCTGACCAAGATGGATCTGGAACTGGCCAAGGCCATGATCATGGAGTTCGGCATAGTCAACGCCGACGTGGTCATCCGCGAGGACATCGACCAGGACCAGCTGGTGGACGTACTGACCGGCAACCGCATCTATATCAACGCGGTGCTGACCATCAACAAGATCGACATCTCCGACGAGGGATACCTGCGGGATGTGCGGGAGAGGTTCAAGCAGTGGAACCCGGTGTTCATATCCGCGGTCAAGGGCATCGGCATCGAGGAGCTGAAGGCCAGGATATTCCAGAGGCTGGAGCTCATCCGGGTGTACATGAAGAAGCAGGGCGAGGAGGCCGACATGGATGTGCCCCTCATCGCCAGGAACGACAGCACGGTGGGGGATGTGTGCGACTCCCTGCACCGCGTCTTCCGGCAGAACTTCCGCTACGCCCTGGTATGGGGCAAGAGCGCCCGATTCCCCGGTCAGATGGTCGGCCTGGAGCACAGATTGGCCGATGGTGATGTACTGTCGGTCATCATCAAGCGTACGGGCGAGTGAGGGGAACGGTTATACCGTCCCCTGCGGATTCTATAGCGATAGATATGAAAGGAATGTCCACCCGCTGCGTGCACGACGGCGACCTGTCCATGCGTTACGAGGGGGCAATAAACACGCCCATCTTCCAGAGCAGCACCTTCGGCTTCCCCACGGAGGACGAGCGTACATGGGAAGGCGTGGTGCCGGATGGGACCTACATCTACAGCCGCAACAGCAACCCAACATTGAGGGCGGTGGAGGACAAACTGGCGTCCCTGGAGGGTGGAGAGGCGGCACTGGGCTTCTCATCGGGCATGGGCGCGATATC
>JAFGPG010000008.1 GCA_016926075.1 Methanomassiliicoccales archaeon
TCCAAGCGGCGGAAGTTCTCCCCGTGGCGGACCAGACCGATCTCCACGGCCTTGGGGTTGAGCTTCTCCTCCTCGGTGGCCTTCTTCAGGGCCTTGAGGCCTAGGGCGACCGCCTCCTCCATGGGCATGCCCTCCTGGTACTCCTCCTCGAAGACCTCCATGACCACGTTGCGACCGGCTCCGATGCTTCCTGCCTTGTAGGAGACCAGCGCGCCGCTGGGGTCCGTCTCGAAGAGGTGTTCGCCCATGTCGTCCACCCCGGCCACCAGGAGCGCGGTCCCGAAGGGTCGCACCCCGCCGTACTGGGTGTAGTTCTGCTTGTAATCGCAGATCCTCTTGACCAGGTCCTCGACGGCCGCTCGCTCGTCATAGGTGATCTTGTTGATCTGCGCCAGGACCCTTGCCTGGTCCACCAGGATGCGGGCGTCGGCCACCAGTCCGGAGGTGGCACATCCTATGTGATCGTCTATCTGGAATATCTTCTCGATGGACTTGGGCTCCATGAGGCGGCTGGCTATCCTCTTGTCCACGATGAGGACCACACCGTCCTTGAACTTCAGGCCGACGGTCGTGGTGCCGCGCTTGACCGCCTCACGGGCATACTCCACCTGGAAAAGGCGCCCGTCAGGGGAAAAAACCGTTATGGCCCTATCATATGCCATCTGTCCTGGTTGCATATAATCACTCCATTCATCCTTGACTCAAGCCACCTAAGTTATGAGGACATATTTATTTATTGGGTATTTCCCCGGTGGACCGGAAAGAGGCTCCAGTCAATCCTTGCGCCCCTTCCTAGGAAAGTACCTCTCCCGCAGGGTGCGCAGGGTACCGGAAGTGCTCAAGGTGACGATCGAGAGATCGCCCCCGCCTCGCCGGGCCAAGGCCTCGATCACCGCCTCCTTGTCCCCATGGGAGCAGCGCAGGATGCCCATTCTCCCATCGAACTGTATGAGCTTGGGGGTCTTGATCCCGCGGGGGGAGAAGATGGAGGTGAACACCGCTAGAAGTTCCTCGGTGGGAACGCTCCGGTCGGTCCGAAAGACGATGTAGCGGCGGCGGCCTCGCCTTTCCTTGACCACCATCAGGTCGGCCTCACTTGCCCTTGACGGAGTCCACGATGCTCTTGAACATAACACCTGTGAGGACCACAAGCACCCTCATATCCCCCTTGATATTGGGGTCCACGGCGCATCCCCAGATGATGCGCGCCCTGGGGTCCACCGCCTCGCTGACCAGCAGCGCGGACTTCTCGGCCTCGGTGACCGTCAGGTCATCCCCGCCGATCACCCTCACCAGCGCTCCCTTGGCCTGCTTGACGTCCACGTCTCCCAGCATTGGGGACGATAGGGCCTCCTTGATGCACTCCTCCGCCCGCTGACCGTATTCGCTGGACTCCCCCAGCCCGATGAGGGCCATGCCACCGTTGCGCATGATGGTCAATAGGTCGTTGAAGTCGATGTTCACCAGTCCCGGCTTGGTCAGGGCGTCGGTGATCCCGCGTATGCTCTGCATGAGCACCTCGTCGGTGACCCGGAAGGCGGCCTCCAGAGGTAGCTTGGGCACCAGCTCCAACAGGCGGTCGTTCTGCAGGACGATGGTGGTGTCGCACTTCTCCTTTATCCTCTCCAACCCCTTGATGGCGTTGGCCATGCGCACCGTCCCCTCGGCCCTGAATGGCAGGGTCACCACTCCGATGGTCAGAGCCCCGGCGCGCTTGGCCAGATCGGCCACCACCGGAGCGGCTCCGGTCCCGGTGCCTCCGCCCATCCCCGCCACTATGAAGACGATGTTCTGCCCGTCCACGTATTTCCAGAGGTCGTTCTCCGATTCCTCGGCCGCACGCTGCCCTATCTCCGGCAAGGACCCCGATCCAAGTCCCTTGGTCATGTTGCGCCCCATCAGTACCTTGTGATGGGACTGGATGGAAAGTAGATGCCGGGCATCGGTGTTGGCGGCCACCAGTTTGACGCCCTCCACACCCCCCTGGAACATGCGCCGGACGGTGTTGGAACCGCCTCCGCCACAGCCAATGATGGAGATCCTGATCCTCAGCGACTCCACCAAGGCCCTCAGTTCCTCATCTTCAGCGCTGGTCATGGTCGGAACAGACACTTCCTCTTTCTGGAACATATTATCGAACAAAGGGCAAATGGCACCCACCCGTTTTATGAATATTCTATAAAGTATAAAAAGGCAAGGACCAGTCCCGCGCTCACCACTACTCCAACATCTCGAAGCTCAGCCCGCAGGAGGGGCAGCTGCGGTCGTCCATTGAAAGGTGCGTCCCGCATTCGGGACAGGCCTCCGCGAGGAATGTCCCGCACTCGCACACCCCCTTCCCCTCCTCCAGGAGCCGACCGCAGAAGGGGCAGCATACCAGACATACGTCCTCGAAGCGTTCCCCGCAGAAGGGGCAGGTATGCTCCCCCCCATCGATCTGGGTACCGCAGGAGGGACAATAGAAGCGACCGTCCTCATCACAGAAGATGGCCCCGCACTCGCACCTGCCCATGTCCTCGGGGACCAGACGACCGCACATGGGGCATTCGATGCCCCCCCGCCTCGGGTAGGTGGCGCTCTCCTCCACCTGTTCCGGCGAATAGTACCTTTCACAGTATGGACAATATCCCGTGCGTTTCAGGCAGATGATGTGAAAGACCTTTCCGCACTCGCATCGCACGAAGGGCAGCCCGGCCTTGAGCCCTCCCATGCATATCTGACAGGTGACACCTTCCCCCCTCACCGGCCTGATGCGCACCTTGGCCGGCACCTCCTCGAAAGGGTCCATCCGGTCCTCGTGGAACGTATAACGGCCCCCAACCCCTCTCCTTCTTCTCACCATCAAGTGGTGTATAGGGAGCAGGGCGGAAACCCCCAGCGAGCCCAGGAACAAGGTCAGGAGCACCTTGAGGCCCACAATCTCGCGCCTTATATGAGTTGCCATCCCATTATTGAAATCGGACATGGACCATCGAGGATGTTCCGACAGGGCATTGTCCGTTACCGATACAAGCAACCTTTTTCTTCCGATTAATGAAACGATATAAGCGAAAAGCTCTTTAATAAAATGTAATGACCCTATGTCACCGTGAATCCCATGTCCTATCCCCTGACAGAACACAAAATGTTGAAATATACATATTCTTATGAGGGGGAAACTGCTCCAAATGCAGGGTTCAAATCCCCGTTGGACCATCCGTCAGCGGTATCGGTTTCTGGAAGGTCTCAAACCTTCCCTGGGATTTGGAATATGGGGGATAGAGAGATCGAGGCCTGTGTTTTGGTCAAGAACGAGGATTTCTAAAAAGGAGGGAGAGGGAAGTGAGTGGTTTAAAATCAAAGTTCAGCGGGTTGTTGAGAAAGGGCTCGAAAGCCGAACAGACGACCCAAGAGAAGGGCTCGAAAGCCGAACAGACGACCCACGGGTCGAAGGTCGATACAAAAGGAGTGGTGACGATGGAATCAAAAGAAGGCTCTGTTCTGGTTGTTGGAGGAGGTATTGGCAGCGTCCAGGCATCGTTGGACCTGGCCGACTCCGGTTTCAAGGTCTACATGGTCGAGAACAAGGCCTGCATAGGCGGTGTGATGGCCCAGCTGGACAAGACCTTCCCCACCAATGACTGTTCCATGTGCATATTGTCTCCCAAGCTGGTGGAGGCCGCCAGGCACCCCCTGATCAAGATGATGACCTATACCGAGGTCATAGGATTGGAGGGAGAGGCAGGCGATTTCACCGTGACCGTGAGAAAGAAGCCCCGCTATGTCGATGAGGAGAAGTGCGTCGGCTGCGGGATATGCGCAGAGAAGTGTCCTTCCAAGGTACCCAGCGAATACGAGCTCGGGCTGGCCAACAGGAAGGCCATCTACGTGGATTACGCCCAGGCAGTTCCTATGAAATATGCCATAGACGCGGAGCATTGCCTTTACCTCACGAAGGGGAAGTGCGGAAACTGCGCGAAGGCATGCCCTGCCGATGCCATCGATTATGAGATGAAGGAGAGCATCGAGAAGATCAAGGTGGGCGCGGTGGTGATGGCACCCGGTTATGAGCTGTTCGATTCCCGACTGAAGAGGGAATATGGCTACGGTGAGTTCAAGAACGTGGTCAACAGTCTGGAGTTCGAGAGGATCATGAACGCCACCGGTCCCTTCCAGGGACATGTGGTCAGGCTCTCCGACCATCAGACCCCCAAGAAGGTCGCTTTCATACAGTGCGTGGGTTCCAGGGATGACAAGGTGGGCAACCCCTTCTGCTCCTCGGTCTGTTGCATGTACGCGCTCAAGCAGTCCATCATCGCCAAGGAGCACTCCTCCGGCCTGAACTCGACCATATTCTTCATGGACGTCAGGGCCGTGGGCAAGGAGTTCGAGGACTATATAAAGAGGGCCGAGAACGAATATGGCGTCAAGATACACCGGGGGACCAGGGTGGCCTCCGTGGAGGAGCTGGAAGGCAACAACCTGTTGCTGCGCTACGCCGACGGTGGCAACATCATCGCCGAGGAGTTCGACATGGTGGTCCTCTCCGCCGGCTTCCAGCCCCCGTCCCAGGCCAAGGCTTTGGCCGATAAGTTCGGGTTCAAACTGAACGAGTTCGGGTTCTGCGACACCGGCATCTACACCCCGTTGGAGACCAGCAGGAAGGGGGTGTACGTCACAGGGGCCTTCAGCGCTCCCAAGGACATCCCCACCACGGTGGCCGAGGCCAGCGGCGCTGCGGCCAAGGCCGGTGCCCACATATTCAACAAGAGAGTGGACCTGGAGACCATGATCAAGGACGTCCCGGAGATGGACGTCAGCGGACAGGAGCCGCGCATCGGCGTCTTCGTCTGTGATTGCGGCATCAACATCCTGGGTTCCGTGGACGTACCCTCGGTGGTCGAGTACGTCAAGACCCTGCCCAATGTGGTCTATGCCTCTGAGAACAAGTACACATGCTCCGCCGACACCCAAGAATTGATCAAGGATATGATCAAGGAACACAAGCTGAACCGCGTGGTGGTGGCCTCCTGCACTCCCAGGACCCACGAGCCACTGTTCCAGAGCACCGTCAAGGAGGCCGGGCTGAACCCCTACCTCTTCGAGATGGCCAACATCCGTGACCAGTGCTCCTGGGTGCACATGAAGGAGCCGGAGAAGGGCACCGAGAAGGCCAAGGACCTGACGCGCATGGCAATAGCCAAGGTCCGGTTCCAGGAGCCGCTGGCCAAGGCGAAGGTGAATGTCAACCACTCGGCCGTGGTGATCGGTGGCGGAGTGGCCGGAATGACCGCCGCACTGGACATAGCCGCCCAGGACTTCAAGGTGGACCTCCTGGAGGCCACGGACGTCTTGGGTGGACAGGCCAACAACCTGTACACCCCAGAAGGGGACATCTCACCCAGACAGTTCGTCAAGGACCTGGAGGCCAAGGTGAAGGCCAATGACAGGATCAAGGTGCACACGAAGACCAAGGTGGAGGACATCTCCGGGTTCGTGGGCAACTTCAAGGTGAAGGTGACCGGAGGAACGGAGATCGACACCGGAGCCATCGTGGTGGCCACCGGGGCCAAGCCCTACGAGCCCACGGAGTACATGTACGGCAAGGCCAAGGGCGTGGTCACTCAGTTAGAGCTCGGAAAGGCCCTGGCGGAGAGCAACTTCAAGGCCAAGAACGTGGTCATGATACAGTGCGTCGGCTCCAGGAACGAGGAGGTCCCCTATTGCAGCCGGGTCTGCTGTTCCAA
>JAFGPG010000009.1 GCA_016926075.1 Methanomassiliicoccales archaeon
GCCTACGACCCCTGCAACAGCTGCGCCACGCACACCCTGCCCGGGCAGATGCCCATGACCGCGGTCATCAGGTGCTCCGACGGCTCCATATACAAGACCTTGACCAAGTGAGCACAAACCCCTTCCGTCAAACATCTTCTCCATTCCCTTTTTATCATCACAGTTCCCTCCATACAACATGTCCCTGCCGCGCAAGCTGCCTAGCGGGGGAACGCTGGGTCTGGTGCCCCCCTCCTCCTCGGCCGGCCTGTTGAGCCCCCGGGTGTGGCGGATAGGGGCCGATCGACTGCAGGGAAAGGGTTTCCGCCTGAAGGTTGCGGACCACGCCTCCGGCCGTCACGGTCACGCCTCCGGGACGATCGAGGAGAGGGTGGAGGACCTCATGGACATGTTCGCCGACCCCGAGGTGGACGCGATCATGTGCATCATCGGGGGCTTCAACTGCCATCAGCTTTTGGAGCATCTCGATTACGACCTCATCTACCAGGCCGGCAAGCCCTTCGTGGGCTTCAGCGACATCACAGCCCTCAACAACGCCATCTGGTCCCGATGCGGGCTGCTCAACTTCTCCGGGCCATGCTTCATCACCTTCTGCCAGCCCGAGCTTCCCAGGTACACCGAGGAATGTTTCGAGAGGGTGCTGATGGGCGAAGAGGAGGTCCAGGTACGCCCATCAGTGATGTGGGCCGAGGACAGATGGTACGACCATCCGGACCTCGGGCCCCGGGAATGGAAGACAAATCCGGGCTGGAGGGTGCTCAATCCCGGCCGGGCCCGGGGGACCGCCCTGGGAGGCAACCTGAGCACCTTCATGCTTCTGGCCGGCACAGAGTACTGGCCGGACCTGGAGGGGGCGCTGCTCTTCCTTGAGGAGGACGGGGACGAGACCCCCCAGACCATCGACCGCCACCTGACCCACCTGAGGCACCTGGGGGCGTTCGAGAGCATATCCGGCCTGGTGCTAGGACGCTTCCCCTCCCAGGTGGGCTTCTCGGCCCAGGACGGTCTGGAGGCGATGGTGCAGGAGGCCATCAAGGGATACGACCTACCCGTGCTGGCCGACGTGGACATCTCGCACACCGACCCCCTGTTCACCATTCCCATCGGGGGGAGGGCGGAAATGGACACAGATGAGGGTCTACTGCGCTTCCGGGGGCCGTTCGTGCGATGATCAGTCCTCCAGTCGGAAGTATCCCCTTCTGCGCACCCGCAGGGAGGACACCGTGCCCAGATACAGCCCGTCCATGAGGTACACCCGCCCGTTCTCCAGGTCCAGCAGCCCGTTGGCCAGAAGGGGGCCGAGCAGTCGCGGACCCTCCAGGTTGACCGGTCCCCCACCGAGGGTGCGGTTGAAGGCCGGGATGAGTATGGCCTCCTCCGGCAGACCCGGATAGCGCTCCTGGTAGAGGTCCTTGAAACGGCATCTTACCCAGCACCGCTCCACCTGGTTCTGATGGAGCCCGTCCTCGAAGATGACCGCCGGATGGTTGTGTCCAAGGACCAGGAGGCGGCAGCCCATGACCTCCTGGGACGGCCAGGCGTGACCATGGACCAGGCCGACGTCCCCCAGTAGCATGCCCCCCTGCTCGTGGACGGTCACCTGAGGGGGCAGCATCCTCTCGATGTTAGTATCGTGGTTGCCCTTCACCAGGTCGACGCGCGGATAGGCCCCTAGAAGGCGGTCGAAGAAGCGCGGCACCTCCCTGTGCTCCTGCCTGGTGGACCCCGGCACCTGATGCTTGACGTCCCCTATGATGATGAGGCGATCGATCCCCTCGGCCAGCTCCATCAGCTCCCTTTCCATACGAGGGGTCTGGGAGGGCACTACCACTCCCCTGTGGAGCAGCTCCGCCTCGATCCCGATGTGCAGGTCGCCCACGCATATGACCCTCTCCTCCCCTTCCAGCAATAGGGCTGGGTGGTCCGGGACGGGGGACGCCCGATAGCCCATTCACACACCCCGGCGCAGTCGTTGGGCGAGCATCTCCGGCAGACCGTTCTCCCGTATCCCGGCCATCACCCTTTCCACGTCATAGGGCACCCGCAGGATCCTGAAGGTCCACTCCGAGGTGTCCAGGAGGGCGTAGGAGGCCCGCGGGTCCCCGTCCCTGGGCTGCCCCACCGAGCCGGGGTTGATCACCGTCCCGGTCGGGAACTGGACCACGTAAGGGATGTGGGTGTGGCCCAGGACCAGCAGCCTGGCACCGGCCAGGTCCAGCAGCTCCTCGCTGACGTGCTCCTCGAAGACGTATTCGGAGATGAAACGGGGCGAGCCGTGATGTATGGCCATCATGACCCCCGCCAGTGGGCGGTGGATGGAATTGGGGAGATCGCGCAGGAAGGCCATCGAGACGGGGGAGAGCACCTCCCTGGTCCAGTTGATGGCCGCCGCGGCGATGCTGTTCATGTTCCGCACCCCCATGAGCACCGCCCGGTCATGGTTCCCGGCGATGCAGGCCACCTCCTTCCTCCTGAGCAGGTCCACGGTCTCGTTGGGGAAGGTGTTGTATCCCAGTATGTCCCCCGCGCAGAAGGTGCAACCTACCCGTCGGGAGGCCATGTCCTCCAGGACCGCTTCCAGTGCCGGTAGGTTGGCGTGCACGTCGGAGATGAAGGCCACGTACATGATCGCCCTCGATCATCGCATGCGGGAGAGGCCCTTCCTCAGCACCTGGGGCACCCTCTCCAAGAGGTCCGAGGCGGTCAGTCCGTAACTGTACCTGTCGAAGGCCATGTCCCCTGCCGCTCCATTGATGAAGGCGGAGATGCGGGCGGCATGATAGGGACTGGCCCCTTTGGCCAACAGCCCTCCGGTGATCCCGGCCAGCACGTCCCCCGTGCCTCCCACGGTCATTCCCGCGTTCCCTGTGCGGTTCATCCTCATCTCATCTCCGTCGGTCACCAGGTCCACCCGGCCCTTGAGCAGTACTGTCCATCCGCTCTCCTTGGCCAGTCTCATGGTCGCCTCCCGCCTGGAACCCTCGTCCGCTGGTATGTCCATTCCCAGCAGGATCTCCGCCTCTCGATGGTGAGGGGTCAGTACCCCCGTCCCCTCCCTTAAGAGGTCCAGGTGCCCGGACAGCGCCTTGAAGGCGTCAGCGTCCAGCACCATGGGCTTCTTGCATGATGCCACCAGCTGGCGCACGGCCTTCAGAGTGCCCGGGTCATCGCCCAGCCCGGGGCCGATGAGCAGGGCGCTGGCCCGCTTCGCGTGTTCGAGAAGCGTGGGCACATGCTCCTCGGCCAATCGATTTCCTGCCAAGGGAAGGCCGATGAGATTGGGGGAGAAGGAAAGGACCACGTCGAGCGCCCTCTCCGGGCAGGCCACGAAGACCAGGTCCGCCCCGATGCGATAGGCGGCCAACCCGGCCAGGGCCGGGGCCCCGGTGTAGGGTCCCCCTCCCACCAACAGCAGCTGCCCGTTCTGGCCCTTGTGGGCGTCCGGGGAGGGCAACGGGTAATGAACCAGATCTCCCGGGCCCAGATAGAGACCGGCCTCGGCAGGGATGCCGATGTCCCTGACCACGATCTCCCCGCAGCTCTCCCGGTCCATACCCTCCTTGACATCGTGGAAGGTGACGGTGAGCATGGGGCGCACCGCCGCCCCCGAGCCCAGACCGGTAGGCACGTCCACCGAGACCACCGGCCGACCGCTGGCGTTCATGGCCTCGACAATGACGGCATATCGCCCGCGCGGCGGTCCCTTGGAACCCACCCCCAGCAGGGCGTCCACCAGCACGTCGTAGGAGGAGAGGTCATCGTCCTGATAGACGCGATGGAGCTCCTCCACCCTCTCGAAGTTCGCCCTCGCCTCCGGGGTACGTATGTCCGAGGGGGGAGAGGCCAAGAGCACCCTCACGCGGTTGTTCTTGGTCAACGCCCGGGCGGCCACCAGCCCGTCGCCGCCATTATTTCCGGAACCGCACAATATGGCCACCCTCAGGCCCTCCCCGAAACGTCGGACGATCTCCTGGGCCAAGGCCCAGCCCGCGTTCTCCATCAGGGTCTCTGTGGGGATCCCCAGATACTCCGAGTTCAGGTCCAGGACCTTGACCTCTTCCCACTTCATCATGGGCATCACATGGCCGTGAAGGTGAATAATCCTTTTCCAGGCACCAACAACCAATTTATATCATGGTCCGATATTAAGCTGGAAGAGTTCAACATGTCCGAGATCAAGCGCCTGGTGCTCGACGTACTGAAACCCCATCATCCCTCGATCATCGATCTGGCCGGCCGGCTGAGCGTCGTGGAGGGCGTGTCCGGTGTGAACTGCACCCTGGACGAGGTGGACCAGGAGACGGAGAGCATCAAGATCACCATCGAGGGAGCGGCCATCAACTACGAGGACGTGGAGGAGGTCATCATCGACTCCGGGGCGGTCATACACTCCGTGGACAGCGTCTCCGCCGGCAAGAAGCTCGTGGAAGAGGTGGAGACCCCTCAGGACCGCTGAGCCTTGACCAGGGCCTCCCCCACCTTTCTAACAAGCTGGGACTTGGGCCCGGTCCTCTCCACCAGCACCCGACCTCCCTTCGAGAACCAGTTCGCGGGATAGCTCTTGTCCCGCTCCACCCTGTGCTCCAGACCCATGTGGCTAAGGGCAGCGGAGATGAGGTCCACGTTGGGATCGGATATGCACGCGTCCCTCCTGATCTTGCGACCTTGGGACCTGGGACGGGACCGGTCGAAATATTCCGGCCAGAGCACCCAGGCGTTGTCCTCGTCCAAGGCCATAACGAACCCTACAGGCCTATTCCTGCACCAGGATGGCGTTGATGGCGCCGTCCTGCCCCGGCCGGGAGGTGACCCTGGCCGGACCCAGTTCGGTCTGTATGACCGCGCCCTTGGTGATGATGTTGCGCTGAACGTAGTTGGGGTTGGAGGGACTCTCCTTGACGGTGATGATCTTGGCCCTTTGGGCCTTGTTGGTCGAGGGGTCCACCACGTTGGCGAACTGGGCCTTCAACAGGCGCACCTTGACGTTCGCTCCCCGAACCCTGGAGATCTGGCGCTTCTCGATGCCCAGGTAGGTGTGGACGGGCTCCTTGCCTATCTCGTACCTGCGCTTCTTTCTCGAAAGCGTCAGCCTTCCTCCGGTCGGCTTCCTCTTGGACCTTCCTTGCCATAATGCCATAGCAATCCTGTGCCACCTAAATGGCCTGGTGTATAAATATCTTGCTTCGGTGCTAGAGGTCCAGCAAGGACAGGGAGACCTCGGTGCCCAGCTCCATCATCCCTGCATGACGGTCCTTGGCCGCCCCGGGGTTCATGTACCACACACCCTCCTTGCATGTCACGCCCCGGTCCTCATGGATGTGGCCGGAGAGCACCACCGCCGGCCGCACCTTCTCGATGAGGTCCCTGACCGCCGTGCTTCCCACATGCTTCCCGGAGAAGGTCTCGTCGAGCGTCCCATGCGGAGGACAGTGCAGGACCAGCACCATGCCCGGTTCCATCAGGGGGGACAACCTGCGGGCGATCTCCTCCTCGGACATCTCAAAGGGGGTGTCGAATATGGTAGGGTTGGACCCCCCCAAACCGGCCCATGTCCTTCCTTCCACCGTTATCCTGCGTTCATGCAGGGATACGCCGCTCCTCTCGATGAAAGGCAACGCCCCCGGGGGGTCGCAGTTGCCGGGGACCGCGTAGCATCTCCTTCCCAGGTCCCTGATGAAGTCCTCCGCGAAATGCGGGGGACCGAAATGTGTGATGTCCCCCAGCAGGATCACCTCCTCCAGCCCCTTTTCCTCCATCAGATGGCGGGCCCGTTCGGCCACCCACTCACGGCCGTGCACGTCGGAGAGCACCAGGTATCTCTTGCTCACGAACGACGACAATGATGGCCGCTTACAATAACCTTTCTCGCACGCAACCCACTCAGGCGAACCCGAAGCCCAGGTCCTGATACACGAGCAGATAGGAGAGGGCGAAACCGATGATCGCCGAGCCGTTGAGGAAGGGCAGGCCGGCCTGCGGCCGGCCACCGGAGGTAAGGCGGAGAAGGAGAAGGAACCCCACGGTCAGTGAGATGAGGGTCAACAGGGCCACCGTCATGGCCGGTTGGGACAGGCCGGTCACGGCCAGGGGGGGAAGGTTCGCCGCCGCGGAGACCACCAGCACGGAGGGGATGACCGTGTCCCCCAAGCCCATGAGCATGACCTCCCGTTCCCGGTCCTTGCTGCGGTCCTGAAGGTCCAGCTTGACCCGGTGCTCCCCTCCCTCGCTTGGAACGACGAGCACGATGGGCAGTCCTAGGTCACCCACCCCCTCGGCCAGCGTCAACATGTGCTTGGTGACGTAGACGGAGAGGGCATCGTAGACGGCCAGGGCGCTCAGCAATATGAGCGCGGGCAGTATGCCCAAGGACAGCCCCAGGACCAATGCCGCCCCTGTGCCCAAGAGCAGGCCGGCCCCGTTGACCACGTACCATCTGGGCCACTTGAACAGGAGGAGCATCAATGCGGCGGACACCGCAACGCCCACCGCCATGGCCACGTTCTCCTGTACGTCACCCAGCATCAGGAAGAGGGCCACGATGGAGAAGAGACCCAGCCCCATGGCGGTGTACAGGACGCCCTTCACCAATCCCATGCGGGAGCGCTTGATCAGGACCAGGAGCAGACCGGTGGCGACCAGTATGAGCAGCAGGTAGATCAAGGGGTTGAGCGGGTCGTTCTGGTCCTGGAATGCCCTATACCCGACGGGCACGCCCGGGACCAGCACCAGGGCCACGGAGGGCACCACCAAGAACATGAGGGTCATGGCGAGGTACTGCCTGGGGGTACGCATGCGCCATCATTCTCGCCCACGCATAAATGATTGTCGCCGCCGTACCAGCGGAACAGCCTAATAAAGGAGATCGTGCAAAGCGTCATCGATATACGATGGATGATCGGATCAGAAGTAGATTGGACCTCGCGCAAGGTCTTCCCGAGATATTCGAGGCGGTCAAGGAGGCGGTGAGGGTGTCCACCGGCAGGTCCCGCGCCGGTCTCATGCTGGGATTGGCGGACCTGGGAGGGGACGCCTTCCACATGGTCGGTGGACTGTACCCCTCCGCCACGAACATCATCGTCATGAACCGCGCGCCCATGGCCAAGATGGCCAAGGACCCCGAGAGGTACCGGGCCTACTGCTTCCACATACTGCTGCACGAGTACCTGCACAGCCTGGGGATGATGGACGAGGGAGAGGTGAGAGGGATGACACGCATGATATCGGAACGGACGTTGGGGGAAGGACACATGGCCACGCTGATGGCCGTGGACCTCTCCCGCTTCCTGCCCTTTGTAAGCTATGGGGAACCGAAGGAGGCGGACGAGGAGCTGGACATCGAGCTGGTGCCCGGCTTCGACCGTTCCAACTGCGGTTACTTCGCCTGATCACTCCACGAAAACGTTGCCGTATGCAACCTTGCCGGTGATCTTGGCCACCTTGACCTTGACCCGGGCGCCCTTTACCGTACCTGGGACGTAGATGATGTAATCGAACATGCGGGCCACACCGTCGCCCTTCTTGCCCACGTCCTCGATCATCATCTCGTAGACACCTCCCTCCCGCAGACCTTCCTCCGAGGGCTTCTGTACCTTGCGCACGTTCACCGGGCGGTGGGCGCCGCAGGCCTCGCATTCCAGGACCAATACGCGCCCCTCCTTGTTTATGCGCGTGTCGGGGCGACCGCACTCCGAGCACAGGACGAAGGTGTCTATGTAGTTCTGTAGCTTGTCCATGATCTGTGCGGGGGTCAGCCTGGTCTTGAAGACCACCCGGCGCCCCTCCATCGTCCCCGGGGTACCCAGCTCTCTGAGCAGGTACTGCAGGACTTGCTCCGGCTCCCGTCTCAGGATGTCCACCACGTCCCCGAAGTTGCGGAATACGGTGGTCTTGCCCTCCTGAAAGACGTCAAGCTCCGGCACCACGAAACGCTCGTGCTTCTCAATGGTCTCAGGCAGCTGCGTCTTGGCCCGGCCCAGGAGTGAAAGGTAATCGTCATCGGGCATGTCTATCGGCCCTCAAGTCCACCATGCGATATAAAGCTTATTGGGTCCCACCGTACTTGCGATCGACCGCAGCCTGGACCAACCCCAGATGCAGGGGGGAGGGTCGGTTGGGACGGGACCTGAACTCCGGATGGAACTGCGAGGCCAGGTAGTACTCGTAACCTTCCAGCTCCCCGATCTCCATCTTGATCCCGTCGACGGAACGGCCGGTGAACCTCCAGCCCGCGGTCTCCAGCTCCTCGATGTATCTGGGATTGACCTCGTAACGGTGGCGGTGCCTTTCCATGATGACCTCCTTTCCGTAGAGCCGATGGGCGATGGAGCCATATGAAACTATGATCGGCTGCGCCCCCAGGCGCATGGTGGCACCCATCCTCTTCACCGTCTTCTGTTCCGGGAGGAGGTCCACCACAGGGTGGGGGGTATCGGGATCGAACTCCGTGCTGTTGGCCCCCTCCAGACCCAGGACGTCCCTGGCGAACTCGATGGTGGCGATCTGGAAGCCCAGGCATACCCCCAGGAAGGGGATGCGGTTCTCCCGGGCGAACCTGGCCGTGGCCACCTTCCCCTCGATGCCCCGCACCCCGAAGCCTCCGGGAATGAGGATGCCGTCCGCCTTCAATAGGTCCTCGGTGATGCCGTACTGCTGGACCACCTCGGAGTCCACGAAGACCAACTGCACCCGGGCCCCGGCCTCGGCCCCGGCGTGATGAAAGGCCTCTAGGTGGGAGATGTAGGAGTCGGCCAGGTTGGTGTACTTCCCCACGCAGGCGATGCGCACCGTCCTATCCTGCTCATTGATGCGCTTGGCGAAGGCCTTCCACTCATCCAGGTCCCTGCCCTTCGTCTCGAAGCCCAGCCGCTGCATGACGTAATCGGTCAGGCCCTGAGCCTCAAGGGTCATGGGCACATCGTATATCGAGCGGGCGTCCGGGGCGCTGACCACGGCCTCCATGGGAACGTCGCAGAACAGGGATATCTTGCGTTTGATGGACTCCTCCAAAGGGTCCTTGCACCTGGCTACCAGTATGTCCGGCTGTATTCCGATGGCCCGGAGCTCCTTGACCGAGTGCTGGGTGGGCTTGGTCTTCTGCTCGCCCACCGTCCCCATGACCGGGACCAGGGTCGTATGCACGAAGAGGCAGGTCCGTCCCTTGCCCAGCTCGGCGTTCATCTGGCGCACCGCCTCCAAAAAGGGCATGGATTCGATGTCCCCCACCGTGCCGCCCAGCTCCACGATGCACACCTCCGCACCGGTGGCCTCGGCCACGTTCATGATCTGGGCCTTGATCTCGTTGGTGATGTGAGGAATGATCTGCACCGTCTTCCCGAGATACTCCCCGGTGCGTTCCTTCTCGATGACCGATTTGTACACCTTGCCGGTGGTGATGTTGTGGGCGCTGGTCAGGCTGATGTCCAGGAAGCGCTCGTAGTTACCGAGGTCCAGGTCCACCTCGCCCCCGTCATCGAGCACGTACACCTCACCATGCTCGAACGGGTTCATGGTCCCGGCGTCCACGTTGAGATAGGGGTCGATCTTGATGGCCGTGACCTTGATGCCTCGGGATTTGAGCAGACGGCCTATGGAGGAGGCGGTTATCCCCTTCCCCAATCCAGATAGTACCCCGCCCGTGATAAAAATATACTTCATGCCCTCACGGGAACACTCGATAAACTGAGAGGATATTTATGGATTCCGATATGGACCTTCGGGTCGCAAGTGCCTAGAGAATTGTCATAACATGAGAAAAAAGATAAGCCAGAATGGGGGCGCTCGATGTTGTTTTTAGTGCCTGGTAACCCTGCCGGAATTGGTGGGGGAAACACACGAAATGCCTTCGGTGTTTCCCCTTGCGTAGGAGGTGATCCATCTGCAGGTTCCCCTACAGATACCTTGTTACGACTTAACCCTCCTTGCTGAATCTCAGTTCGAA
>JAFGPG010000046.1 GCA_016926075.1 Methanomassiliicoccales archaeon
ACGCATGGGCTTGGCCTTGCCGATGAGCGGGATCTTGGGGTTGGAGATCACCTCGCCGGTGCGCACGTCGAACCTGGAACCATGCCGTGGGCATTTGACCACGTTACCTTCCAATGCGCCCTTCCACAGCTGTCCAGCCATGTGGGAGCACAGACCGTCCATGGCGTGGAAGTCGCCCTCCACGTTCGCGATCAGGTAATATTTGCCCCCGATATCTACGCCCATCATGGTTCCAGGTGGGATCTCGCCCACCTTAGCCACCTTTACCCCCTCGCCGGTCATGGCATTCACATTCCTCCCATACGGTTTATTGTTTGCCCCAAAGGTATTCATGTCTCCGCTCAATTCCCTGGGCATCATGATCATCGACAGCCACGTGCATATCTGGCTAAGGGACCACCTCCCCGATGCAATGGTCCGCATGTACCTCGAGCCCTTGGCCGCCCTGCAGGGACTGATGGATTGGGAGGTGGGGAAAGAGACGGCATGGCCAGAATACACCGTGGACGCGGAGAAGATATTGGAGACGATGGAGGCCGGACAGATAGACAAGGCCGTGGTGCTGCCCCTCGATTTCAACATGGTGGAGTCGGCACGTATAGGCATCTTCGAGTACAACACCTGGACCTTCGAGACCTGCGCCCAGCTGCCGGACCTCCTCATCCCCTTCGTCGGTGTGGACCCCCAAAGGGGGGAGGCGGCACTGGAGCTGCTCGACCATTTCGTCTCCAGATACCAGGCCAAGGGGGTCAAGTTGTACCCCTCCACCGGATGGTATCCTAACGAGGAGAGGGTGCGGAGGTTCCTGGACCACGTGGACGACCTGGGGTTGACCATCATCACCCACGCCGGTGCAGCCTGGGGCTCTCTGGACGAGAGGTACAGCGAGCCCAGTTTCTGGACCGAGGTACTGGAGCGCTACCCGGACACCAAGGTGGTACTGGCACATCTGGGAGGTAGGTGGAGGCAACAGACCTACCAGATGTGCAGGGAGTACCCCAACTGCTTCACGGACTGTTCCGCCCTGCAGGGCTGGCTCCCCTCCGACCCTGATACAGCGCTCTCCCGACTAAGGGAACTGGCCGAGACCATCCCGGACAAGGCATGCTTCGGTTCCGACTTCCCGCTCTTCGAGCTGAGCTACCCCACCTCCTCCTGGGCGCACTTCGTGCGTTCCCAGCCGTGGGCGGACGAGGAGACGAGGGCAAAGGTGCTCGGCGGGAACATGCGCAGAGTGCTGGAGATCTAGTATTCCGTTCCACGCCAACCAGTAAGTATATTCTATCGGTTGCTCGATTCCCTATATCGATGATCATCGACGGTCATGTCCACATGTGGCTCCGACCGATGTACCCGGATTCCATCATCAACGCCTATCTGTCCCCCTGGCTGGAGCTCGGGGACCTGATGGACATGAGCCGGGACAAGGAGGAGAACTTCCCCTTCTCCGAGGTGCACCCCGAATCGCTGGTGGAGTACATGGAACGGGCCGGCGTGGACCGCTCCATCATGCTGCCTTTGGACTTCGGAACGGTGGAGGAACCCAAGGTGGGGGTGGAGGCATACAATGACTGGGTGTTCAAGTGTGGAGAGCGCTACCCGGACAAGCTCATACCTTTCATGGGCATCGACCCGACCCGGGGCGAGATGGCTCTGAGGCTCATGCGCAAGTACCACTCGAAATATGAACCGCGAGGGATCAAGATATACCCGCCCAACGGTTTCTATCCCTACGAAGAGAGGTTGCGCCCCTTCTGGGATGAGGTCCGGGACATGGGGCTCATCGTGATAAGTCACGCCGGGGCCAGCTGGGGACCTTTGGACGAGGAGAAGAGCCGCCCTATACATCTCAGCCCTGTACTGGAGCGCTATCCGGACGTGAACATCATCGTTGCCCATCTGGGCGGAAAGTACCGCGCGGACACCTACCAATTGGCCCCGCACTTCGACAACCTGTACACCGATTGCTCAGCCCTACAGGGATGGCTTCCCGGAGAGCCGGGCGTGGTCATAGAGCGCCTGAGGGAAGCTTTCTCCTATATGGGGGACCGGATCATTTTCGGTTCCGACTGGCCCCTGTTCGACATGGCCTATCCCTACGAGTCCTGGTGCTGCTTCGTCAAGGAGCAGCCCTTCTGCAGCGAGGAGCGGAGGGACAGGCTGCTGGGGGGCACCATGCGCAGATTGCTGAAAATCTGATCAACGCCAGGGCTCGCCCCACCGATCACGATAGAAGTTCTCGCCGACCGGTCTGCGGGGAGGCCTCTCCCGCTCGGCCAGAAGCTGCTTCTCCGAAAGCAGGGAGACGTCCGTACCAGGATGGCCGCATATGACCAGGGTGATGAGAACATGGTCGTCCGGTATCTCGAGCTCATGCTTGATGGCCACCGCGTTATACCCGGCGATGGGATGGGCGATCACCCCCATCTCCGTGGCCCGCAGTAGCATCTCCCCCACCGCGATGCCGGTGCTGAACAGGTAATAGTCACGACGGTCGGCCAACTTGCAGTCGTCGTCCAGCCTTGCGCAGACCACCAGTATCAAGGAGGCCCTCCTGGCCCAGGAATTGCCCTTGGACAGGTGGGTCTTGACCTTCTCCAGCGCCGGTCCCCGGGTCACGATGACCCTCCAGGGCTGATTGTTGTTGCAGGAGGGGGAAAGGCGCATGCTCTCGATCAGCTCATCGATCGATCCCCCTTCCACATCCTTCGCTTCAAAGGCCCTGGTGGCCCTCCTACGCCTTATCGCCTCCTTTACGTCCATACCATCGAAGAAGGATGTGAGGAGCGCGTAGATATCCCTTTCCCGGTCCAATCCATTAATATGGCGGTCGACAATTCTATCCCGGGAAAGAACATGGTAGAGCTCAGCTGGGTGGAAGGAGGTCTCATAGCTGGAGGTCTGGTGGCCATCGCCAGCGCTTGGTATGGAAGGAAGGAGACCTCATCCTGGGACGAGGTGTTGCTGTTCCTGGGGTTCATAGTGGGCATCGCCATGATCATCATCGGTGCCCTGGCCTGGAGCGCCGGGGAGTTCGACATATCCACCAGGTTCATCCTCATCTTCCTGGGACTGTCCCTTTTCTTGAGGGCAATCAAGGGCATCAAACTGGCCTCGCTCATCGCCCTCATAGTAGGAGGGGGAGTGGGTTACGCCCTCTACTGGCTCTCAAAGACCTTTGACTTGGAGTTCCTGAGCACCACGGTCATACTGATCGTGGCATTCGTGGTCCTCATCATCGTCTATGTGATCTTCAAGTTCGCCGAGGACCTGATGGACCTGGGCGGG
>JAFGPG010000047.1 GCA_016926075.1 Methanomassiliicoccales archaeon
AGGTCGTCAGATGGTATTGGATGGATTAGGCCAGTCTTTAAGGGACGTCCTCAAGAAGGTCGCTAACTCCAGCAACGTGGACGAGAAGCTCATCAAGGATGTCTCCAAGGACGTTCAGAGGGCGCTCCTGCAGGCGGACGTCAATGTCAAACTGGTCCTGGAGCTCACCAAGGAGATGGAGCGACGGGCGCTCACCGAGAAGCCGCCCGCCGGCAAGTCCAGCCGGGAGCATGTCATCAAGATCATCTTCGACGAGCTGGTCAAGGTCCTGGGAGAGCAGCGTACGCTTCCCCTCTCCAAACAGGTCATCCTGATGGTCGGTCTCTATGGTCAGGGGAAGACCACCAGCGCCGGGAAGCTGGGCCGCTATTTCCACAAGAAGGGACTGAAGGTCGGACTGATCGCCGCGGACGTGCATCGTCCAGCGGCCTACGACCAGCTGAAGCAGATCGGGGACAAGGTGGGTGTGCAGGTCTTCGGTATCCCAGGGGAGGCCTCCGCGGTGAGGATCGTCAAGCTCGGCATGGAGGAGTTCCGTTCCCTGGACGTGATCATCGTGGACACCTCCGGCCGCCATGCGCTGGAGGCGGACCTCATCGAGGAGATCAAGGCCGTGGCCAAGGTCGCCCAGCCTAACGAGCGCATCCTGGTCCTTGACGCCAGCGTGGGACAGCAGGCCGGTCCTCAGGCCCAGGCCTTCCACGATGCGGTGGGGGTGACCTCGGTCATCCTGACCAAGATGGACGGCACGGCCAAGGGTGGTGGTGCGCTCAGCGCCGTCTCCCGCACCAAGGCGCCCATCGTCTTCCTGGGGGTGGGGGAGCACCTGGAGGACCTGGACCCCTTCATCCCCTCCCGCTTCATCTCCCGCCTGCTGGGCATGGGGGACCTGCAGTCCCTGATGGAAACGGCCAAGGAGAGCATCACGGAGGAGCGGGCCCTGGAGACCACCAAGAGGATCATGTCCGGCAAGTTCTCCCTCCGGGAGATGTATGACCAGATGGAGATGCTGACCAGCATGGGTCCCCTGAAGAAGCTCATGGCCATGTTGCCGGGCATGGGACCTGGGCTGCAGGACAAGATCGACATCGAGGAGACGCAGGCCCGGCTCAAGCGGTACCGCATCATCATGGACTCCATGACCGAGGAGGAGATGGAGAACCCCAAGATCATCAAGGCCTCCCGGGTGACACGCATCGCCAGGGGCTCAGGCATGGACCCCAAGCAAGTGCGCGAGCTGCTGCAGCAGTACAACACCTCCAAGAAGGCGGTGAAGGGGTTCATGGGCAACCGCAAGCTGAGGAAGCAGCTCAATAAGCAGATGCAGGCCGGAGGGCTGGAGGGTCTGCAGTGAGACGTTTCATAGTCATAGGGCACAAGGCGGTCACCGCCGCGGACTTCAAGTTGGACGACCTGGCCGGGGGGGCGGGGCGTCTGGACGTCCTGCTGCGTTGCATCAATTCCGCCTTCTTCCTCAGCCACGACCTGCGCAAGGACGTGGAGGTGGTGCTCATCCTGCAAGGCCCGCCCAGCCCGGCCCGCACCATTCGCCTGGTGGGGAAGGAGCTGCGCTATCTGAACCCCGACGAGCGGAGCACCGGGGCCCTCATCCGCAACGCCCTCATGCGCGATGCCCGATCGGAGGAGCGGAGCACCCCGGGCATCTACGTGAGCGCCCGCAACTTCCAGGATGTGCTGGGCCTTATGGAGGAGGGAACGGAGATGGTGTACCTCAAGGAGAGCGGAGAGGACATACGGACGGCGGAACTGCCGGAGGACGTGACCTTCGTGCTCAGCGACCACATGGACCTCACCCTGGATGAGGAGTCCCTGCTGCTGCAGTACCGGCCACAGGTGCTGAGGCTGGGACCGGTGTCCTATCATGCCGACCACTGCATCACCATCGTCAACAACGAGCTGGACCGCCGCCATCCCTAGGCCAAGTTTTATAAGGACCATCAATGGTCAATGGAGCATGAACCAGAGGATCGCCCAGCACAAGCATTGCCGCACCTGCGGCAAGGCCTTCGTGGGCGAGGGACGCTATTGCTCCGAAACCTGCGAGAGGAGCAACGAGGAGACCTTGAGGAAGAAGAAGCGCCAGCTGTTGATCCTCTACCTGGTCAGCGTCCTGATCATGATCGGGGCGGTGGTCCTGTCGGTGATGTGATGAAGGTCGGTCTAGGGGGGACGTTCAACGTGTTCCATCGGGGACACCGGAGGCTGCTGGAGGTGGCCGCTGCGCAGGGCGACCGTCTATTGGTGGGGCTCATGACCAACGAGTACTGCCTGCGGCACAAGGACTGCACCAGGCCCTTCGAGCAGAGGGAGGTGGAGCTGAGGCAATTCCTGGATACGCTGGGGAGGCCCTACGAGATCGTGCCCCTGGAGACCTGGGAGGGCACCGCCCCCCGGGACCCTGAACTGGGCGTACTGGTGGTGTCCGAGGAGACCAGGTCGATGGGCTCCCGCATCAACGCCATGCGGAGGGAGAACGGTCTGCCGCCCCTTCGCCTGGAGGTCGTCCCCTGCGTCCTGGCCGAGGATTTCCGCCCCATCAGTTCCTCTCGCATCCTGGCGGGGGAGATCGATATGGAAGGTGGCCTGCGGCGCCCCCTCATGGTCATGGTGGGTTCCCTCAACCCCATCAAGACGGCCGCGGTCCGGGAGGTGCTGAGGCAATTCCATCCCCTCCTGGAGGTGCGGTCCGTGGAGGTGCCAATAGAAGGGGCAGAGCAGCCCTGGGACGAGCAGGCGGAGCGGGGCGCACTATCAAGGGCAAAGGCCTGTCTGGGAGAGGGCGACCTGGGGGTGGGCATCGAGGCCGGGGTCCTGGAGCGGGAGGACGGGCTGTATGACGTACAGCACTGCGCCATCATCGACGCCATGGGAAGGGTCACCAAGGGGCATGGCATGGGCTTCCGCTACCCTCCAGCCTTGGCGGAGAGGGTGCGTCAGGGAGCTAGCGTGGGGGAGGCCTGCGCCGCGCTCTTCGATGAAGGGGACCAGGGCAGCGGCATGGGGGCCATCGGCATACTGACCAGAGGGGTGATCGATCGGAAGAGGCTTACCGAACAGGCCGTGCTGGCGGCCATGGTGCCACGCATAAGGAAGGAGCTCTACTGGTAGAGCTCGCACCTCTCCCGGGCCTTGCGGATGAAGGAGAGGTACGCCTCCTCTGAGCCGCAGTTCTCCGGGCCGATGCATCCGAAGCGATTGAACTTCAGGCAGTAGTCCCCCCCGATGCAGAAGGGGCATGCCGCCTCGCGGTTGGGCATGCGGCACTTGTCCCCGATGCAGGTGAAACCGTAGTAGAGGCCGAGGCACTTGCCATCCGGGCCGAGATACCGGCATTCGGTCATAATGTTTCCCTCCTGGGGACCGGGCTGGATCTGTGTACGATGAAGGGGAAAAAGGATTGCCTATAACGAACGACCTGCAATGAGCTCCCATCCCGCCCTAAGGGCGTTAAGGATATTGATTTCGGAACGTTAAATAATTTTCTCGGATAGCATCAGGGCCTTTCCATGCTCACGGGTCCTCCCAGAGACCGAACCGTTTGCCTTCGGTATCTAGGCAGATGGCCAGACGGCCGTATCCTGGCACCCCGGTCTTAGGCATGATGACCTTCCCACTCAGTTCCATCACCCGGGCGGCGGTGTTGTCTATGGAGCCCACCCCAAAGTGGTTCATCAAGCCGGTATTCCCCTCGCTCCTTCTGCCCATGGCCCCGTTGACCCCTGGGCCGCCATCGTCGGCCGATGCCGATATGCCGTAGTACTCCATCGGCCCAGGCATGCGCTCTATCCTCCATCCGAACAGTTACCTGTAGAAATGGGACGCCCTTTCGAGGTCCTCGGCCGGCACATCGAAATGGACCATCGTGACCGTTGACATCACCATATCGATCAAGGGGGCGTGACCTGATATGCGATGCGTTGGGGAGTGATGAGGAGCGCCGAGGGGGAGATTCGAACTCCCGGGGTACAGAGTACCACCGGCTCTCAAGGCCGGCGCCGTGATCCAGGCTTAGCTAC
>JAFGPG010000048.1 GCA_016926075.1 Methanomassiliicoccales archaeon
CCCACGAGCATCTGGGACCGGGGAGCGCGGTCCTGCCGGTGCCCTGCATGAACGTCATCAACGGGGGGAAGCATGCCGGCAGCAACCTCCGCATACAGGAGTTCATGATCGTCCCCTGCGGGTTGCCAAGCTTCGCCGAGTCCATCCGCGCGGGCACGGAGGTCTATCATTCTTTGAGGCAGGTGCTGAAGAAGGAGATGGGGCCCCTGGCCATCAACGTGGGGGACGAGGGAGGCTTCGCTCCCCCGTTCGACACCAGCCGCCAGGCCATGGACACCCTGATGAAGGCCATCGAGAGCGCCGGTTACGCCCCCGGAAAGGATGTACATCTGGCCATGGACGCCGCGGCCAGCGAGTTCTTCTCCAACGGCAGGTACGAGCTGGATGGTAAGAGCATGACCAGCGGGGAGATCGTGGACTTCTACGTCTCCCTGAGCCAGGACTATCCCCTCATCAGCCTGGAGGACCCGGTGCACGAGGAAGGGTTCGAGGACCTCGCCGAACTGACCAGGAAGGTGGGCGGACGACTGCAGCTGGTGGGTGACGACCTCTTCGTCACCAATCCCGTGCGCCTGCGCCGGGGCATCGAGATGGGCTCCGGGAACGCCATGCTCCTCAAGGTCAACCAGATAGGCACCATCACCCAGGCCATGGGGGCCGCCCAGATGTGCTTCGAGCACGGCTACAGGGTCATGGTCAGCCACCGTTCGGGGGAGACCGAGGACACCACCATCGCCGACCTGGCCGTGGCCCTGGAGTGCGGGCAGCTCAAGAGCGGGGCTCCCGCCAGGACGGAGCGCACCGCCAAGTACAACCGCCTGCTGCGCATCGAGGAGATGCTGGGGGAGAGGGCCAGGTTCAAGGGCCGTGATGGCTTCCTCTGAAGAGGCTTGAGGAACGTGAAGAGGGAAAGGACGGATGTGGACCACATGAGCAAGTTCTTCTCGGCCGGGGACCAGGACATCAGCAGGGGATTGACCACCGACGTCTATTTCCAGCGTACGGAAGAGATCCTACGGACCCGAGGGCTGCTGGAGGTCCCCACCCTGGTCGAGTTCACAGTTTCCTCCCTCCCGGACCAGTGGCCCTGGGCGGTGCTGTGCGGCACGGAGGAGATGATACGCCTCTTCGAAGGGCGGGATGTGGACCTGTACGCCCTGCCGGAGGGCTCCCTCTTCACCTCACGTTCCCAGCGGGGGATCAAGCTGCCGGTGGCCAGGGTGGAGGGGGGCTATGGGCAGTTCTGCTCGCTGGAGACCCCCGCCCTGGGCTTCATATGCTACGCCACCGGGGTGGCCACCATGTCCGCACGCTGCAAGCTGGCCGCCAACGGTCGCCCGGTGCTCTCCTTCGGGGTGCGACGCATGCATCCGGCCCTGGCCCCGGTCATCGACCGCTCCTCCTTCATAGGGGGATGCGACGGGGTCTCCTCGCTGAAGGGGGCGGAGCTGGTGGGGCGCCCGGCCAGCGGGACGATGCCCCACACCTTGGTCATCATGATGGGGGACCAGAGGGAGGCCTTCCGGGCCTATGGCCAGGTGGTCGACCCCTCCGTGCCCCGGGTGGCCCTCACCGACACCTTCTTCGACGAGAAGGTGGAGGCCCTGATGGCCGCTGAGGAGATGCCCGGACTGCAGGCGGTACGCCTGGACACCCCCGGCTCCCGCCGGGGGAACATGGCGGACATCGTGCGCGAGGTGCGTTGGGAGCTGGACCTGCACGGTCATCCCCAGGTGAAGGTCTTCGTCTCCGGTGGACTGAACGAGAGGAAGGTCCAGGAGCTGGCCGCGGCCGGGGCCGACGGGTTCGGGGTCGGCACGGCCATCAGCAACGCGCCCACCGTGGACTTCGCCATGGACATCGTGGAGAGGGATGGTAGGGCTGTGGCCAAGAGGGGCAAGTTCGGTGGACGCAAATACGTGTTCCGCTGCCCGGACTGTCTGGGATACGAGGTCTCCCTCGATCTGTCCTCGCCTCCACAGTGCTCCTGCGGGCAGGAGATGAGGTGGGCGGAGGTGAAGGTGCTGGAGAAGGGGAGGCGCCTGGTGCCGGAGGAGAACGCGGAGACCATCAGGGAGAAGGTGCTTCGTCAGCTGGAGAGGGTCGCCCTCTGAGGTGTTCACATGCCGAAGGACCACTTTACCGAGCTGGAGCTGGTGCACGACTACCAGTTCCGCATCAGTTTCGATGAGGAAGGTGTGCCGGGGATCATGAGCGATGAGCCACCTCCGGTGGGCGAGGGCGAGCATCCCAACGCCACGCAGCTGCTTTCCGCCGCCGTCGGCAACTGCCTGTGCGCCTCCCTGGCCTTCTGCCTGCGCAAGGCCAGGGCGGAACCCCTGTCCCTCAAGGCCCTGGTGCGCACAACCCTGGGCAGGAACGAGAGGGGCAGGCTCAGGGTTATGGGCATGCAGGTGACCATCTTCCCCCAGGTGGAGGACACTGACAAGCTGATGAGGTGCCTCCCCCTCTTCGAGGACTTCTGCCCGGTCACCATGGCGGTCAGGCAGGGCATCGCCATCGAGGTGTCGGTTCAGAGCGAGGGCGGGGCACAATCTATTTGAGTGCATCGCACATTTCCCACATCCATGCTCGATGACAAGGACCGGGCCATACTTAACGAGCTGGAGAAGGATTCCAGACGCAGCACCAAGTCCATAGCCAAGGACCTGAACATACCCCGGGCCACCGTTCACGAGCGCATCCGACGCATGACCGAGAGGGGCGTCATCAAAGGTTTCACGGTGGTACCTGACTTCGGCAAGCTCGGCGAGCCGGTCACCGCCTTCATCCTGGTCTCCTTCCTGGCCAACGACAACATGTCCCAGCGGGAGCTGGCGGACAGGATCAGCCAGCTCGAGGGGGTGCACGAAGTGCACCTCATCTCCGGGGAGCACGACATACTGCTCAAGGTGCGAGGGGAGTCCATGGAGCGCATAGGGGACCTGGTCATCGACAAGATCAGACAGATGGACGGGGTGGGGCGCACCCTGACCTGCACCTGTTTCGCCACGGTCAAGGACGAATGAGCCCTTCGCGCATCGGGTCCTGTGGGAACGGGGTTAATTGAAAAATGGTAGGAAGGATCGGAACGGGTAACGACCACCTCCGTTCTTATATCAAAAATGACAGTGCACATTATCTATCTGGATAACATAAAAAATCGTTTACCTCGTTAAGGAAATATTTAAAATGGAACACGCCCTTAGGAATTCCCGTTCAGAAGAAGTGCGGGATCGTGCTTTCCGTCCAGTAACTTGTGGGCTGCTGGTGAGGGGGAGCGGCATGCTCTGAATGGGAAGGGGTTTATTGCTTAACGGTCAACTAGCGCAAGCTATGCTCAGGTCGGACGGGGCGGTGATGAGGCCTCACCTGGAGATATCGGACCAGGAGAAGGTGATGGGAGTCTCCGACTTCGACCTCAGGTGCGAGCGCGACATGTGCTCGGTGTTCGGCGATTGGCGCGCCTCCACGGTCCTCTGTTCCTGTGGTAACCTGGTCCGATTAGACCGGGACACGGTGCAACGGCACAGGGCGATGGGAAAGCCGGTGGAGTGCCGTCAGTGCCGTAACCGGCGCATCGCCAAGGAGAGAGAGGAGCTGGAAAGGGATTTCTACGGTCCAGAGGAACCGTGACCCACTGACCTCGCTGATAACGTTTATATACATCGCCCTGATTTGATAACCCTTCGATATTGAGGTAATGCAATGGACATGGTATTGATATCCGGGTTCCTGGGCAGCGGGAAGACCACCCTCATCCTGAGCATAATCGATCGCATCTCCGCGGCCACCGGGAAGAAGATCGCGGTCATCGTCAACGACTTCGGCAACATCGGCATTGACGGGAAGGTCATGGAGAAGTTCGGGCTGAAGGTGAAGGAACTGCCGCAGGGATGCATATGCTGCACCCTGGGCGCGGTGTTCCTGGACACCGTGCGCATCATCGAGGACAAGTTCTACCCGGACCTCATCGTGGTGGAGCCGTCGGGCATCGCCAACCCGGACGCCATCCTGGCCACCATGGAGCACTACCGGGGACGACCCCTGGGCTTCGTGAGGGTGGTCATTCTGGTGGACACCGTGCGCTTCCCCATACTCAAAAATGCCATGCGGAAATCCCTGAACGTTCAGCTGCAGGTGGCGGACATTGTGGTGATGAGCAAGGCCGACGAGGTCGACCAGGCCCGTCTCAAGGAGGTGGAGGAGTATGTCAGGCAGATCGTGGGGGACAAACCGGTCATTCCCATATCCGCCAACAACGGTCAGAACCTGAACGATTTCGTGGACATGCTGGTGAGACCATGACCTCCAACGACTTCGCGGCCTACGCCGCCAGACTGCACATCGCCTTTCCCGCTCCGGTGCCTCCGGAACGGATGCTAGATATGCTGGAATCGTTCATGGGAGGGGTGGCCTTGGACTGCCTCGAGGCGGGCACCACTCTCATAGGACACATCAAATGCCTGGCGGAGGCCGGGGACGACCCGGTCACCTGCAGCATCACCGAGCACAGCGCCAAGGTGCGCTCCCGCGGTAGTTTCGAGAACCCCGAGGACCATTTGGAGGTCCTCATCAACATATTGCAGTACGGACTGGTCAAAGAGGAGATGGAGCGCATCGTCACCGAACGTGGCGAAAGAAGCTTCCCGGGCAGGGACACCGTTGAGATAGAGGACCTGGGGGCCGAGTGCGAGGAAGAGGATGATCATGACCACGACCATCTCGATCATGAGCACATATACGAGCACCTTGACTGAGAATATCTCCTAGGACCGGCTCACTCGACCATCGCCTCGCTCCCGGAGCCCTCAGCCTTCTTGGTCGCGGATTTCCGGACCGGCCTCTTGGCCGGTGCGGCGCCCCCAGCCTCGTCCTTTGCCTTGACCGCCTTCTTCACCGTCCTCTTGGCGGTCCCCTTCGCCGGGGCCTTCTTAGCGGTGCCGGCGGAGGCCTGGCCCTCGGTCGACCCCTCCCCCTTCTTCCTCTTGCCGGCTGGACAGTCCATGTTGGCGCAGAACCGCCAGCCGCCCTTGCCCTTGATCCTCAGCATCGGGGCGCCGCACTCCGGGCACTTCTCACCCAGGACCTCCAGGACCCCGTACTGGGGCAACGGATAGGTACGCTTGCACTCCGGGTAACCGGAGCAGCCTATGAAGCGCTTCCCCGCCCTGGAGTACAGTATGCGCAGCTCCTTGCCGCAATCCGGGCACTCACCAACGCTCTCCTTGCCCTGGTTGCTCTGGCAGTCGGGGTCGATGCACTGCATCCGCACCGGAGAGCCGCGTCGGATGACCCGGACCATGGGCAGCTTGCAGACCTCGCATTCCTGATCTGTGGGCTGGACCAAGGCCCCCCCGGGCTTGGGATAGGTCACATCGCACTCCGGATATCCCGCGCAGCCGATGAACTCTCCCCCCTTCCGGGAGCGGACGATGCGCAGGTCCTTCCCGCACTTGGGGCATTTCCCGATGTAACGCTGCTCCTGCAGGGCGTTGCGTATCTCCTCCCCGATCTCCTTGCGGTGCCTGCTCATGACCGAGACGATGTCCAGCAGCATGTCCTGCGACTCCTTCACCACCTCCTCCAAGGTCGATTGGCCGTTGGCGATGGCGTCCATGTCCTTTTCCAGTTGGGCGGTCATGCGGCTCTCGGTGACGATCTTGGCGTGCCTCTCCAGGGCGTTGACCACGGCCACCCCGCTGAGGGTGGGCACCAGGTCGTTGCCGGAGACGTACTTGCGGTCGTAGAGCTTCTGGATGATCTCGTGCCGTGTGCTCTTGGTGCCCAGCCCCAGCCTTTCCATCTCCTGCAGTAGCGTGCCCTGCGAGTAGCGGGAGGGAGGTCTGGTCTCCTTGCGTTCGCAACCGACCTCCACCACCCGTACCTCGTCCCCGGCCACCAGCTCGGGCAGCAGCACCTCGTTGACCTTCCAGTAATGATAGTACTTCCTCCAGCCGGGGGATAGCAGGCGGTAGCCCTCGGCCCGGAAAGGCTCCCCGCCCAGGTCCAGATCGCACTTGGCCGATTCGGAGCGGGCCGAGGGCGCCAGGGTGGCCAGGAATCGCCTGGTGACCAGCTCGTACAGCGTCCATTTGCTCCCCTTCAACTTCTTCTTGGTGGCCGCCTCGGTGGGATAGATGGGCGGGTGGTCGGTGGTCTCCACGCGGCCCCGGGAAGGGCGTATCCTTTCCTGGGAGAGCACCTCCTCGACCTCCTTGCCCAGGTCGGAGCTCCGCAGCTTCTCCAGGACGTTCCTCAGACCCAGGGAGCGCGGGTAGACGGTGTTGTCCGTACGGGGGTAGGAGATGTAGCCGGAGGTGTAGAGGTCCTCGGCCACCTTCATGGCCAGAGAGGGGGAAAGCCCCAGCTTGTTGGCCTCGCTGAGCATGGTGGTGGTGTTGAAGGGAGCCGGAGGGTACTCGTCCCTCTCCTTGCGCTCCATGGAGACGACCTTGCCCGTGCCGCAATCGGCCTGGGAGCGGGCCTTCTCCGCCCCCTCCTGGTCCTGGAAGGGGTTCTCCAGGTGTCCAGCCTGGAACCCGGACCCCCTCTCCAGCCTGGCCATCACCGTCCAATATGGCTCGGGAACGAACTCGGAGATCTCCTTGTGGCGGTCCACGATGAGGGTCAGGGTGGGGCTCTGCACCCGCCCCACGGATAGGAAGTTGCTCCCCATCTGCCCGCTGGCCAGGGATATGAAGCGGGTGAGCACCGCACCCCATGCCAGATCGATGACCTGCCTGGTCTCCGCAGACTCCGCCAATCGGTGATCGGGATCGGTCAGCTCCTGGAAGGCCCTCTCGATCTCGTATTTTGTCAGAGCGCTGAAACGGGCCCGACGCACCACAGGCGGTTGCCGTTCCAGATGCGACACGGTCTCCAGACCGATCAGTTCCCCTTCCCGGTCGAAATCGGTGGCGATGATGAGCTCGTCGCAGTCCTGGACCAGCTCGCTGAGGGTGTCCAGTATGTTCGGGGCGGTCACCCGCTTGGTCGGGGAGGTCATGACCAGCTCGGCAGGGTCCACCTTGGACCAGTCGTTGAGCTCCGGAGGATAGTCCAGCTCGATGATGTGCCCTCTGAGCCCCACCACGTGGAGCTCGTCCTCCCCATGTTGGGACTTGAAGACCTGCACCCCCCGCGCGCTCCGGCGCTGAGAGGTCCCCTCCGACAGTATGGTGGCGATCCGGGCCGCGGCGTTGGACTTCTCCGAGATGACCAGTCTCTTCATCAGGGGGCCATCAAGGACTACCCTTTTAAAAGGTTATCTGCCGCTTCCATACCGTCACGCTCAATGCTCGTGGAGCATGACCTTCACCCCTTCCTCGCTGACGGTCACCGGGGTGCGGTGCAGGGTGCGATGCGTGACCCCCTTCACGCTGCCCAGCTCGTCGGACAGCTGCCGGACGTCCTTGACCGTGCCGTGGACGATGAGCACCTCCAGGCACTGGTCGAGGTCCAGGTGCACATGTATGGAGGAAAGGATCCAATCGTGATGCTCATGCTGGATCTCCATGAGGCGCTCCTTGACCCCTCCCTTGTGATGGTTGTAGAAAAGGGTGACCGTGCCGAAGACCTCGGCGTTCTCATCCTCCTTGAGTATCTCCTTGGCCAATGCGCTTCGGATGAGGTCCCTGATGGCCTCGGAGCGGGTGATATAGCCCTTACGGTCGATGAGCTTGTCGAAGTCCTCCAGAAGCTCGGGCTCGAGGGAAACCCCTATCCTGGTCACGTTGTCCATGGGCTCGCCTTGATATCATCCTAATGGTTAATAATGCTATTCTGCCATGCAAGATAAAATTAACAGGTGGGCGGCCGAACTGGACGACGATATGTTTTCCGAACTGAAGCGGTCCTTGGAGGGATGTATGAGAGCATATACCCCTGACAACGCCACACTGCTCTACTCCGGCGGTCTGGACAGCAGCCTCCTGGCGGTATTGGCCAGGCCCTTCCATCCCCTCCCACTGTGCACCGTGGGTCTCCCCGGAAGCCATGACCTGAGGGTGGCCAGCTCGGGAGCGGAGGAGCTGGGTCTACCATGGAGGGGGATCGTGGTCCGGGAGGACCAGGTCCGCCGGGGGGTGGCCTTCCTCCGCGATGTCCTGGGCCTGAGGGAAGCGGTGCCCATATCCTACGAGCTCCCGCTCTATCTGGCCTGCATCTCCGTGCCCGAGAGGACCATCATCACCGGCCAGGGAGCGGACGAGCTCTTCGCCGGATACGCCCGTTACGGGAGCATGCCCCTCCGTGAGAGGGAGGAAGCCCTGCGACAGGACCTGGAGGCCATTTTGGCCATCGGTATGCCCAGGGAGGAGAGGTTGGCCGCCCACTTCCAGAAGTCCCTGCTCTGCCCCTACCTCTCCCCTTCGGTACGGGAGGTGGCCGCCAGGTTCCGCACCGAGGAGCTGATCTCGGAGAGGGGCAACAAGCTTCCCCTGCGCTCCCTGGCCTGTCAGTTGGGCCTTTCGGCCGCGGAGCGTCCCAAGAAGGCCGCCCAGTACGGCTCGGGGATCATGAAGGCCATGAAGGGGATGGCCGCCCGGGAGGGTTTGGGGCTGAGGCAGTGGGTGCTGGAGGTGACCGGGTGAGCGTCTCCCTGAGAGAGGACCTCTCCTGGCTGTACTCAAGGGAGAGCATGGGGATCAAGCTGGGGCTGTCCAACGTGCGCATCCTGCTGCGGCGGTTGGGGGACCCTCAGGACAGCTTCCGCTCCGTGCACGTGGCCGGTACCAACGGCAAGGGCTCGGTGTGCGCCATGATCGCCTCCGTGCTGCGTTCGGCCGGCTACCGCACCGGGCTGTACACCTCCCCCCACATGGTGAGGTTCTCGGAGAGGATGGTAGTGCAGGAGCAGGAGGTCCCGGAGCCCGAGCTGGCGGGGCTGCTCTCCGAGATGCGGGACATGGTGGACGGCGGTCGGTTCGCCCGTCCTCCCACCTTCTTCGAGGTGGTCACCGCCATGGCCTTCCTGCACTTCGCAAGGCAAGGGGTGGAGGTGGCGGTGGTGGAGGTGGGTATGGGAGGCCGTTTGGACGCCACCAATGTCGTCCATCCCCTGTGCTGCGTCATCACCCGCATCGGCAAGGAGCACACCTCCTTCCTGGGGGACACCCTGGGCAAGATCGCCTACGAGAAGGCCTCCATCATCAAGGAGGGGGTGCCCGTGATCTCCTCACCGCAATCCCCCGGGCCCCAGCGGGTGATATCATGGATGGCCAGATGTCGCTCCGCTCCCCTCAGGGTCCTGGGCAAGGACTTCCGGTTCGAGTGTCTGGAAAGGAATGACGATGGAACGACCGTGAGGCTGCACTCCCTGGGGACCGAGCTGCGCCTGGGGCTGCTGGGTGGCTACCAGTGCGAGAACGCGGCCCTGGCCGCGGAATGCTCCCTGGAACTGGGGAGGGGCATGGAGCTTCCCAGGGAGAGCATCGTGCGCGGCCTGTCCACGGCACGGTGGCCCGGACGCCTGGAGGTGGTGTCGCGCTCCCCCTTGTTGGTGATGGACGTGACGCACACCCCTGAGGGGGCCTGCACCTTGGCCCGGGAGATCAACATCTTCCGGGAGCGACCGAGGGTTCTGGTCATCGGCATGCTCCGGGACAAGGACGCCGAAGGGATACTGACCGCCCTGGCCCCCCACTTCGATCACCTGGTGTGCACCTCCCCGGACACGCCGCGGTCCCTTCCCATCCCCTCCCTCATGCACATCTGCCGGACCGTTCATCCACACTGCTCGGAGATACCGGGGGTGGGGGAGGCCCTGAAGGAAGGGAGGCGACTGGCCGGGAAAGAGGGCATGCTCATGGTGAGCGGCTCCCTGTACACCGTGGGAGAGGCCATGAAGGAACTGGAGGGCGGGGATGGACCTTAGGTGGCTGCTGGCGGCCATGAGGGGGGCGGTGCGCGGGCAGGCCTTCCCAGGGCTGATCGACGAAGGCGAGACCTGGTGGGAGAGAGACCCCTTCCACGTCCTGGTGGCCACCGTGCTCTCCCAGCGCACCAGGGACCTCAACACGCATCGGGCCTCCTCGGAGCTTTTCCACCGCTTCTATTCGCCGCAGGAGCTGGCCGATGCGCCGTTGCCGGAGATCGAGGAGATCATCCGCCCGGTGGGGTTCTACAGGGCAAAGGCCCAGGCCGTGAAGGGGATCGCTCGGCTGACCGTGGAACGCGGAGGGGTGCCCAAGGACATCGACGAGATGACCAAGTGGCCTATGGTGGGCCGCAAGACCGCCAACTGCGTCATGGCCTACGCCTTCAAGGAGCCGGCCATCTGCGTGGACACCCACGTGCACCGCATCAGCAACCGCCTGGGACTGGTGCACTGCAGGACCCCGGAACAGACCGAGCAGGCCCTGCGCAAGGTGTTCCCCAAGGCCCTGTGGTGCGAGATCAACGCCACCATGGTCCGCTTCGGGCAGAAGGTCTGCCTGCCGCGCAACCCCCGTTGCCGGTCATGTCCGGTGAGGGGGAG
>JAFGPG010000010.1 GCA_016926075.1 Methanomassiliicoccales archaeon
GCCTTCATGGCGGCCTCGTACCCCTGCTCGGTGTTCCACACCTTGCTAGTGATGAACACCTCCTCCCGAGGCAGACCGCTGTCACTCACCGCCTGACCGATGGCCTCCTCGTTCTCGTAGAATGAGGCGGTGTCGATGTGACGATATCCGCAGGAAAGGGCCACCCTCACCGGTGAGTAGGCCTCCCGGCCCACCAGCTTATAGGTCCCCAGACCAATGGCGGGCATCCTTACCCCGTTGTTCAAGGTAAGCGAACAGCTGGAAACGGCAGGACCTATTGCCATGGTCGATGATATCGATGGCGACTAGATAATCGTATCCAACCGGGGCTCGCGCGGAACCCAGGTGATCATGGCATAGGTCCGCGGATCCTCCGACCATATCCAACCGCCATCCGCTGGCCTGCAGTTTCTCTCCACGTAACCGCGAAGCAACCCGTCGTCCACATCGGGAACCAGCATGGTGTCCCTGAAATAGGCCACGGCCTCCTCCGTCCCTGAGAACCGAGTCAGGCACGGCAACTCCATATTGTAGGACAGCTCCGGCCGTAGGTCCATCTGGGTCAGGATATTGAACAGTACGTCAGCGAAGGGGGGATAGGGCCGCACCTCAAACCCGGCCTCCCTGGCCAGTTCGCGCTGAGCCCTTTCCCACCTGGGAGGACCGGAATACCAGAACAGGGCCACCTTCTTGATGGCCAGGCTGTTCATCTTGAGCAACGCGGCGGTCATCTCGGGAATCTTGAGACAGTATGAGGCCAATACCAGGTCGTGCCTGGGAAGGTCGGGGGCCTCCTCCCAGGCGCTGTTGATCACATCGACATTCCCCAACCCGGCCTCTATGGCGTTTCGTACCAGATGCCCTGCCATAGCCTCGGACAGCTCGACCGCGGTGACCTTCCGACATCTCCTGGCCAAGGGAACGGTGAGATTGCCAGGCCCTGGCCCCACCTCCAGGACCGACCATTCCGGGCAGGGGTCCAAGAACCGCACGTTGCTCTCCCCCCATCTCCACATCTCCCTGCTCTCGTTATAGCGGTCAGCGGCCTTCTGGTCCAGGAATACCTGCCCTCCGGGTCTGAATCCCGAGGCCAGCAGACGCGTCTTCCATTCCAGGCCCCAGTCGATCATGCCTTCACCCTCCTGGCCAATGCAATGTAGTATTCCTCGTCATCCTGGCTGTAGACCAGCTCCATCCCGGCCGCCCTCATCATCGCCAGCAGTTCCGGCATGGGCGGCAGGAAGTCGTTGGCCACCTCTCGCCCGGCTTCCATGTGCACCCCGTTGATGGTCTCCCGGGATGAGGAATGGGCTACCATGAGCAATCCCCCTAAGCGCAGGCACCTTGACAACCGACGCACCGCACGTGGTTGGTCCATGAAATGGGGGAAGACGGAATAACAGATCACTGCATCGTACTCGTCTGGAAGTTCGTCCGTCAGTATGTCCGCCTTCAGGAACTCCAGGTTAGGATAGGTGGAAGGAGGGAATTTCCCGGCCGCCACTCGCAACATGTTCTCCGAATAGTCCACGGCCATCATGCTCCCCTCCCCCCCTAGCCGGTGGAGCAGGAAGGGTATCAGTACCCCCGTTCCGGTGCCCACGTCCAACACCCGCCATCCCCTGCAGGGAGAAAGGAGGTCAACGATCCTCTCGACCTTCAAAGCGTCATGGCGCACCTTCTGGTCCCATTCCGCCGCCTTCTCATCGAAGAAATCCCTCTGCTTGGGATTGGGGGTGCTCATGGGCATTCCCCCTCTCTACGGTTCACGATCCTTCCTTCTTTCATCTCGATCACCTCATGGCTCATCCAGTCCACCACCTTCTCGTCATGCGATATGAACAGGTAACTAATCCCCGTCCTGCGCTGCAACTCCTTCATCAGCTTGAGCACCTGGGCCTGCACCAGGGAATCCAGCATGGCCGTCGGCTCATCCGCCACTATCAATCTCGGCCTCAGGGAGAGCACTCGGGCCAAAGCCGCCCGCTGCAACTGCCCCCCGCTCAACTGGTGAGGGTACCTGCCCAGCACCTCCGGGTCCAGATGGACCAGCTCGAGGTGCTCCTCCACCATCCGGGCGGCCTCCTCTGGCCGGAGACCTTGATGGAATACCAGGGGGGCGGCCAATGACCTTTCCAGGCGCATGCGGGGATCGAAGGAGGCCTCCGGGTTCTGGAACACCAGCTGCATTCCCATGCCCATCTCCCTAAGCTCCCGACCCGTGGAAAGGGTGATGTCCTCCCCCTCGAACACGATGCGACCGGCAGTGGGCCTCAACAACCTGGTCACAGTGCGGGCCAGTGTGGTCTTGCCACAGCCGCTGGGACCCAGCACGCCTAAGGTGCTGCCCCTGCCGATGCTCAGGTCCACCCCGTCTAGGGCCTTCAGGATGCTGCCGCCAATCAGCCGATGGCGGAAATGCTTCTTCAGTTCGCTCACCTCCAGTATCATGGCCTCATCACCACTGGGCAGCGTACCTGACGGTCCTCGGCCTCCACCATTTCCGGGCGCCCCGTTACGCAGTCCTCTTGTCGCCAGGCGCAACGGGGACAGAAACGGCATCCTCGGGGCAGGGCGGTCAAGGGCGGACCCTCCCCCGGGAGGTCCTCGAATCCCGACTCTGGCCGGGATCCAAGCAGGGCCCGGGTATAGGGGTGTCGAGGCTCCCCTATGACATCAAGGGTGGACCCGATCTCCACCAGCTCACCGGCGTACATGACTGCCAGACGATCGCAGAGACCGGCGGCGGCCCGCAGATCGTGGGTGATGAGCATTGTACCCCGTCCCTCATGATCCCGGATGGAGCCCAGCAGACGCAATATATTCTCCCTGGCCTCCCCGTCCAGGCCCTTGGTGGGCTCGTCGGCGATGAGGAGGCCCGGGTTCAAGGCCAGGGCGATGGCGATCATGACCCTCTGCTTCATTCCCCCACTGAACTGATGCGGATAGTCCCGAACGCGGTCTCGGGGTATGCCGACATGATACAGCTTGCGCCCCGCCTCCCCCCGGGCCACCTTCCAGTCCATCCCCTGCAGCACATAGGCCTCCGCCACCTGGTCCACCACCCTCATGAGGGGATTGAGGGAGAGGGTGGGGTTCTGCATCACCATGGCGATGCCCCGCCCCCGCAGCTCTTTCAGCTCATCTTCCTTCATGGAAAGTATGTCCTTTCCCCTGAAGGCGGCCCTTCCGGTATACATGGCGGAGTCCGGGAGTAAGCGCAGAAGGGCCCTACCCAGCACGGTCTTCCCGCAGCCCGTCTCACCCACGATGCCAAAGGTCTCCCCCGGGGCTATGGTGAAGGATACACCGTCGTTGGCCCGCACCAGACCGTCGGAGGAGGGAAAGGAGACGGACAGCCCTTCCACTTCCAGCAGGCTCATGCCACCACCGCCTCTATCTCGTGGGAATGGGGGTCCAGCACGTCCCTCAACCAGTCCCCCAGCAGGTTGATGCTGACCACGGTCAGAAAGATGAAGGCCCCCGGGACGAAGGTCAGGAGGGGAGAGGTGGTCAGGTAAGGCACTCCCGCCCGCAGCATGCTGCCCCACTCCGGGGTGGGAGGCTGTATGCCCAGCCCAAGAAAGCTGAGGGCCGAGGCGATGATAATGACGTTGGCCAGATCCATTGCCAGCATGACCATCAAGGAATCCGAGACGTTAGGCAGCACGTGCCGGCGGATTATCCACAGGTTGGAGAAGCGCATCGAGCGGGCGGCCTCCACGAAGGTCATCTCCTTGACCTGCAAGGTCCCTGAGCGGGCCATGCGCACATAGGCCGGCCAATGCGTCAGGGTGAGTGCCAGGATCAGATTCTCCAGACCCGGGCCCATAAGACCGGCTATAACCAGGGCCAGTATGATATGGGGGAATGCCAACATGATGTCCACGAAGCGCATCAGCGTCATGTCCAATACCCCTCCGTAATATCCGCTGAGCAGCCCCATGGTGGTCCCTATCGCGAAGGCCATGAAGGCCACGGTCAAAGCGATGAGCAGTGTGTTCTGCCCGCCATACAGCACCCGGGCGAACAGGTCGCGACCCAGTTCGTCAGTGCCCAAGAGATGCTCCGGACCAGGGAGGGAGAGCCGGTCCTTCAGATCCACATCCAGAGGGTCGTAGGAGGTGATCAGCGGGGCTGCCATGACCATGAAGGCCATGACCATCAGCATCCCGGATGCCACCAGCGCGGTAGGGCTGCCAAGGAAACGCTTCTTCAGTTTACGGTCATGCATCGACGTCCCACCTTATGCGGGGATCTATGGCCGCATAGGCCAGATCGACCCCGATGTTGACAATGGCGAACGTCGCCCCGATCACCAGCACGCAGCCTTGGATCATGGAAAAGTCCTTGACCATGATGGAGTCCACCAACAGCTTACCGATCCCCGGCCAGGAGAACACCGTCTCCACCACCACCGCCCCTCCCAGGAGGAAGCCCAGCTGCAGCCCGGCGAAGGTCAGCACCGGCAGAAGGGCGTTCTTGAGACCGTGACGCGAGATGATCGTCCAATCGTCCAACCCTTTCATGCGGGCGGTGGCGATATACTCCTGGGAGAGCACCTCGATCATGGCCGACCGAACCAAACGGGTGTTGATGGCGGCCATGGATATGCCCAGGGTGAAAGCCGGCAGGATGAGGTGCGCCACACCCCCCGCGCCGAAGGAGGGAAGCACGCCCAGCACCACCGCAAAGACCCAGATGAGCAGAAGGCCCAGCCAGAAGTTGGGCATGGATGCGGCCACAAGGCTGAGCACACGCACCGCCACATCCTGGCGCCGGCCCTTTCTCACGGCGGAGGCTATGCCTAGAGGTATCGATGTGGCGAAGGTGATGATGCTGGCCGTAAACGCCAGGACGAAAGTGTAGGGTATACGGGCGGCTATCTCCGAAGTGACGCTCTTATACGTGACCAGGGAACGGCCCATGTCCAACTCCAACAGATGAGATACCCATTTCTGGTACTGCACCCACCATCCGTCATCGAACCCCTCCTCGGCCCTGACCTGTTCCACCTGCTCGGGGGTGAGGTCCGTGCCATAGCGGCCCTCGGCGATGGTGAAGGCCGGGTCGCCGGGAGCCATATGCATGAGGCCGAAGGTGAGCAGGGTGATGCCAAAGAGGATGAAGCCTAGGAGCACCAGCCTCTTCAAGGCATACGCTATCACCGTTCCTTACCCCCCGGTCGGCCGTATGCCGGCCGCTCCACGCCCCCCATCACCGCTCCACGCTCACTCCATTCAGATTCAACCAGGGATCCTCCGCGGTCATATGATATCCCTTGACCCAATCGCGATAGGCCACGATCTTGTACTCATGCACCAGGTAGAAGGCCGGAAGGCCATCGATGACCGCCTGCTGCAGCGCCAGGTACTTCTCCTCCATGACCTCCAGATCGTTGGTGGCGTCCGAGGCCGTCACCAGGGCGTTGTAGCTGGCATTGGCGTAGTGCGAGTACACGTTGAACTGGAAGTGCACCAGGAAGTGCCTGGGGTAAGCACCCCAAACGAAGTAACCAGTCCTCATGATCATGCTGAAGTCCCCGGAGGCTTCCTTGGCGTTGCAGGTGGTGGTGGGCACCTTGACCAGCTCGATGTCCATCCCCGCCTCGCCCAGCATGGCCTGGATGGCATCGGCCATGATATTGAAGCGAGGTCCCCAGGCATCCTCGTTGCTCAGCATAAGGGTGGCTTGGAAACGGGTTCCGTTCTTGTAGTAATAACCGTCATCCTCCTTCTCCCAGCCAGACTGTTCCATGTACCAGTTGCTGGTATCCAGGTCCGCGCTGTACAGCGGAAGGCCCGGGTCGGAGAACATCATGCAGGGAGAATAGGGACGGCCCCGAGCCGCTTCCCCGTATCCGTAGAGCAGGTCCTCCACCAATGCCTCGGTGTCGATGGCGTAGGCCACCGCCTTGCGCACGTTCAGGTCCTGGAAGGGACTGGTGGTGAGGTTATGAGCGTCGCCCTTGGTGTTGAACTGCAAGAAGTCGGTGAAGGTGGTCAACTTGGTCTGAACCCCGATCCCGTCGGTGTCATCAAGATCATCAACGTCGCTCTCCGAGGGCTTCAAGATCATGTCCACGTCGCCCGCCTTAAGGGCCATGACCCGGGTGGTGGCGTCCTTGACCACCTTGAAGGTCACCCTCTCCAGGACCGGTGCCTCACCCCAATATCCCTCGTTGCGTACCAACCGTATCTCCTGGTCCGTGACGTGCTCCTCCAGCTTGAAAGGCCCCGTGCCGATGACCTGCCCGTTCCAGCTGCCGTCCGCATTTGCGGCATTAGGGCTGAGTATGGGCCAGGCCACATGGGTCAGGTAGTAGGGCAGGGCCATTGCCGATTTCATGTTGAACTGGACCGTATGATCGCTTAAGGCCACCGTGGAGTTGATCTTGCTCAGTATCCCCCACTGCTTAGCCGATAATAGATCGCTGTAGGAGAATATGACCGCCGAGGCGTTGAAATCTGAACCGTCATGGAACTCCACACCCTGGGTGAGGTTGAATATCCAGGTCAAACCATTGTCGGGGCTGTACCACGACTCGGCCAGTCCTGGTACCATGTCAAGGTTCGTGTCCAGCCTGATAAGTGTCTCGAACACCTGGGCCCATACATAGCGCGCGTCCCCGTCCGGGAAGGCGGTCAGATACCAGGAGTTCACGTCCGAACTTATAGCGATGCGCAGCTCATTATCCTCCTCCGCACTGTTCAGCAGGCCGGGGAGGACGGCCACCGTTATCAGAACAACGACCGCGGCCACCGCCACGATCGCAACTATCTTCCTGTCCAATTTCATCCGCTCCATATGATCTTATTTCGATGATCGCATACCATGAACCAGCCCATCTGGCTTTTTAGGGGGCTGATCGGTACCGTAGCACGAAAACGGAAATAATCATACTCATTATTAAAAATTCGTATGAAAATAACACGTGTTACGCCAAGGACATGTGGCGAAGTTATTTCATCATTTAATGTCACAGCCCCGACCACATGGTCCATCCAAAGGAGGAACGAATGGCTGAAAGGAGAGTCATTGGTGATCTATGATCGGGGCCGTAACACGAATCAATGATATAATACGCAGTATTAAAAGTTATCATATAAATAACACGATAGCATCATGTACCGCCATCTCATGCTCCATATACCACATGCTCCAGGGCAAGGTTCAATAAGGGCGGGGACCGATGATGCACCGGCCATGCGAATCATGGAATGGAACCTGCAGTTCGGGGGGACCCATGACCATCTCCCGGGGATCATCGAGGCCATCAGAAGGCACGACCCGGACCTGCTGGTGCTGCTGGAGTTCCGTCAGGAGAGGGTCATCGAGATCTGCCTATCCCTGGCCACGCTCAACTATTCCTACGTGCTCAACTCCCAGCCCCCTCCGCGCACCAACGGCATATTGTTGGCATCCAAGATGCCCATCCAGGCCATAGAGGGGGAGAGGGTGCGTACACAGAGGCACCGCTGGTTGGAAAGCTCCCTGGAAGGCTCAGACCTTCGCATCCTGGCCGTGCATGTGCCGGGCGCATCGGACCTCCCCGGAAAGATGGAGCATTGGGAGGCCTTGATGGGTTACGCCCGGGAAGCGGTGGAGTCCCAACAGCGGGTGGTGCTCATCGGCGACCTGGGCACGGGATTGGAACAGGACGCCGAGGGGCCGGCCTACATAGGTCGGGAGCATCTCTCTTCCATACTCTCAATGGGATGGCGGGACGTATGGAGGGAGTATCATCAGATGGGCAAGGAATACTCATGGTACACCTCCTCCGGCAAGGGAATGAGGACGGACCACGCCCTGGTGTCGCCGGCCATCCGTCATCCTGTATGGGCAACCTACTCCCATAAGGAAAGGGAGATGGGCCTCTCCGACCATTCCATACTCATACTGGACCTCATGTCCCGCATGAACGAGTCCGGATCGCGCAGTCATCCCCTCTACAGCTCGGTGAAGGACCAGGGCTGCTCCATCGGCTGAAGACGTCGTGTCGCTCATCGTAGCCCCGTCATGACCCAAGTGGCAGCCATCATATGGGGATCGGTAAGATGCTACCACAGGCGAAGGTGACAGAAAGAGGACGACCTCCCCGTCCCATCATCTCTCGAGGGCCCATACGATCCTATCGCTGTCGCAGTATATCCGGGTGGCCTTAGCGAAGCCCGCCTCCTGGAAACAGGCCTCCCACTCGCCTACCGACCAGTCACCGTTCCGGTGATCATTACCCGCTCCTTCCAGCCCCATATGATCAGGATCATGCACCACCCTAGCTCCCACCATGGCCACACCTCCTCGCTCCAGGTGACGGCGTATGGACCCTAGGACCTCCTTTCGGCGACGGGGGAGCATGGCATCGAACGCCCCCAAGCATAGGAACATCCTCCCGGAAAGGTGGGGAAAGTCCTTTTCCAGGTCCAGGCAGGCCACGTCCACGAAACCCAGGCGGACGCGCGTCCGCAACAGATCGAAACATTTCCAGGTCCTCTCCTGTTCCGGGGACAGGACCACGAAACGGCACAGGTCCTCGTGCTCCAGGACCAGGGGCATGAGGAGATCGATATGGCAATCCAGTGCCACCACCCTAGAGCCGGGGATCAGGCAATGTCGTCCGAGCTCCAGGACGGCCTGCTGAAGCCCGTAGTAGTACGCCCCACCCTCCCTCATCGCAGCTTCGTTGAAAGCTGCCAAGGCGTTGTTGTGCAGGGCGACTGCCGCGAAGGGCAGTGATTCAGACTTCGCTTCGGCCATCTCATACCTCCTTCTTTATAGGCACCTTACTGTGCTATGTCATGACATAGCATGGGCATATTTATGTCTTGCGCATTGGGGAACGAAGCGAAAAACAGGGACGCGCCCGAGGCCAGGAACGGAGTAGAACTTTACTATTCGCTCACAGGCCATTTCCTCCATTGAATATGTGATTCCCCGGCGAGGTCCTGACAACACCCTCGTTCATATCATAGCGCTCTACCACCCACGGCGGGCATGGCCATTAAGGCCTTCTGCTGGTGGCTGTCATTGGTGGTACGCATATTGGGCGCGGGAACCGCGCCCCCAAAACTGGGAATAAGGAAAATTATTATCCCACCATCTAATTTTGTACCATGACCTACTGTCCTAGGTGTGGCACGCAGAACACGGACGATTCCAAATTCTGCAAGAACTGCGGCGCATCCATGAGCGGGGAGAGGAAGGATTGGGACAAGCGGATGGAAAGGGAATGCGATGACACCTGCTCGGGACGGAGCCGGTCCGGAAACATCTTCTGGGGCATCGTCATAATCCTCCTCGGCTCCTGGATCATCACCAACTTCGTACTGATCGAAATAGAGGGACTCCCCCAGGAGATATACGACTTCAATTTCTGGTGGTTGTTCGCCCTCGTGCTGGGGATACTGTTCATCGCCATAGGTATCAAGACCATAATCAAGCGCTGACCTCAGAAGCACTTGCAGGGGCGGGGGCAATCCCGGCAGATGGCCCGGTGATGGTATTGGGACAGCACCTTCCTCGACTCGGTCCATAAGAGGCCCAGAACCAGGACCCACAGCCCATTGAGGAACACGCCAGTGATGGCCAGGACACCGGCGGCGATCATGAGATAGGCGATGGGAAGGAAGAGGTTGAGGAGAAAATGCGCCGTCTTGTATCGTGAGCCGTGCAGGGACTCCGCCAGGTTCAGGGCCACCAGGGCCGAGCCCAGGACCAGGAGGGAGGCGGCCAAGGCGGCCTCAAAGGGCGGGAGGATAAGGAGAACGATAACGGACAGGGGGATGGAGGAGGCGCACCCCACTCCCAGCCCCAGGCATCCCGCGCAGTAGGTCCTGTCCCCGATATGCACCACATGGTCCGCGAAATCGGGGCAGTCCGGATGATGGCCGATGAACCTCGGGCGGCGCCCGTCGTCATCGGCCGTGCCGTCTTTCCCCTTGCGCGTACCCGGCCACCAGTTGGGCCACAGGGCCATCGAGAGTCCCAGGGCGTAACATGTCATGAAAAGTACCAGGACAAGGTACCTCTGCCACCGGGCCAGTTCACCGGCCTTTCCGATGAAAGGCAATAAAAGCACCATGAACAATCCGACAAAGGACAGGACCAGATAGATGCGCACCTCCTTGTCGACGGTCAAATCAAACGCCTCAGCTTACCGATGACCCTCTTTCCGGCCATGTGCCGGTAGGCCCTCTTCTTTATGACATTGCTCGAGAAGACGCCCCGCAGGTTGTTGGCCACAGAACCGTACACGCGTTGATAGCATTCGAGAAGCTCCTCCTGCACCTCCCGCCTGGTCAGGGAGGCGGTGGGCATGATGGCGTGGACCATGTCGTAGTTGGCATAGTTGCGGTCCTCTATCCATCCGTTCCTATCCGCCATCTCATGCACCGCGGTCCCGGGGAAGGGGGTCAGCACGGAGAATATGGTGATGTCGCTGCCCAGCTCCTCGGCGAAGTCCCTGGTGGCCTCTATGGACCGATGGGTGTCCTCCCGGGAGCCGATGACGAGCATGGCCTGGCTGAGGATGTCGTTCCTCCGGAGCGTCTCCACGGCCCTGTACGCGTCCCCCACCCTCTCCCCCTTCCCGAACTCCTCCAATCTTTCCTGGGACCCGCTCTCCACCCCCATAAGTATCCAGGTGTTGCCAACCTCCCGAAGTCGACCGGCCACCTCCGGGTTCTGGGCTATGTCGTCCGTTCGGGCCTGGAAGAACCAGCTGATGTCGTCGATGAACGGCCTACCACGCAGCTCCTCGTAAAGTTCCCTTCCCCTGTGGGCATAATCGAAGTTGTCGTCCGTCAACCAGAGGAAGCGTCCTCCGTACTCATCATGAAGGAACTCCATCTCCTGGGCGATCCTTTTCGGTGACTTGGTCCTCCAGACCCCGTTCCAATGTCGCCATTGGGTGCAGAAGGAGCAGCGGTGCGAGCACCCCCGGCTGCCCTCCATGATCAGGTACTGGGTGTTCTTCCCGGCCATCATGGAGAAGTGGTATCGGTCCAGATGCTCCTCGACCAGATGGTAGGCGGGGTAGGGCAGGGAGTCCAGGTCCGGGATCAATGGTCGCCCGGGGTTGTGCACCACCGTCCCGTTGCCACGGAAGGATATTCCCGCCACATCGCCGAACCCCTCTCCTTTCCCCCATCTCCTCAAGAGGTCCACCAGGGTCACCTCCCCCTCCCCCCTTACGATGAGGTCGACCTCTGGAAAATCGAGAAGGGATTCCTCGGGAAGGGCGGTGAAATGCACGCCTCCCAGAACGGTCAACGTCCGCGGGTCTATTCTCTTGGCCTCCTGGGCGACCCGGACGCAACCGTAGGCGTTGCAGGTGAACCCCGAGGCGGCCACCACGTGCGGGGAAAAATCCTCGATGCACTCGGCCACACCCCCCCAACCTCTTTTCTGTGCCTGGCAATCCAGCACCTGTATCTCTATGTCCGGGACCTCCCTCTCCACGTAGGCGGCCAAGATCAGCAGACCGGTCGGTGGGGGTAGGTACTCCCCCATCAGGAACCAGTAGTCCTTGGGGGGCTCCACGAAGAGGAGGCGAAGGGGCATGGGAATCCCTAGGTCTATCGACAATGAAAAGGTTGCCGTCAGATCGACGTTCCCTCCCGGGTACCAAAATGACTAAGCATTAACATTATAGTCTCCAAAATTAAATTCATACCGGTGATGCATTTGGTCAAGATGCCTGCTGAGGTGAAGGAGGTCCTGGCGAAACAGAAGCCCATACCCATAGCTACCGCCACCAAGGATGGAACGCCCAACGTCGTCTTCATCAACTTCATGAAGATACTGGACGATGAAACGCTGCTGCTGTCCGACAACTTCTTCCTGAAGACGGCGGCCAATCTCTCGGAGAACCCCCGCATATCGTTGCTCTGCTACGACGCGGAGTCCACCAAATCCTATCAGATCAAGGGCTCGGCCAAGGTGCACAAGGCTGGACCGGTGTTCGAGGAGATGCGCAAGTGGGTGCACGGGGTCAATCCCAAGCTCCCGGCCAAGGCCGCGGTGGTGGTCAAGGTGGAGGCGGTCTATGACGCCATCTGGGGTCCCTCCGCCGGCAAGCTCATAGTCTGAGATGGCCTTCACACAACCGGACAGAGGTCGGACATGATGCAGAGAGCAGAAGCGCTGGAACTGGTCAAGGGACACGTGTCCAAAGAGGGGAATGTCAAGCACATGATCGCCGTCGGGGCGGTCATGAGGGAGACCGCCTCACGGCTGGGGCGTGACGAGGACCTCTGGGAAGTAACGGGCATTCTTCACGATATCGACTTCGAGGAATGCCACGGTATGGAGGACCATACCCTCATGGCCTGCGACATCCTCCGTAAAAAGGTCCCCGAGGAGGTGCTGCAGGCCATCCTGGCCCACAACAGCGAGGCCACCAAGGTGCCGGTGGACAACGAGCTGAAGAGGGGGCTGGTGGCGGCCGACGCCGTCTCAGGGCTTGTCCTGGCCTGCACCCTGGTGATCCCCTCAAAAAAATTGGCCGACGTCAAGGTCAAGTCGGTCATCAAGAAGTTCGGGAACAAGGACTTCGCCCGGGGTGTGGACCGCCAGCGCATCATGTGCTGCGAGCAGCTGGGCATCCCCAGGGACGATTTCCTCCAGGTGGCATTGGATGGTATGGTCAAGAGGTCCGACGAGCTAGGGCTCTGACCGAGGTCCCATCCCCCTCAGGGACGCCCAGCACGATATCGTATATGGCCAACGAGGCCTCCCCGCCCATCCTCGATCATGCCCGGGGCCACCCCACAGCGCTGAGGTATATCGCGCTCTCCTCCGCCCCGTCCACGCCTAAAAGCTCGTTGACCTCCTCGTCGTACATGGCGGCTATCTGACAGGAGCCGAGGCCCAGGGCCACCGCGGCCAGGGCCAGGTTCTGGGCCACATGTCCCGCGTCGAGGTAAAGGTAGCGATAGGCCCGCTGGTCATATTTCCACTTGCTGCGCTCGAACAGTACGGTCCAGATGAGCACCAACGGGGCACGGGCGCACATGCCCTGGTCCAGGGCGGCCCGGGCCAACTCCTCCCCCATCCTCCCCCTCCTAACCTGTTCCAACGCATGGTCCCGTATGGAGTAATGATATATGCCTGGGGGTACCTCCGTCACGTCGTTGACCGCCATGTACGTCTCCACCGGGTACAGTGCCCCCGCGGAGGGAGCGGTCCGGAACTCATACCCCCTCTCCCTGCGGGTGATGCCGGTGGATGCCCACAGCAGGTACGACAGCTCCTGCAGGGGGATCGCTCTCCGCTCAAAGTCCCTGACGCTCCTCCTGACGCGCAGGACATGGTCCAATGTGGTGGAGGGTCTTTCCGCCTCAAGCAGCGCCACCCTCGGGCTCTCCGGGTAGCTCTTGTACGTCCCCGGCTTCCTATCCCAGTCCAGGTACCGGCCGATGAGCCGATCCCGGCGATGCACGGTCTCCCGCTGAAAGGTGTCTCCTACCCCGTCCTCGGTCATGGAATGACCATGTCAATATCACCGGCATAAATGTTGAGGCCTCACAGGTGCTCGAACGCGTCCTTCCCCGCCTCGCACACCGGGCAGACCCAATCCTCCGGGAGGTCCTGGAAAGGGGTACCGGGCGGCACCCCCGCCCGCGGGTCACCCTCCCGTTGATCATAGATGAAGCCGCAAACCCGGCAGCGCCATCGTCCCTCCTCATGGGACAATCGCATCGGCTCCCCTCCTCCCATGCCCTCCACCAGTTTGGCGTAGCGCTCGTGTATCATCCGGGAGTCGAAATCCTTGAACTCGGCCAGCATGACCTCACTCTCCTCGGCGGTGAAGTACTCCATGACCGGTACGAAGAAAGAGCGGTCCTCCAGCGCGATGTGCTGCTGATAGAGCTCTGCCAGGTCCCTCATGAGCATAGAGGCCTGATAGGCGGCCGTGGGGTCCCCCATGGCGTGCGAGTCGCCCAACGTCCTCAAGAGGGAGACCATGCCCCTGGCCTTGACGTGCTCCCCCTCCAGCCGTTCCAGGTGGAAGCGGTGCTCATCGCTCAGGGGCCGGTCCTTGAGCGCCCGGAACAGTATGTCCTCCTCCTTTCCGTGATGGGTCCGGTCGGCGTAGTTCCTCATGAAGTCCACCACGGCGGGGATGAAACGGATGTCGAGCTCCTCTCCCCCTCCGGAACGTTCCGCCTGCTCGGCCATGACCACGGCCATCCTCTCGATGGTGCGGTGCTCTATCATCAAGGGCGCGATGGGCATCATGTCGATCGAACGATGGAACGTTATGATGCGTATTTCAGGTTGTGCCCATTCGAAATCGAGGGGTCTGACCGCAAGTATCTGATACCGGGACCCGATTCCTCATATCGGCATTGCAGGACCGGCACGGAAGGGATGAAATTGCGATCGAGAGGCTCCAAGGTCGACAGCCCCAGGACGAAGGTGCCGGCCCAGGTCAAATGGCTCATCCTTCTCGCCTCCTTCAGCTCCATCGGTTACGGATACCTGATCACAGCCACCACCGCCTATCTCCCCGAACAGGGTGTGGGCTCCGGGCAGGTGGGACTCATCATCGGCGCCTCCGGGCTGGCCATGATCCTCAGCGCCATCCCCTTCGGGGTGCTCTCGGACCGGCTGGGCAGGAAGCGGCTTCTCTTGGGAGGGCTGGCCCTCCTTCCACCGGCCATGTTCATATGCTCCTGGTCCCTCGACCCTCGGCTGTACCTTGTGGCGGGGATCCTGTCCGGGGTGGCGGAAGGGGCCATACTCTCCACCTGGAACGCCATGATCGCCGACCAGACAACAGTGGACAACCGGGACATCGCCTTCTCCCTCTCCTTCATCGTCAACGGGGCCTTCATCGGCTTGGGGTTCGCCCTGCCCTTCGCCTTCCCCTGGCTGATGGGGTTGGGGGGATGGAGCAGTGTACAGATACATTCCTGGGCCTTCGTCCTGCTGGGGTTCGTCACCGCCCTCTCCCCCCTCTCCATCCTCCACATGTTGAGAGGATATCAGGACCTGGCCCCCTCGGCCAAGCTCCGTCGGGGCAACTTCCTCATGGAAAGAAGCAAGAGGACCCTGCTGCACTTCTCCGTCAGCAACACTCTCATCGGCCTGGGGGCCGGTCTGATCATCCCCCTGGTCCCCACATGGTTCTGGTTGAGATACGGCATACCGGACGCCTATTCCGGCCCCCTGCTGGCCCTCACCTCCCTGTCCATAGGTCTGGCGGCCATCTTCAGCCCCCGGTTGGCGCACCGCTACGGTCAGGTGCCCAGCATCGTCATGACCCAGGGCATCTCCACCATCTTCATGCTGGCCATACCCTACATGCCGGGAGCGGCCCTGGCCGGTGCGGTGTACCTGGTGCGGGCGGCCCTGATGAACATGGCCGGACCCATCATGGACTCCTACCTCATGGGCATAGTCGACAAAGAGGACAGAGGCCTGGCCAGCGCCATCAATTCCATCGTGTGGAGGGTCCCGAACAGCGCGACCACGGTGTTGGGAGGCATCATGCTGGCCGCTGGATACTTCTACCTACCCTTCATGCTGGCCGCCTTGATCTACCTGCTAGCTGTGATCGTGTTCTGGATCAACTTCCGTAACGTCAAGGTGTACGATGAACCATCCCCAGGGGACCCGAGGGGCGATCATGACATTGTATAGCGGAGCGACATGTGAAAATGGAAATGCCACGGGTCCGACACAGGAGGCCCATGAAAAATCGGATCGAGATCGCCAAACAGATGATAGAACTTCCCAACCGATGCTCGGCCCATTCAGCTCGTTCAGTGCTTGGAACAATGGAAATATGATCAAGCTTACGGTCGAGCGTATATGGAAA
>JAFGPG010000049.1 GCA_016926075.1 Methanomassiliicoccales archaeon
GCCGCCTTGAGGCGGGAGACGAACTCCTTTCCATCGCCGTCGACCTCGATGACCACGTTGGAGCCGTTGTTCTGCACGTAACCGTGCAGTCCCATGGAAACGGCCAGACGGTGGACGGTCGGACGGAAGCCGACGCCTTGCACCACTCCCCGGACGGTGATGCGCATGCCCCTTTCCATCTAGCCCCAGCTATTTATTCGTTGTTGAGAGGGCCGCGCACGAGGCATAAATATCCGAATAACGTTTGGAGCAGGGATATCATGAGCGAGGTACCCGAGGGACTGCATTACACCAGGGACCACGAGTGGGCCAAGGTCGACGGTGAGGTCGCCACCGTGGGCATCACCGACCACGCCCAAGGGGAGCTGACCGAGTTCGTCTACGTGCAGCTGCCCAAGAAGGGCTCCAAGGTGGAGAAGGGGGACGTGCTGGCCATCGTTGAGAGCGTCAAGAACACCGCCGATGTGTACGCCCCCGTGTCCGGGGAGGTCATCGAGGTCAACTCCCCCCTGGACGACGACCCCTCCATCATTAACAAGCATCCCTACACCGACGGATGGCTCGCCAGAATAAATATGTCGAAGCCGGAGCAGCTGGAAGGGCTCATGGACCCCGCCGCCTACCGCCAGCACATCGGCGAGTGATCAGTACTCCAGATAGATGTTGCAGGCCTCGCACTCCTCGCGCAGCCGCTTCACGAAGGCCTCCTCATCCTTCATCAGCTCCTTGATGGCCTTCCAGGTCCTCACGCAGTCCTTGTAGTTCACCCCGGCCATCTCGTGCAGTATGAGGTCCACCCGCTTGCGGTTGTCCACGTCGATCTGCAACCCCGCCTTTTTGAATACATGCTCCATGTGGCGGAAGTAGCAGGTCATGGAGCTATTGATGCGACTTCGGCCCATAAAAATGTTTCATCCCGGTTCTCGATAGATATATGAACACCTCGCTCCCAGACCCTCTCTATCATGGCGAGCAAGCTGCAGGTAGGGGACCCGGCCCCCGATTTCGAGCTGCCGGACCAGGACGGGAGGATAAGGAGCTCGCAGGAGTTCAAGGGGAGCAAGGTGTTGGCATTGTACTTCTATCCCAAGGACTTCACCAAGGTGTGCACCATGGAGGCCGTGGCCTTCCGGCGGATGCACGAGCAGTTCCAGGCCGCCGGGGCGGAGGTGGTGGGCGTTTCGTCGGACAATGTGGGAACGCACAAGGAGTTCGCCCGGGACCACGAGCTGACCTTCCTGCTTCTCAGCGACGAGAAGGAGGAACTGCGCCAGGCCTTCGGGGCCTATGGCCTGGGAGGCACCCCGGCACGGACCACCTACGTCATCGACCGGGACTGGAGGATACGCATGGTCTACGACTCGCCGCTGCGATCGAAGGAGCACGCCGAGAGGGCGTTGAAAGCGATCAGGGAGCTGTGATCAGGCCCCCGCTTCCTCCAGCACCTTGGAGCAATCGCACCTCTTCCTCTCCGCCGGTATCCTGGGCAGGGTGTTGGAGATCAACATGCGTATCCTGTCCATGTTCTCGGACATGGTCCTCAGTATGGTGGACGTGTCCACCGGCCTCTCCGCCCAAACGTCGTAATCGGTGATCATGGCCAGACTGGTGTAGCACATCTCCATCTCCCGGGCCAGGGCGCACTCCGGGGCCAGGGTCATGCCTATCACGTCGGCGAAGGCCCGATACATGTGGCTCTCGGCCCGGGTGGAGAAGCGAGGGCCCTCGATGCACACGTACGTCCCCTCTTCATGAACGGGTATCCCGGCCTTCCCGGCCTCCTCGGCGAAGAGGCCGTTGAGCTCCGGGCAGAAGGGGTCCGCGGCACCTATGTGAACGGTCCTAGGGCCATCGAAGAAGGTGTACCTTCGCCCCTTGGTGAGATCGATGAACTGGTCCACCAGGACGATCTCCCCCGGCCTGTACTCCTCCTGCAGTGAGCCGACCGCGCAGGGGGATATGACCCTCTCCACGCCCAGCTGCCTCAGGGCGTATATGTTGGCCCGGTAGTTGATCATGTGCGGCGGCAGGACGTGACCGCGGCCGTGGCGTGGCAGGAAGGCCACCGGGACCCCCTTCAGCTCCCCCAACAGTATCTCGTCGGAGGCCGCCCCGTAGGGGGTGTGCGGACGCACGGTCTCCTTCAGCTCGAACATCTGGGGGTCGTAGACCCCGGTGCCACCGATGATGCCGATCCTCGCCCTCATGCTCATCCTGCGAGGTACGGGGTTGCTGCATAATTAAGGTGAGCGCCGCTCCTCCTGGTACCCTAAACGGCATTGAAACTTCCGAAGCCCGAAACGAGAAAACGGAGGTTATTTTATATCAATATAAATTCCGTCCTGGAAACATGAGGGAGAAGAGCGAGGTGAACCCCATTTGGGCCTGCCGTGCCTTCCCGGCCTTCCCGGTGGTCCTGGCCGCGGTCAGCGACGACAGGGGGGGCAGGAACGTCATCACCGTGGCACTGGTGCACATGTTCTCCTTCAACCCCCCGGTGCTGGGCATAGGCATTTCCCCGGCCAGGCACAGCTATGGGATGCTGGAGAGGGCCGACGATTTCTCACTCAACATACCGGGGAAGGAGCTGGTGGAGGAGGTCCTCTACTGCGGCTCGCGCTCCGGACGCGAGGTGGACAAGTTCGAGGAGTGCGGCTTCGAGACCGTGCCCAGCAAGAAGATCAGGTCCCCGGTCATCGGGGAATGCATGGTCAACCTGGAGTGCGTGAAGCGGGCGCGCATAGACGCCGGGGACCACGTATGGTATCTGGGTGAGGTGGTGCACGCGGAGATGGAGAAGGACGCCGACCGAGAGAAGTCCCTCATGTACTGGTCCGGTGAGTTCAGGGTCCTGGGGGATGTCATCCGGCGCCGCTGATAAGCTTTAATACCCCAACGCTCCGATTTTGTTACGGAGTGGTATCTTGGTGACCATGGATGACAAGCTGGACCTGGACCAGATGAGCGCGGTCATGTGCCTGCCCCCGGCGCCCGTGGTGCTGGTGGGGGTGGGGGACAAGGAAGGGAAGCAGAGGAACATCATCACCGTGGGAATGTTCAACGTCTTCTCCCTACGTCCCCCGATCCTAGGGATCGGGGTGACCACCTCACGTCTGAGCTACAAGTTCCTGGAGGAGAACGACGAGTTCACGGTCAACATCCCGGGCAAGGAGCTGCTGGAGCAGGTCAGGGTGTGCGGTGAGAGGAGCGGTAAGGACACCGATAAGTTCCAGCTGACCGGGCTCACGGCGGTCAAGGGCAAGAGGACCAAGGCCCCCCGCATCGCCGAGTGCCTGGTGAACATCGAGCTGA
>JAFGPG010000050.1 GCA_016926075.1 Methanomassiliicoccales archaeon
AAGAAGAAAGCGCTGCGTCACTTCCTGGATTACCGGCAGGCTTTCGGAGGTGGAAAGGCGTCTGACGCCCTTCTCAAGGAGGTGGAGAGGTACATCGACAAGGTCATGAGCGCGTGACCTCCCCCTCATTTTTTTATGTGATACGAAGGGATTAATAACCCGGGCGATGTTCCCAGATTGACTGGAATGGACGTAGAGGCGATCAGAAAGGACATTCCCCTCTATCAGCAGGAAGCCCGTCCGACGTACCTGGACAGCGCCTGCCAGAGCCTGCGCCCCAGGCCGGTGGTGGAGGCCATGAACGAGTACTACTACGACTTCCCGGCCTGTGGCGAACGCAGCGTGCACCGCCTGGCCACCGAAGTGTCCATCCATCTGGACGAGGCCCGCGAGGATGTGGCCACCTTCGTCGGTGTTTTGGATCCGGAATGCATCATCTTCACTAAGAACGCCACGGAGTCCATGAACCTGGTGGCCAAGGGCTTCCCCTTCCGAAAGGGGGAGCGGGTCATCACCACGGACATGGAGCACAACAGCAACCACGTGCCTTGGGTGATGCTTCGGGAGAGGATAGGGCTGGAGAGGGCGGTGGTGCCCTTCTCCGAGCTGGAGGAGGGGAACCTGGAGCCCCTGAAGGAGGAGCTGGAGAAGGGCGCCCGCCTGGTCAGCATGGTGCACACCAACAATGTCGACGGATCCACCATCCCCTTGAAGGAGGTGGTGGAGCTGGTGCACGACCACGGCGCCCTGGTCATGGGTGACGGATGCCAGACCGCCCCCCACAACCCCTTGGACCTCCGGGACATGGACGTGGACCTCTATGCCTGGTCCATGCACAAGATGCTCGGTCCCTCTGGCGTCGGGGTGCTCTACGGGAAGCGCGAGGTGCTGGAGCAGATCGAGCCTCTGGTCACCGGCGGCGGGGCGGTGTCCATCACATCCTACGATTCCGCGACCCTGCTCCCCATACCGGAGAAGTTCGAGGCGGGCCTGCAGAACTATGCTGGCATCATCGGCAGCGGGGCGGCGGTGCGCTACCTGAGGAAGGTGGGGATGGAGGAGGTGCCGGAACATGAGCACCGGCTCAACCGGGTGCTGACCGAGGAGCTGTCAGGGGTGGAGCAGCTGAGCAGGCTGGGCCCTGAGGACCCCGACCGGCGGGGGGGCATATTCTCCTTCAATCTGAAAGGGATGCTGCCGCACGATGTGGCCATGATCGTGGATGAGATAGGTGGGTTCCTCATCCGCTCGGGCATGCACTGCGTGCATCCCTATTTCACCTCGCGGGGGCTGGAGGGCTGCGCCCGGGCCTCGTTCTACATCTACAACGATGAGGAGGAGATGAGGAAGTTCGCCGCGGCCGTCAGGTACCTGGCGGAGAACTTCGCGGACTGAGGGCCGTGACCGTCATCCCCGTTTCCGATACGACCACCTTGATCTTGTCCCCGGGGAACAGGGTCAGCTCCTGTACCTCCACCGTACCATTGTTCTCTTCCTTGAGGATCCGCACGACGCCGTTGCGGAAGCATATCCGTTCCTCGCTCTCCTGCAGCGTGCCGTACCCCCGACCAAGGAGGAGGGAGGCCTCCGCCGGCAGGAACAGATGGAGGTCGACGGTCCTCTCCATCCCCTCCCCCGCCCTTTCCAGGGAAAGGAACAGATCCTCCAGTTCCTCCGCCGTCCCCTGCATAGCGAGGTCCCTCTCCTCATCGACATGCATCTGCACCCCTTGGAGCAGGAGGGACATGAGAAAGAGGGACACCACGAAGGCCCAGACCTTGGAGAGGAAGAGCTCCATCATGCCCGTTGCACCAGTACCGTTCCCGGGGAGCCCGGGGGGCACGTCATCCTCAACCGATCCCCCGCCCTCAGCTCGAGCGGTCGTCCATCATCCGTGAGCACAATGGCCTTTTCCAGGTACAGCGAGCCCAGGGTGTGACGGGCGTTCCCCCAGCTCAGCCGGAAGCTTTCCGCGGAGCCCTCCGCCCCGCCCAGGCTCAGGTACAGGTCGGAGGGCAGGTCCTCGGGTATGCTTATCATGCGGACGTTGCCCGGTCCGGCCGCCATCATTTCCCTCACCCTGGAAGCGATGTCCTCGGCCAGAACGGACATCTCCCTGTTGTCCAGCTCGGCGTCCACCCCCTCCATGGCGGAGAGCAGGGCGGGCAGGGAGAGGGAGATCAGCAACGCGGTCAACATCAGCCTCAGGGGCAGCCCCTCCACCCCTCGCCTGTCCCCTTTCAAATCCTCACCTGGAGATGACCGGTATCTGCAGAGAGGAGTCCGTGCCCAGACCCCCCTTGGCCACGGTCACAGTGATGAAGCCGATGCCCGGGCCGTGCCGCGAGACGGTGAGGTCCTGGAAGACCGCTTTTCCCTCGGCGTCCGTGCTGCCATAGACCAGTGAGCCGTCGGCGTTGGTCACGCCGCACCCGTCCAGCACCACCGAGGCCCCGGCCACCGCGTTCCCGTCCTGGTCCCGCACGAGGATGGTCAACGCCACCCGGTCATTGGTGAACGTCCCGTCCATGTCCTCGTCGCCGAGCATGATCTCCGACGGCTCCCCCATGACCGAGGCGATGGCCTGCGGGGCGCTGAGCCCTCCCATCCATCCCACCAGGACCGCCGTTCCCAGCCCGGCCACGAGCACCATGATCATCAGCTGCAGCGGGAGCCCTTCGATCCCGCCGGCCCTGTCCCCACTCAATCCTTTCCTAGATAAACCCATGATATCTCCGAAAAGGATAGGGCGCGGGGGGCTCTAGGCCTGAACGTCTACAGTGAGTATACCTCTGCAGGTCAACATTTAGCATTTCGAAAACGATTTATTAGCATATATCCCTTGATTATTGACAGAAAACGGATATAATATCCGAAATCAGGAAAATATGGGCGGGGAAGGGCGAAATTATTATAAAAACCTGGTACATTCCCTGCCAAGCAGTCGCATGCCAACGCCGCTTGCGCCAGAGGGTCCGAGATGTTCAAGAGGGTGCTAATAGCCAACAGGGGAGAGATCGCCATACGGGTGATGAACACCTGCAAGAGAATGGGTGTGCCCACCGTAGGTATCTACACCCCTTCGGACAAGCACTGCAAGCATGTGTCCCTGGCGGACAAGAGCGTGGAGCTGCAGACGGAAGGTAGCGGCATCGGCTACCTGGACATCGACGCCATCATTGACGTGGCCAACCGCATGCGGGTGGACGCCATCCATCCCGGTTACGGTTTCCTCTCCGAGAAGGCGGAGTTCTCCGAGCGCTGTGAGGAGGAAGGGATCGCCTTCCTGGGCCCCTCTCCCGGGGCCATGAGGCTATTGGGCAGCAAGCTGTCTGCCCGCGAGTTCATGTCCAAGGTGGGAGTGCCCATCATGCCCGGCACCCTTGACCCCCTGGAGACCCCGGAGGATGCCATCAAGCAGGCCCAGAGGATCGGATACCCGGTGCTGCTCAAGGCCTCGGGGGGCGGCGGGGGACGGGGCATGCGCCTGGTGTACAACGACGAGGAGATGGAGAACGCCCTGGTCTCGGCCAGGAACGAGGCGGACAAGGCCTTCAAGAACCCGACCATCTATCTCGAACGGGCGTTGCTGAAGGCACGGCACATCGAGTTCCAGGTGGTGGGGGACTCCCGGGGCAACGCCTTCTGCCTGGGTGAGAGGGAGTGCTCCGTGCAGCGCAGGCATCAGAAGATCATCGAGGAGACGCCCTCCTGCGCGGTGTCTCCAGAGCTCCGGACCAGGATATCCGAGCTGTGCGAGGCGGCGGTGAGGAAGGCGGGGTACACCTCCCTGGGCACCTTCGAGTTCCTGATGAGCGCCGAGGGGGAGCTGTATTTCCTGGAGGCCAACACCCGCATCCAGGTGGAGCATCCCATCACCGAGCAGGTCACCGGCCTGGACCTGGTGGAGATGCAGCTCAAGATAGGTTCCGACATCCCTGTGGAGTACGCGCTCTCGCAGGTGAGGCCGAAGGGGCACGCCATGGAGTTCAGGATCAATGCCGAGAACCCCTTCAACAATTTCTTCCCCACCCCTGGGCGCATCGAGAAGTACGTGGAGCCGGCCGGGACGAACGTTCGCGTTGACTCCCACGCCTACGAGGGGTACGTGGTCCCCACGGAGTTCGACAACCTGCTGGCCAAGCTCGTCGTCTTCGGCAAGGACCGCAACGAGGTGCTGGGACGGGCCCAGGAGGCCTTGGACCGCTACACGGTCACCGGCATCAAGACCACCATACCCTATCACCGCCTGGTGGTGCGCAATTCCGATTTCCGTTCCGGCACCTACAGCATCGAGTTCGTGAAGGAGCACCCCCCGCAGGACCTGCTGAAGGCCACCGAGTTCTCCCTCTTCGAGGGCATCGGCCGCTAGAGGTCGACCCTCACCACGTCCGAGTATATCGGTCCGGCCGGGGTGAGCACGCTCTTCTTCAATTTGATGGAGCTCACGAGGGATGCGCCCAGCTCGCTGTCCTTATTTTTTGTTAACATCTCGGAGAGGTCCGGTCGGAAGCCCTCTCGCACCCGTGCCAGGGTGAGATGGGGGGAGAACTGGCGTTTCTCCTTGCGAAAACCAAGAGGCTCGCATCCCTCCTCCAGCGCGGCGGCCATGCGGCCCAGGGGCTCCGCCCCCTCCATGCCCGCCCAGATCACCCTCGGGCGGCGGAGGTTGGGGAAGACCCCCAGTCCCACCAGGCGCAGGGTGAAGGGGGCCGTGCCCTGAACGGCCTCCCTCATCACCGCCTCCAGTTGGGGAACGAGGTCCTCTTCCGTTTGACCCAGGAACTTCAGCGTGATGTGGACCTGGTCGGGGGACACGGGCTTCAATGCCTTTCCGTAGCCCCTCAGCTCATCGATGATCCGGCGCAAGGCGTCACTGCCCTCCACCTCCACCGCCACGAAGGCCCGGAGGCTCATTCCTCCAGCACCTCGCGGCACTCACGGAGCATATCCTGGGCGTCGGTGAGCTCCAGGATGTTGACCGCCGGGCTCGTGCCGCCGATGATGTAGGGATGCACATCGCTGAACCCCAGGTTCCCGTAGGCGGAGTACATGCGGTCCTTGAGATGGGCGTAGACCTCATTTCCTTTCACGTTCCCGCAGGTGAGGACGATGATGGCCTTCTTCTTCTCCTTCAGACGGGAAACATACTTCCGGGGACCTTCGCTGGGGGCGAGGAACGCGTACATGCGGTCCAGGAATGCCTTGGTCGGGGCGGTCTCCGCCCCGAAGTAGATGGGAGAGCCCAGGACCAGGGCCTGGGCCTCCTTGATCTTCCTGTAGAGCATCTGCATGTCGTCCTGGATGACGCAGTTCTCGTGCCTTTTGCAGTGGTAGCAGCCCTGGCAGTCCTTGATGTTGAGCCTCCCCAGGTCGTAATAGTCCAGGTCGACGTCGGCGTGCTCCTTGGTCATCTCCCTCAGCACCTGGGCAGTGTTCCCCTCCGGGCGGGGGCTGCCGTTCAACGCAACGATCCTCATCTTTTCCGCTCCTGTGGCAGAGAGGGGTGCGCTGACTAAAAAAGCTTGGCCGCGGTCCTGTTACCTGGGGGAACATATCCCCATATCACGACGTTTCCAGCACAAATGGAAAATGTTTTTTGGGCGGTGAGGTACCGCCAGAGTCTCACTTGGCCAAGGCCTCGCTGGGACACTCTTCTATGCAGGTTCCGCAGTCATCGCACTTGTTGGCATCGATGACCGCGACATCGTCCACGGTTATGGCCTGGTTAGGGCAGACGTCCTCGCAAGCTCCGCATCCC
>JAFGPG010000051.1 GCA_016926075.1 Methanomassiliicoccales archaeon
GTACTTCATCAGCGACCTGCGAAGGGACATGAACCCCCTGGTGCGATGGTTCCTATACATGGCCGTTAAGCCCAAGGAGATCCGGCCCGGCCTGATCACGTCCATCAACGCCGCCTACACCCCCAAGGAACTGCGCAGCATGCTGGCCGAAACACCTCTCGATCCAGCGAAGGTGGAAGGTGGCGTGATGGGTTCTATAATAAGCGGGGTCAAATAAGGCTCGAAGCCCCCCGGGCAATGGGATATTCGAATGGTGGGATCATTCTATGATTTGATAATCTTACAACGGTGGTGTTAGTGAAACGGATCAATTCTCTTCCATTTTCAAATTTATTCGATATGGTGACCGTTCACTACGATCCCTCACAGAGGGACATGAAAAAAAGTAAGGGCTTTTCGGGGCTCTCGCCCCTAGAAGGTTAAGAACGAACCTGATCAGAATCGATCCTTAGGCTTGTGCTTCTGGAAGCAGTCCCTGCAGTATACAGGCCTGCCCTCGGTCGGTTTGAAAGGAACCTGGCATTTCGCTCCGCAGTCGGAGCAAATGACATCGTGCATCTCGCGTGGTCCATCGTTTCTGGAGCGATAGCCGCTCCCGGAATTACCTCTGTTTCCATACATTAATAAACTACCTACTATTTTTTTCACCCAAGCCTTTCAACCTAGGGACAGATGTTCCCATGAAAACAATAGTATTTAAAAGGATGGGACCTAAACATTTTTTATAAAGAAAGCACTGAAAAAATCTCCTGGTCCCCTGCATCCCGCTCTACGAAACCTCCTTCTCCCGGAAGGCGAAGGCCCCTATGGCCAGGAGAACGACGATGAGGGTGAGCAGGACGACCGAGGCGGCACCGGCGTTCCCGTCCACGTAAGCCAGGCCTCCGTGGTCAATCATCTCGGAGGCTATGCCCACCTCATGTCATCAAGTCCATCGTCCCCGCTACCCTCCCCCATGTTCCCACCTTCCCAGGACCATATGCCAGGTCGCTATATAACATGGTGCAGGAAGTGTCGGGTAGCAGGGAGGACCGTTCGTGGGGCAGGTTCGGATAGATGCATGGTCTCCTTCCTCCCGACCTTCACGGTCGATGTATGGAGCGGCATCCAAAATAATTTTTAGTATGCGTACATTCAAATACCCGGAGCGCAACCACGGGTCCGAAATAGAATTCGTCTTTTTTCGGGGCGTCTTTCATTTCACTCAAAGAGTGAACATCGTGACGACTTTCACAGAACTTCAGATCTCCAACGAGATAGTCAGGGCCATGAAGGACATGGGGTGGGAAGAGCCCACGCCAGTGCAGATAGCGGCCATACCGGTCGGCCTCAAGGGTGCGGACATGTACGCCCAGGCGCAGACCGGGACCGGCAAGACAGGGACGTACGGTTCCATCATTTTGGAAAGGGTAATGCCAGGAACGAGAGATGTCTCCGCGCTGGTGCTGGTCCCGACCAGGGAACTGGCCAATCAGGTCTCCCAGGAACTCGACAAGCTCTCCAGGTACACCGGTCATAGATGCCTTCCCATATATGGGGGTGTGGGCATCGAACCGCAGATAGCCAAGTTGAGACGGGGAACGGACATCGTGGTGGCCACGCCTGGACGGGCCAAGGACCTCATCAACCGCAGCGACCTCGATCTGTCCAAGGTCAGCGTGGTGGTGCTGGACGAGGCGGACCGCATGCTGGACATGGGCTTCGCCAGGGACCTGAACTTCATTCTATCGAAGGTCCCCAAGAGGAGGCAGTCCCTGCTCTTCTCGGCCACCATGTCGCCGGAGATAAGGGAACTGGCCATGCGTCAGATGGTGAGACCGAAGGAGATACTGGTCTCCCGGGACGAACCGGTACTGGACCTCACAAGCCAGTACTACATCGTCACCGAGAAGGAGAACAAGCGGGACGCGCTGTACACCTTGCTCGACAGGTACGAGCCGAAGGCCATAGTATTCTGTCACACCAGGCACAAGGTGGACCAGGTGGCCAAGAAGATGAAGAGGCACAACTACCTGGCCGGGGCCATACATGGCGACGTTGCACAGAATAAAAGGGAGAAGGTGCTGCAGGGCTTCAAGGACGGCTCCATACGCGTACTGGTGGCCACGGACGTGGCCGCTCGCGGCCTGGACATCGATTCCGTGGACCTGGTCATCAACTTCGACGCCCCGAACGACCCAGACACCTATGTGCACCGCATAGGGCGCACGGGAAGGGCAGGGAAGGAAGGGATGTCCGTTTCAATATTCCTACCCGAGGAGCACAAGATGGTCCGGGACCTGGAACGAAGGACCGGGAAGCCTATCGAGAAGATGGACATCGAGATCCTTCACAAGCCCGAGCCGGAGGTCAAGAAGCTGGAGGAGGTGCGGATGTCCGTACTGGCCTCAGCGGAAAGGCCGAAGGCGAAGCGGAGCGGTTCCCAAGGCAACGTTGCCTCCATAGAGATCAACCTGGGGAACACCGATAGGATAGGCAAGGGCGAGATCGTGAGGTTGGTCAGGGGTGACACGGACCTGGTATCAAGGGACGTAGGGAAGATCACCATGGGCGATCGGTACACCTATGTCGAGGTGTTCAGGAAGGACGCGGAGAAGGTCATCGTCAGCCTGTGCGACCAGAGCTTCAGGGGAAAGGCCGTGAGGGCCAGGGTCGTATAGGCCTTTCGACCGATGTCCCAGAGGTCCTTGGGCGCAGTGCGAGCTCGGATCGATGATATCCACGTCAGCATCCACTAGCGCTATATGTTCGGACATCGATATCATGGACCGTTGGAATGTCTGAGCCCAAGACCATGGAGCACGTCGACCTGGAAAGGTATATGGGGACCTGGTACGAGATAGCCAAGTTCCCGCAAAGGTTCGAGGACGGGCTGGTCGGCATAACGGCGACCTATTCGTTTCTTCCCAACGGAAAGGTCATGGTGTTGAACAGTGGGTACGTGGGTGACTTCGACGGTAAGAGGAGAACGGCTAAAGGGAAAGCCTGGGTGGTGGACAAGAGGACCAACGCCAAACTGAAGGTGAGCTTCTTCTGGCCTTTCTCAGGGGACTATTGGATACTCGAGCTGGGGAAGGACTACGAATACGCCGTGGTCGGTGAAGGGTCCCGTCGATATCTTTGGATCCTTTCGAGAACGCCCCGGATGGACGAACCGGTCTACAATGGGATACTGGAACGTTTGAAGGAAAAGGGCTTTGATATATCCAAATTAGAAAAGAACCCTCAGATGTGAAGGCGGTTCCTTAACAAAATGGGGAACAGGGGCCCAGGATATCGGAACGGCGTACCGTCAAGGGACCGTATCGGCCCCCGATGGAGACCAGAGCCTCCGCCCGCTCGTTGGGATAGAGATGACCGCCCATGGCAGGTGTACGGGTCGTCCCGACACATCGTCGACCATGGCGAGGGCACCAGGTCGGAAAGGAGCGGTCACACCTCTCGGGCAATGGTTGACTTTATACCGTTTGAGATACTAACGAACGATTGGGGAGGCCGTTCGGAAGGTTGGATACGATGGGCGAGCTGAAGGTGCTCCTTGTGGGCTACAATGGGGCGAACAACACGGGTTCGGAGGCCAGACTGCTGAAGGTCATAGACGACCTCCGGGACGTTTGCGGCCCCGACGTGCACATCACCGTCCCTTCCCTGAACGTCCGCAACCTCCGCAGATACCTGAAGGAGGACCAGCACCTGCGCATCGTGAGCATACCGTCCATCTTCCATCTCGCCCTCCGGAGGCTGGTGCGGGACAACGACCTCATGGTCCTGGTGGAAGGAAGCTGTTACATGGACACCTGGACCTCCTCGCTCCTGGGAGCGTACCTGTGGGCCACTCGCTTCGCTCACCGCTACGGGAAGGGCAGCCTGGCCTACGCCGTGGACGCCGGGGACGCCCGACCAAGGAACGCGAAGAAGATCAGAAGGCACGCCAGTAAGACCGATCTGCTCATCATGCGCACCTACAACGCCGCGGAGAGGATGAGAAGGTGGGGGGTCGAAGCGCCCATCGAGGTGACCGCGGACACGGCATTCGACTTCGACCTGGACGAGGGGAGGCCCATCCAGAGGAAAGGGGGGGCCTCCGGGAAAGTGGGCCTCGCCCTCGTGGACTTCCACCTCTGGCCGGTAGTGGCCCGACCCATTGGGCGCAGGAGGAACTGCTATCGCTGGCCCTACTACTTCTCCCGTTCAAGGGAACGGTGCCTGGCCAGCGAGAGGCTGGCCGAGGGATTCGCCCGCCTGGCCGACGATGTGGTGGAACGGCGCGGAAAAGGTGTAGTGCTGATCAGCATGGAGGAGCTGGACGAACCTCTCGCCATCGAGGTGAAAAGGAGGATGAGGCACGTGGACCGATGCACCATATTCAGTTCCCGGGAGCACAACTCCCATGAGATGACCGCCGCCCTCAGGGAACTGGACGCCCTGGTCACCTCCAGATATCATGCCGCGGTGCTCTCCACGGCGGCCGCGGTGCCCATGATGGCCGTTGGCCACGATCGGAGGCTGGAGGACCTCTTCGAGGAACTGGGCCTCAAGGACGAGCTGTTCATGCCGGCCAGCCTGGACCTGGACATGAGGGAGGTGGGAAGAAGGCTGGATATCATCCTGAGCGAAGGGGAGCGGGTCGGCGGTAATGTGCGCAAGGGATTCGAGGAGCAGATGGAGCGCATGGCCAGGAACAAGGTGCTGCTCAAGGGGTACCTTAGCGAGAGAGGCTGGTGCGTTTGAACCCCCGTTCCGTACTGCTCACCGGCGGCAC
>JAFGPG010000052.1 GCA_016926075.1 Methanomassiliicoccales archaeon
GATCCGCCGGCGCATGGTGGAAGGGGACGACTGGCGTCAGTTCGTTCCGAGAGCGGTGGCCGAGGTCATCGATTCCATAGACGGGGTGAGGAGGATGCGGGACCTCGCCGGGAAGGGAGAAGGATATGCTGGAGAATGACATCATAGAGAAGCTGAGGAGAGGGAATCTGACCCTGGCCGTGGCGGAGTCCTGCACCGGTGGACACATCTGCGACCGCCTGACCAACATCCCCGGCTGCTCGGACGTCTTCCTGGGCGGAATGGTGGCCTACAGCAACGACTCCAAGGTGACCATCCTGGGTGTGCAGCGCAGCACCATACGGGAGCACGGGGCGGTGAGCGAGGAATGCGCCCGGGAGATGGCCCAGGGAGTGATGAGGGTCTTCGGTGCCGATGTGGGCGTCTCCGTCACCGGCATCGCCGGTCCCGGCGGGGGAAGCCCGGAGAAACCGGTGGGACTGGTGTTCACAGGACTGGTCCATAAGGAGGAAAGACTGGTGTTCAGGATGCAGTTCGACGGCACCAGGGAGTACATCAAGAGAGCGGCCTCCGATGAGACCATGATGCTGACCCTGGACTTCCTGCCTTGAAAACTGGTGTAATTATAGGTAAGGCAATATATTCGAGAAAGAACATCCGACCCTGCGAGGATGGACGGTGGTTGCCCTCACGTTCCACAATGAGAAGGCGGGTCATAGCGTGAACGAGCCCAGAAGGAAAAGAGGACCGGTGATGGCATTGCTGGTGGCCATCGTATTGTTGTCCACCGCTCTCCTGGCCGCGATCCTCCTACATGACCGGCTGGTGCCCGAACCCCCCTACGCCGAGATAACCCTGGAACAGGTGAGCACGGAGGGGTTGGGCGGGACGGAGGAGCATCCGCATCTGGTGAGGAACGCGATCGTGGGAGAGCTTTACGATCTGGGCGTGCACGTGGAAGGTCTCCATGAAAAGGACGGTGTGCTCACCCAGTTCTTTATTTCCCGAACGGGATTGAACGATGCGGATATTGAGGCCTGGTACTACGACGTCATCAGCAGTTCCTGGAGAGCTCTCGATTTCATTGACAAGGGAAATACCCTGGTGGCCTCCCTGGGACCGGCCGGTGGCGTCGACATCGATGATGGCTACGAGGCCCAGTATCTGTTGATCATCAGCCTCAATACCCCGGGGACCATCAATTTCGGCGCGTACACGGCGTTGGCCCATTGAGCCTGAGGGCCTTGCTGACGGCCCGTCCTCCCATATGATGTTAAACATATAAATTATTTTAATAAATCGTATAATAATTAATAGACGGCAAAAATCTTTATGCGTACATACCATTCTCCGCCAGGTCAGGTGCGGGAATGGATGGCACGGTCAAGAGGATCCCCAGCGGTGTTTCCGATTTTGATAGCATCATCAAGGGAGGCATACCGGTCGGCTCGGTCATACTGCTCATGGGCGACCTGGGCGCCGGTCAGCAGGAGTACGCGCTCACCTCCGCCTCCAAGCTCTCCCTGGTCAAGGAGAACCCCAACTCCGCCGATTACTACCTGGGGCATAGGGTGGGACAGAGACTGTTGCCCAAGAGGATATGCTACGTGACCTTCTCCCGCTCCCAGGAGGACATCCTTCAGGAGATCAAGGTCTCCTTCAACCCCGATTTCTACGGCGCGTTCGAGAGGAACGTCTCCTTCAAGGACCTCTCCAAGCAGTACTTCCGCAACACCCTGGTGCCACGCAGCTGGGCCGGGGAGACCTCCAGCGGCCTCTTCGCCGACGACGGGGAGCAGAACACCTTGGAGGCGCTGGTGGACTACTTGGACGAGAACGCTCATGACAGCCTGGTCATCATCGATTCCCTGACCGACCTGGTGGTCAACAACCAGATCGACGAGATGGACCTGGTGGCGGTCATGCGGGGCATGCAGCGCATGGCCAAGCGGTGGAAGGGGGTCATCTACCTGCTGCTCACCAAGGACATCGTGGACACCAGGAAGGAGAAGCTGATCATGGACTCGGTGGACGGGGCGCTGGTCTTCGAGTGGAGCAGGTTCGTACAGTCCTCCCGACGACAGAGATATATGTACGTGGAGAAGTTCATGAGCATACTGCCGCATCTTGACCAGCAGAGGATAGCGCGCTTCGCCACGGTGGTCACCGCGCAGCACGGGCTGGTGGTCATAGACACGGAAAGGATAGGGTGATGGGAATGGAGAAGATCAAAACGGGGATCGACGGTCTGGACGAGATGCTTTTCGGGGGGATACCAAGATCGGCCACGGTGGTGGTCATGGGCTCCTTCGGGACCGGCAAGACCACCCTGGGCCTGCAGTTCCTCAACCAAGGCCTGACCGAGGGGGAGAAGGGCATATTCATCACCCTGGAAGAGGACCGGGACTCCATACTGGCCGACGCGGAGTCCCACGGCTGGGACATGCGCTCCAAGATGGAGGCCAAGCAGCTGGAGATCGTGAAGCTGGAGCCCACCGACGCCAAGGTGACGATACAGAGGATCAAGAGCGAGCTGCCCGACTTCATCCAGAAGTTCGGGGCCTCGCGCATCGTCGTGGATTCCGTCTCCCTGCTCAACCTGCTCTTCGACAACGATCACGACCGCCGCACCAACCTGTTCAACCTGGCGCATATGATCAAGAGGACCGGGGCCACGCTGCTCATGACCGCGGAGGTGAAGGACGATAACCCCTTCGCCTCGCGCGACGGCCTCATCGAGTACGTGGCCGACGGGGTCATTTCCCTGCGCTACCTGGAACTTGCGGACCGCAACGAGCTCATGCTCTCCCTGCGCATCATCAAGATGCGCCGCACGGAGCACTCCCGCAAGATCACCCCCTATTCCATAGAGGCCAAGGGACTGCAGGTGCACGTGGGCTCCGAGTTCTAGACAAGGTTTATTCCCCACATCGCCTTCCCTAATGTCCATGAGGCTGTTCCGCGAGGGCAAGGTCAAGAAGGTCTTCGAGGTCGACGAGCGCACCCTGGAGTTCCAGTTCACCAACAACATCTCGGTCTTCGACAAGATCATCCCCACGGAGATACCGTACAAGGGGGAGGTGCTGTGCCGCACCTCCGCCTTCTGGTTCAAGCTCTTGGAGGAGAACGGCATACGCTCCGACTTCCTCCGCCTCACCGGCAGGGACCGCATGCTGGTCAAGCGGGTGGAGGTCATACCCGACTACTCGAGGCTGAGCAATGAGACGACCAACTACCTCATCCCCCTGGAGTTCATCTGCCGGCACTACAACGCCGGCTCGCTCAACGACCGGGTGAAGGAGGGGAAGGTCCCCGTGGAGCGGCTGGGTTTTCCCAAGGGCCATCAGCTTAGATATGGGGAAAGATTGCCCACCCCCTTCTTCGAGGCCACCACCAAGCTGGAGGAGACGGACCGCAACCTGAGCGACGAGGAGGCCATGCGCATCTCCGGTCTGACCCCCAAGGATTACCAGGAGGTCCTCGACACCATCGCCAGGATAGACGCCCTCATCGCGGAGCGGGCACAGATGGCCGGCCTCATACACGTGGATGGCAAGAAGGAGTTCGCCTATGACGAGGAACGCCGTCTCATGATCGTGGACACCTTCGGCACCTTGGACGAGGACAGATGGTGGGATGTCGAGGAGTATGCAAAGGGGAACTGCGTGGAGCTGAGCAAGGAGATGGTTCGGCAACATTACCGTGAGACCGGGTATCATGAGAAGTTGTACAGGGCGAGGAAGGAGGGGCGCCCTGAGCCGGACATCCCGCCTCTCCCCCGGGAGGTTGCGGAAAAGGTCAGCCGGCTGTACATCGACATGTACGAGAGGATGACCGGGGAGAGGTTCCAATAGGGCGTGCAACTCCATACAATAGGGCGGACGCCGTCTCCGGTCGTTCATTCCGAGGCCTCCGGCCAATATCATAATGTCCACTCTTCTTACCTTGGACAGCGGTCGGCACCGTCGGCCCCCAGTGTCACGCAGGTTTTTGATTCCATTCCAAGGACGAAAGTTCATAGCAGTGTTATTTTTTAAAAGATAAGTATTAAGTAACACTTTTTAGATTATTGTGCTACTATATCTGGAGAGCATACCATGAAGATCGTTGTTATGGGCAAGGGAGGAAGCGGCAAAAGCACCGTCTCCTCCATACTGGCGAAGAACCTCTCCCGCAAGGGCTACAAGATACTGGTGATCGACGCCGACGAGTCCAACTATGGATTGCACAGGCAGCTGGGGTTGGGGGAGCCGGTGGAACTGATAGAGCATCTCGGGGGAACGAGGCGCATAGGGCAGAAGATGATGGAAGCCATGAGGAACGGCAAATGGGACGAGCCCCTGGCCGAGGTGCTTGGAAGCTCGTGGACCATCTCCAGCATCCCTGATGAATGCCTGACCCGCAAGAACGGTATGGCACTGATGCAGGTCGGCAAGATGAAGCACTTCGGCGAAGGGTGCGCATGCCCCATCGGGGCATTGGCCCGCAACTTCCTCCAGAACCTGGTCTTGGAGGATGACGAAGTGGTCATCGTGGACACGGAGGCGGGCGTGGAGCATCTGGGAAGAGGGGTGGAGAAGGCCAGCGACCTGGCCCTGATGGTCATCGACCCTTCCTATGAATCGTTGCGCCTGTCCATCAAGGTGAAGGAGATGCTGGAGGAGGCCGGGAAACCCGTGTATTACGTGTTGAACAGGATCGAGGACGGTTCCTCCGATTATCTCAAGAAAAAGCTCGACCCCTCCAAGGTGGTCGCCGAGTTCGGCAACGAAGCCCGACTGAGGAGGGCGGGGCTGGCCGGTCTGGAGGTTCCTGAGAGGGTTAAAGGCGCCGCGGCGCTCACCGATTTCGTTGTAAATACCAAGGAGATGAGAGGATGAAGAAAAGCTCGATCTACAGCATGGCCGCCCTGGGAGTGGTGGCCGTCGTCGTGGTCGCCGCCCTGCTTGTCTACTCCCCGAAGGGAGGGAGCGAAGACAACACCCAGGCCACGATCACCGTGACAGACATGTGGGGAAGGAACGTGACCGTGCCTAACGAGGTGGAGCGGATCGTGTGCGTCAATGCGGCCGCCCTCAGGTTCATCTGCTACATGAACGGGGCCGACCGCGTGGTGGGCGTGGAGGAGCACGAACATGGAAGCACGGCCTCCGACCTTGGCGGACGAACGTACCGAATCGCCCACCCGGAGTTCAGCGACCTTCCGATCATAGGGCCGATACACGGGGGCGACCATGAACTGATCGCAGCGGTGAACCCCGAGGTCATCTTCAAATGCGCCAGCCAGGCGTCCGACTGCGATGACCTGCAGAACGCCCTTGGCGTGCCGGTCGTCGGGCTCACCTACAACGTGGACCTGGCCAACATGTACGATCTGTTCAAGCAGCAGCTGAGGCTCATCGGCGAGGTGCTGGACGAGGAGAACCGCGCGGAGGAGCTCATCGACAGCGTAGAGGACATAATGGGCGATCTCAACGAGAGGACCGCCGGCATATCTGACGAGGACAAGCTGACCGCCTACGTGGGCGGGGTGTCGTACTCCGGCTATCACGGCATCGATTGGACATGCGCTGTGTACCCCCCCTTTGACCTGACCGACGCCAACAACGTGATCACTCTCGAGATGACCATGAACAAGAGCGTAGGGCAGATCAGCATCGAGATGCTGCCCCAGCTGGACCCGGAGGTCATCTTCATCGACTGGGGCGGTCTGGCCCTATGCGTCGAGGACTACGATAAATTCAAGAGCGCCCTGGACACGGTGACGGCCTTCGAAACCGATCAGATATATGGAGTGCTGCAGTACAACTGGTACGCCACGAACTGGGACTCCCTGCTGGCCGACTGCTACTACGTGGGCAAGATCCTCTACCCTGACGCCTTCGCGGACGTAGACCCCGAGGAGAAGGCCGATGAGATATTCCAGACCTGGGTCGGTGTGGCTATATATGACGATGTAGTGGCCAACTGCGGCGGCGGGTTCCAGCAGGTGTCCCTGGAAGGCTAGGCCTTCCAAACAACCCTTTTTCTGACCTTCGGACGCTGAACAACGGTGTGTAAATGGACCACGATGACATATTGAATGTGCCAGAACCGGACGCCGAACTTCTATTCGACATGATCGAGAGCTCCCTGTACGGCATGAGGAGGATGTACGTGCTCAGGGAAGCGGTACGGCTGGGCCTTTTCGACCGTCTGGAAAGGCCGGCATCCCCCCAGGACCTGGCCGGCGAGCTTGGCCTGGACAGGGACATGGCTCACCTGTTCCTTGAATCGTTGAGTTCCATGGGGTTGCTGGAAAAGGACAGTTGCGGCGACTATCGGAACAGTATCCTGGCCTCGACCTACCTCACCCGCGACTCCCCCTTCTTACAGGACCGTTCCCTGCGTTGGAGCTGGAAAGGCATGGAGCGATGGACAGAGTTCGGGCGCTACCTCCGTTCCGGTCCGGACACCATTGAACGGTCCTCCTTCTTCAACGAGGATTGGATCCACGGCATCGCCGAGAGGGCGCGCTGCGGATGTGCGCAAAAGGTCGTGGACGAGCTGGTCGGCATGGTGCCCATGGGTGGCGGCAAACGGCTGCTGGACCTGGGTGGAGGGCACGGTCTGTATTCCATCTCCTTCTGCGCCAGAGTACCGGACCTGCACGCGGTCGTGTTCGACCTCCCACAGGTGATACCCATCACAAAGATGTACATAGAGCGCCACAATGCTCGAATGGTAACAACGGTGGCTGGGGACTTCACCAAGGACGACCTGGGCCAGGATTACGATCTCATCTTCTCCTCTTTCAACAACAGCGGTTCGGACACGAACATGGCGTCGCGAGTGGCGTCCGCGCTCAGGCCGGGCGGTCATCTAATGCTGCGCCAGTTCTCCGACAGCGCCAAGAACGAACCACTGGCCGGTCTGGAGTGGAACTTCACGGCCATCGCCGGCATGCCGAGGGAGCGGCGCCGTTTCTCCGGTCCTCGCTCATGCTCACTGAGGGAATACGGAGAGGCCCTCGAGACCCTGGGTTTCGAGATATTGCGGCATTGGTCCTATGACCGCATGTCGGAGATGATGATCGCTCGCAAGGGGGACGACTGAGATGACCTGCTCGAAGCCCGTCCCGGTATCGGATGGCGAGGGGATGAACGGAGTGGAGAGATACCAAAGGTACATCGGCCGCAAGTACTCATTCCTGCTCGTCGCGGCCGGCCTCTTGGTGATACTGACCTCGGTCTCGGTATCCCTGGGGGCGGTGGACATCCCATTCGAGGACGTTTTCTCCACCCTGTTCCTGGGCAGCGAAGGGCTGTACAACACCATCATATGGAACATACGCCTGCCGAGGGTTCTGACCGCGATCGCCGCCGGCGCGGCCCTGGCGGTGGCGGGGGCGGTCATGCAATGCATACTGCGCAACCCGCTGGCCTCACCGTACACCCTGGGACTCTCCCAGGCCGCGGCCTTCGGGGCCTCCATCGCCATAGTCATCTTCGGTGCGGGCACCATGCAGTCCTCCTCCACCACCGGGGTGATAGTCAACAATCCCTACGTGATAACGGTGTGCGCCTTCCTCGGCGCGCTGTTGGGAACGGGGATCATAGTGCTTCTTTCCGCCCTCACCAGGGTCTCCCCGGAGGCCATGATACTGGCCGGCATCGCCATCGGCTCGATGTTCGGGGCAGGGATCACCGCCATACAATTCTTCGCGGACAGTGTGCAGCTCTCCTCCATAGTCTTCTGGACATTTGGGGACCTGGGCAAGACCACCTGGATGTACGGGGCCATCATCACCATGGTGACCATACCGATACTGCTGTACTTCATCTACAACCGCTGGAACTACAATGCCATAGAGGCCGGCGAGGAGACGGCCAAGGGGCTCGGGGTGAACGTGAACCGGCTGAGGATGGTGGGAATGGTCCTCTCCTCGCTTCTGGCCGCGGTGGTGGTCTCGTTCATGGGCATCATCGGCTTCGTGGGGCTGCTGGGGCCGCACATCGTCCGCCGCATGATCGGAGCCGACTACCGTTTCCTCATCCCAGGCTCCGCCCTGGTCGGTGGCCTGATTCTCATGGTCTCTGATACCGTGGCCCGCACGCTGATATCGCCCCTGGTCCTGCCGGTGGGCGTCCTGACCGCCTTCCTGGGCGGTCCTCTCTTCATATACCTGCTGATCAGGGGGTATAGAAAATGATGATGAACGTCGATGGAGTGGAGTTCAGATATGGAAGCCTGAAGATTCTGGACAAGGTGGGCTTCAGCCTGGACCGCTCAGAGATACTGACCATACTCGGTCCCAACGGTGTGGGGAAGACCACTCTGCTGAAGTGCCTGAACAGGATATTAAGAACGATGGCCGGAACGGTGCTCGTCGAGGAGGAGGACCTGCTTACCATGAGCAGGTTGGAGGTGGCCAAGAAGGTGGGATACGTGCCCCAGAGGGGGGACGTTTCTCGCATCACAGTTTTCGACTCCGTCCTGCTCGGCAGGAAACCGTATATAAGATGGGACATCACCAGTAAGGACGTGGAGATGGCCAACGGCGTGATCGAGCGACTGGGATTGGGCCATCTGGCACTGCGTTATGTCAACGAGATCAGTGGTGGGGAGTACCAGAAGGTGCAGATAGCCCGGGCCTTGGTGCAGGAGCCCCAGGTCCTGCTGCTGGACGAACCGACCAGCAACCTGGACCTCAGCAACCAGCACCGGATAATGTGCGCGGTGACGGACATAGTGAAGAAGAACAGGCTGTGCGCGGTGCTGACCATGCACGACCTCAACCTCTCGCTGCGCTTCTCCGACCGCTTCATAATGATGAAAGGGGGAATGGTCTTCGCTGCCGGCGGGCACGAGATCATCACGCCCGAGAACATAGAAGCTGTGTACGACATTCCCGTCATAGTCGAGAAGGTGCTGGGCCGGCCGATGGTGGTCCCGGCCTAGGGGCGGGTCGATGATAATGTCGATCCAGTCAAGGGGCGAACATGCCCGCACGATCGATCCCCTGCCCGCTCTTGATGTCCGGACCCAGATCTCTACTGCGGAACAGGAACCCCGCCTAGGGGGTCAGCAAGCTGCACGTCGACACGGTCGGGCACATGACCGTGGACAATTTCCGCCAATGAGGCGGGCCCCAGGCGGCCGTCGGCCATTACTGGAGCGCGGACGGGGTGCATAGTGCCTCCTGAAAAGCATTTTGTAACATGTCCATTATCTTCATCACCGTAAATGGGGGGGATGGACAGAGGATGAAGATAGTGATACTGGGCAAGGGGGGCTGCGGCAAGAGCACGGTCTCGTCCCTTTTGGCCAAGGGCCTGGCCAGGAACGGCCTCTCCGTGCTGGTGATAGACTCCGACGAATCCAACTTCGGACTGCACCGGCTTCTTGGGATGGAGGAGCCCCAGGAGCTCATGGAGCATCTGGGGGGCAGGAGGGATGCGGGCAGGCGGATCATGGAGTCCTCCCGGGGCGGCAAGGAAGCCGTCCTTCCGGAGGGCCAGTTCGGGATGGAGGACATCCCGCCACCCTGCCTGAGCGCCAAGGGCAGGGTCAAGCTGCTACGCGTCGGGAAGGTCAAGCATTTCGGGGAGGGATGCGCCTGTCCCATGGGCGTGTTGGCGAGGGGGCTGGTGGAAAGACTGACCTTGAAACGGGGGGAGGTGGCCATCGTGGACACCGAGGCCGGACTGGAGCACCTGGGAAGGGGTGTGGAGAGAGGGGCGGACCTGGTGCTCATGGTCCTGGACCCCACCTTCGAGTCCCTGAGCCTCATGGAGCGGGTGACCACCATGATGGAGGAGGCCGGAAAGCCCTTCTTCCTGGTCCTCAACCGCCTGCGCCCCGAGTACGAGGAGGCCATGAGGGAGAGGTGCCCGACCGACCGGATCGCGGCGGTGCTGCCGGAGGACCCCAGGGTGAACATGGCCGGGCTGGTGGGGGAGGAGGCGCCCCCGGACGTCAAGGGCGGCGATGAGCTGGTACGTTTCATC
>JAFGPG010000053.1 GCA_016926075.1 Methanomassiliicoccales archaeon
CGACCGGCTTCGCGGGGGTGGACTGCGTGGAGGCCGGAGGCCCGGAACCGGGGGTGGGATGCGCGGGAAGGGGCATCCTGACCACGTTCGAGACACTGAAGGCCACCGGGCTGGACATGGAGGGGTACGATATCGTCATCTACGATGTGCTGGGCGACGTTGTGTGCGGCGGTTTCGCGGTTCCCCTGCGACGCGAGCATGCCGATGCCGTGCTGCTGGTCACCTCCGGTGAGTTCATGTCCATCTACGCCGCCAACAACATCCTGAGGGGGGTGAGGTCCTTCGATCAGGACCGCCCCAGGGTCCTGGGAGTGGTGCTCAACTGCCGGGGCATGGAGGGTGAGGAGGAATGGGTGGAGAGGTTCGCCAGGGCGGTGGGCCTGCCCATCGTGGCCCGCATACCCCGATCCCCTCTCATCCTGGAGGCGGAGTCCCAGGGGAGGACGGTCCCCGAGCACGCTCCCGGCTCGGAGCTGGCTGGGACGTTCCAGGCCCTGGCCTCCCTGATCTCCGCCTCCCCGAGACTGCGTCCCGCCCGGCCGCTGACCGACGGCGAGCTGGAGATGACCGTGCTGGGACGTCGCATCGCGGCCCCTGCCCCCCCGGCCCAGGTGGACCGACCTCTCGCGGAGAGCCGGACGGTGAGCCTGCCGTTCACCTCCCAGGCGGTGTCATCGCGCAGCGTGCTGTACGGCTGCGCCCTGGCCGGGGCGGCCTCCGCCACCTGTCAGCTCACCGATGCCCTGACCCTGATGCACGGTCCCCGCTCCTGCGCCTATATCACCCGCCAGAACCTTCAGGCCGGAGGGCGCCGTGCCCTGGTCTCCCACGGCAAGGTGGTGAAGGGGCTGCTCTTCCCAGGACTGGCGGTCACCGACATGGACGAGGGGCAGATGGTCTTCGGGGGCCTCAGGGAACTGGAGGACAAGGCCCGGGAGCTTCTGGGAACCGGACCGAAGGCCCTGTTCCTGCTCACCACCTGCCCCTCGGGCATCATAGGTGAGGACCTGACCGGCGTGATATCCTCACTGTCACAGGACTTTCCCCGCACGCCCATCGTCCCCGTGCCCACCGACGGCAACATGACCGGGGACTACATGCAGGGCATCATCAGCGCCTGCGTGGCCGCCGCCCGGGCCCTGATCGACCCGCAAGAGGTCCCGGTGGACGGGCTGGTCAATGTGGTGGGGGAGAAGGTCATCGCCTCCAACTCGACGGACAACATGCTGCTGGTCAGAGACATGCTGGCCCGGCTTGGCCAGGAGGTGCACTGCCGATTCCTCTTCGACACGGAGGTGGAGAGGGTGCGCACCTTCCTGCGGGGCGGCCTGTGCCTGCCGGCGCACGACGACCACTTCTGCTGGGTGCTGAGGGAACTGCTGGGAGAGGAGCTGGGGGCAAGGTTCCTGGACGCGGCCTTCCCCCACGGGATGGCGGAGACCAAGGAATGGTTGGCACTGCTCGGTCGTGAGGTGGGCCGTCCGAAGGAGGCCCGCCTCCTGTCGGAGGAGATGGAAGTGGAGTACCGGAAGCGCTCGGATGGTCTGCGACCACACCTGGAAGGGAAGAGGCTGATGCTGCTCACCTTCAACCAGGAGGCCGACTGGGCGGTGGAGACCGCCCTAGACCTGGGCATGGAGGTGGTGCTGTACGCCTCGATGAACAGCCTGGACCACGTGCGCCCCTTCCGCCCCCGAGAGGAGCTGCGGGGAGTGACCCGCACCTTCGGTTACTCACCGGAGGAACGGGAGAGGGACGTCCGGGAGCTGCGACCGGACCTGGTGCTGAGCACCTACGCCCCGCAGGACCTTCCGACGGACTGCCATTATGAGATACTGCCCCTGTGCCCGGACGTGGGCCACCTGAGCGGCATCAGCAGTGCGGAGCGCTGGGCATCACTGATGAGGGCGCCGCTGCGCGAGGGTTGGAGGGACGCTCTATGATCGATCCCGACGCCTTCACCGGGGCCATCCTGGCCGCGGAAGGGCTGCGTGATGGGGCGGTGCTGCTCAACGGGCCTACCGGATGCAAGTTCCACCACGGGGCGTTGAGCGAGTCCCTCTACCCGCGGAAGGGCTCCCTGGACCCCTTGGACCATGCCGACCAGTTCTATTTCGGACAGCCGCGGGTGCCCTGCACGTATCTGCAGGAGGAGGAGTATATACAGGGGACGGGGCCCCGGCTGCAGGCCATCACCCCGGCGGTCATGTCCCGGGGACCGGCCCTGGTCACGGTCATCAACTCCCCGGGGGCGTCGCTCATCGGGGACGAGATGAGCGGGATCGTGGAACGTTACGCCAAGGGCTCCCCGGTGGCGGTCCTGGAGACATGCGCCTTCAGCGCAGGTCTTGGCCAGGGGTTCCAGGACTGCACGCTCCGCATGCTGGACGCACTGCCGCTCCCCGAGCCGTTTGAGATCCCGGGCATCAACCTGGTGGGGGTGTCCATCCTGGACCACGGCTGGGCCTCGGGGGTGAGGGAGCTGCGACGGCTGCTGTCATTGTGCGGGGTAAGGGTCGGGGCGGTCCTTTGCGCGGGATGCTCCGCCGCCGAGCTGTCCCTTTCCCGCCATGCCCCGCTGAGCGTGGTGATGGACCAGCAGATGGGCGGGAGGGTGGCCACGCGTCTGATGGTCGATCATGATGTAAGGAGCGTCTCCCTCGGCCAACCCATAGGGTTCCAGGGGACCGCCCGCTGGCTGGAGGGGACATGCTCCGCGCTGGATGTGGACCCCGCCCCTGCACTGGAGGAACTGCGCGCGGAGGAGCGGCGCTGCGCCTTCCTGCTCGCCCGCCACAGCTCCCTGACCGGCCTGCCCAAGGGGGCGACGTTCAGCCTGCAGGCACGCCCCGCGGTGGCCCTGGGGCTGCTGAGGTTCCTCTATGAATACCTGGGAATGGTCCCGGTGTGCGTGGAATGCGCGGGCGAGGGCGAGGAGGAGGTCCAGGACTACCTGGGGAGGAACGGCCTCCGCGACGCCCTGCGCACCCGACTGTTCGAGCAGCCCTGCCACCTGATGCTCGGTGACGGCAACACCCTGGCCATGGCCCAGGTGACCATGGGCGTGCCCGGCATCGAGATCGCCCCTCCCTACTCCAGGACGGTGAGAATCCGGGACACCTCCCTATGGGGGGCGGAAGGGGCGGTGGACCTTCTGGACAGGATCATCGAGGTCCTGGGCGAACGCTGGTAGCTCAGAAGATGTCCAAGGAGCCCCGTTTCAAGGCCATGCCCTCAAAGAATTTGAACAGGTAGTAGGCCGCCACGTAGAAGAGGACCCCTATCACGAACATCACTGCCAGCAGCCCGGACACATCCACGAGGCCGCTTCCGGCCGCCACCTCCCTCACCGCCTCCAACCCGTATGTGAGCGGGAAGATGTACGACGCGGGCTGCAGCCAGGATGGGAGATACGAAATTGGGAAGTTGACCCCGCAGAGCAATAGACCCAGATAGAGCACCACCGAGCCCAGGATCATCGAGGAGCGCAGGTATACGCCCACGCTGCCGATCATCATGCCGAAGCCCACCATGCTGAAGCAGGTCACCAGCAGGACGATGGCCAGGGTGAACGGCTCGGCGGCGGAGAGGTCCACGCCGAAGAACATGGAGGCGAACAGCAGGGACACGGTGACGGTGAACAGACCGATCAGCGACTGGTACGCTCCCTTCCCCAGGAAGACATAGAAGACCCGGGTGGGCGTGGACATGATACCGGACATGGTCCCCATGTGCTTCTCCGCCCCCGCCGACATGCAGACGCCATAGACGGAGGCGTAGGTGAGCGAGGACACGGCGTTCCCCAGCGCCACGTAGGCCGGCGTCGCGCCGGGATAGTTGGCGAAATCGCTCACCAGCACGAAGAACCACATCTGGAACAGGGCGGTGGACATGATCTGCAGGATCCACAGCCCCGGTCCTATGACCGCGAACTGCGAGCGCATGGCCACCAGGGCCGAGGCCTTCACTCCCAGATAGTTGCGCAACATCTCAATACCTCACCAGGGTGCCGCTGACCTTGGCCTTCGTCTCCAGATACGAGAAGAGGCGCAGGGAGAGGAGCAGGAACACGGCGGTCGATACAAGCAGGACGGCTATGGTGCCCCAGTACCCCAGGCCCAGGGAATCATAGCTGGTGAAGGAGGCGATCTTCAGGGCCTCCGCCCCCCAGGTGGCCGGGATGGCGAAGGAGAAAGGCCTGGTCCACTCGGGCAGGATGGCCAGGGAATAGACCGCCCCGGACAGGACGTAGACGGGGAACTCCAGTATCTGGAACAGGGCGCTGGAGGTCCTGGTCACCACATAGAAGGCACCGAAGACCATGCCCAGGACGGA
>JAFGPG010000054.1 GCA_016926075.1 Methanomassiliicoccales archaeon
AAAATTATAAATCCCGAAGCATTGTATCATCATCATGACCAAGTTGCCGAAGGACCTGGAGGGGCTCGTCGGTTTCCACGGGCGTCTGGGACCCTATGTTCTCCTGGGATACAGGATGGGGCTCATGGCCAAGAGCTATTTCCCAGGCAAGTTCTATGCCACGCTGTTCACTGGGACGGAACCGCCGGTCTCGCATCTCATCGACGGTGTCCAGTTCTCCTCGGGATGCACCATGGGCAGGGGGAATCTGTCCATCAAGGAGGGAGGGAGACCGGTGGCCCGCTTCTATGACGGCCTGCGTTCCCTGGAGACATCCCCCCTGGACACGGTGCAGAGGAAGATCGACATGGCCGGAAGCTACGAAGCGGGGGAGAAACTGTCCTTGGAGCTACACGAACTAAGCGATCTGGAGCTCATACTGGTCAGAGAAGGCGGAAGAGAAATGTCCGACCGCATAGTGAAGCTATGAGGAGGACGGCCAGGGCCATCGCCCCCCGCAGGCCATAGGTCCGCATCTCCCACCCCCCGGACCCCTGACGGTCCAAATTGGAGACGAAATGGTTGACCAAGGCCGAGAGCTCCACCACATAGACCATGGAGATGGCCAGCAACCAATCATCCTCCCCGCCCAGCATGCCCATGATCCCGCCGGTCAGGCCGATGATGGCCGGAGCGAAGAGCACGCTGGTGCAGGTCATCATGTCCATCACCGACCGCAGGTTCTCCCGCACCTTCCTCCTGGTCCGGGCCAGGTCATCCTGGCACTGGGCGAGGTCGATGGCCACCCTGCCCGCCCCCCTCTGGTCCTCCTGGGCGCACTCCATGACCGTCAGATAGCTTTGGTGCAGGCCCCGGTTCCTATGGACAAGCTCGCCGTCCACCCGCGCCGCCTGGACCAGGGTCTGTCGGCCGGTACGTGTGGCGTGAAGCAGGCGCCGACCCCAGACCTGGAACCCCCCTTCCCCCGTACGCACGGCCTCCTCGAAGGCCATCTCCAGGTCCTGCCCTCCCAGCATCCCGTTGCCCAGCCTGTACAGTCCGTCGATGAAGGGACGGTCGTCCTCCTCCCGTCCCTTCCTTCCGCCGCACAGGATGAGCAATGCCAACATCGACGAGAGACCCAGGAGGACCGAGATCTGGATATCCCCGCTCAGGGCCATGGCGCCCAGGAAGAGGAGGGCCGAGGAGGCTAGCGACAATAAGGGGAACATGACACGCCCCTTCCCGCATAGGTCAGGGGACCTCAGGGGATTCCTGGAGAGCGTGGAGCGCACGTAGAGCACCGTTGCCGAGGGCACCAGCACCAGGAGCAGGAAGGTCAGGGAGCTCACGTCCAACGCACCGCCCGGCAGGGAACCGTTCCCTCCCAGTCCCAGGAGGGGAAGGAGGGAGAAGAGCATGACCGGGGCCAGCACCCCGAAGGCGAACACCACCATGACCGGGAAGGACAGAGAGCCCACATACCGCTCGCAGGCCTCCCGCAAGCCCTCCAGCGCCAGGAAGTTCGCTCGGTCCAGCAAACGGTCCCGTCCCTCCCTACCCGCCTCCTCCTCGGCGGCCATGATCAGGCTCAGCGATCGACGCAGCCCCTCGTTCATGTGGTCCAATCGGGTCGTCCATGTGCACAGGGCCTTGCGCAGGTCCTCCATCTCCCCGGTCAAGCCCCTCCATACCACCAGGGAAAGCGAGGAATGCAGGGCGCCCTTTCCGGACCTCGAGGCCAGTTCCAGCGCCTTCTCCAGTGAGGGCTGGCGGTTCATGCCCATGGTCATGGCCCCGATCACGGCCGGCGAGTCCACCAGGAAGGAGCGCTGCTCCTGCCGGTATAGGCGCAAAGGAGCACTGGCCACCCATGTCGGAAAGGCGATCATAGCGCTCGTCAGGCCCACGGAGAACAGTCTATAGGGGTAAGGGAAGAATATTAGGATGGCCACGGTCAGAGGAAGGAGGAGGACGATGCCCCACAGCAGGGCGTTGAAGGCCAGCAGGTATTGCTCCTCCATGCTCCTGCCCCTGCGAAACATCATCTCCAGCATCCCCGGGTCGACCCTCACCCCGAACATCCTGACGAAACCGGCCGGTACGCGATCGTGCAGTAACGGCCAGCCCTTTCGATATGCCAAGCTCCTCACCTCCTTCGGATCGAGGGGACGAGGTCCTGGACCTCCATCCCCTCCTCCGAGGCGCTTTGCCACAGGAGCTGGTTGATGGAGAGCACCGCAGAAGGGGATAGCAGTCCAGGGTCCGACGACCCCAGCTCCATAAGCCTACGGCGCAGCTCTATGCGTCGGTGAAGGTTGCGCAGCCCCTGCTCGTAGCCCATCCCCCATCCGGAGGAGATGCGCTCCACCAGGGGCATGCGCCTCTCGCTCAAGTGGTAGGCGCCATCATAGGTGAGCATGGGCAAAAATTCCAAACCTTGGGGGGTCCTCACCACCTCCGCCACCTCGGTGACCCGGCGCACCTGCCCCAACCCTCCCCCAGGACGTATGAGCCCCATGGTCACGATGACATCCGTGGAGGCGAAGGATGCGGCGGGGATGCCCAGCTCGTTCACCACTCGGTCGTGCACCTCCTTTGCTCCGTTGCCGTGAATGGTGCCCAGGACAGAGGACCCCGATTTACCGGTGCGCATGCTCTCGTAAAGCGTCATGGCCTCGCGGCCCCTGACCTCACCCACCACGATGGCCGATTCCCCCAGCCGCAGGGAGACCCGCAAGGCCTCCTCGGCGGCCTCCTCCCTCCCCAGACCCGCAATGGGTTCCACTAACAGTGACTGCACCTTGTATCCCAGCGATTGCAGCGCCTGCACTGGCACCTCCCGGGTGTCCTCGATGACCAGTATCCTCTGGTCCAAGGGGAACTCGAAGAGCAGGGCGGAGAGCAGGGAGGATTTGCCGGAACCACGGGCCCCGCATACCAGTATGGAGGCCCTGCCGTCCACCAGGAAGGAGAGCAGGCCGGCGGCCACCTCGTCCAGCGCCTCATGGCTGGCCAGGCGTGGCAAGGTCCAGGGCACCTCCGAACGGCGACGCAGGGCCAAGGCCAGACCATCCGGGCTCAATGGAGGGTGGAGAGCGGTCGCCCTCACCCCGCTTTCCCCCAGGTCCGTCTCCAGTACCGGATTGGAACGGGAGAAGGGGCGCCCGGAACGATACTTCAGCCTGCTGATCAGCCCGTTCATCTCGGCCTCGGTGACGATCAGGTTGGTCTCGCAGCGACCGAAGATGTGCCCAGGACCGGAACGGTTCAGGGTCAGATAGGCCCGGGTCCTTTGACAGGGGGCGTCCACGTATACGTCCTCCACCCTGCGGTCCCTTAGGAG
>JAFGPG010000055.1 GCA_016926075.1 Methanomassiliicoccales archaeon
GACGGCATGCTCATGGACTACCTTGAGAAGCAGGAGGAGTTCCCGGGCCTTCGGGAGCTGTCGGTACGGGAGCGCAGCGTGGTCCAGCTGGGCCGGGCCTGTTCGGTGGACGAGGAGCACGCCCGCCGGGTGGTCATCATAGCCCTGGAGCTCTTCGATAGCGCCGGGAAGAAGGGACTTCATACCTTCGGGAAGAACGAGAGGGAGCTACTGCGCCACGCCGCCTTCCTGCACGACGTGGGGGACTTCATCTCCTTCAACGACCATCATCTGCACTCCCATTACATCATATCCCACGCCGAGCTGCTCGGCTTCTCGGCCAGGGAGGTGCTGATCATGGCCAACCTGGCCAAGTATCATCGCAAGCGTACCCCCAAGGTACGCTCGGTGGACCTGCGCGAACTGGACGAGATGGACCGCCTGGCGGTTATCCGCCTTTCCACCCTCCTGCGCATGGCCGAGAGCCTGGACCGTTCGCACAGCAACCTGGTGCGTAGCGTGCGTTTCAGCAAGGTGACCAAGCGTTCGGTACGCCTCATCGTCACCGCCGGGGGGGACCCCCAGCTTGAGATGTGGCGTCTGGAGGAGGACCGCAAGGCCTTCCGAAAGGCCTTCGGCAAGGACCTGAAGGTAATACTGGAACGCGCCGAGGTATGAGAAAAGGACCGGAAATGGTTTGAACGGGCCAGAGAGGACCTACTTCTTCATTATCTTCATCCAGCCGCCGCTCTCGTACACCGCGAGACCCCTTTTTCCCAAGGTCTTCTCGAACTCATCCCAGGATACGATCTCGAGCCTGGCATTGTTGCCCTTCGTGAATTGGATCCCATTAGTGCCCTTCACGCGACCGGGCTTGAGCCCTTTCTTCTTCGCGATGTCCTTGGCCTTTGCTAAGCTGATTTTCTCCATCACCATGGAATACCTCCGCGATAATCGACCAATCTGGCCTGTTATCCAGTAAGTAAAGGAAATATTGTATATATAATATTTATCGCATAAAGGACAAATTCCAGCACTGATTGATTTATATACTAAAGCCTGTTAAGACCTGAGGTACCCAGACGTTCATAGCCTCCTCATTTCTCATGAGGTGGTGCTGGCTCGAACACTGGCCATGACTGGAAGGGTCAAGGTTAAATGCCTCCCCCGGGATAACCGGTCGATCATTATGGGTCTTTTCGGCTCTTCCGGCATCCGGGGTCTGGTGGGCAAGGAGATCGACGCCGAGCTCGGCCTGCGCATCGGCAGGGCGGTGGGGAGCGTGGCTGACAGAGTTGTACTGGGAAAGGACCCCCGGACCAGCGGCGACATGCTGATGAGCTCCCTCATCGCCGGTCTCATCGAGGCGGGGGCGGAACCTTACCGGGCGGGAATGATACCCACACCCACCCTGGCCCTCGCCGCCTCCCATTTCGACTGCGGCCTCATGGTGACCGCCTCCCACAACCCACCGCCGTACAACGGGGTGAAGATGTGGAACCCGGACGGCAGCGCCTTCGATGCCCGGCAGGTCAAGGAGGTGGAGGAGCTCATCGTCGAGGGTGGGAGGAGGGCGGAATGGGACGCCATGTCCCAGGAGCGGTCCTGGGAGGGGGCCATCGATGAGTATCTGCAGGTCATCGAGGGGGTGGTGGGGACAGTACAACGCTCCCTCGTGCTGGACTGCGGATGCGGGGCCACCGGGCCGGTGAGCCCTCGCCTGTTCCGGGAGCTGGGCTGCGAGGTGCTCCCCCTCAACGACCGCCCGGATGGCCGTTTCCCGGGGCGCCCCTCCGAGCCCTCCGAGGAGAACCTGGCCCAGCTTATTGGTCTGTGCCGGTCCCGGAAAACGATGGGCATCGCCCACGACGGGGACGGGGACCGCATGGTGGCCGTGGACGAGAGGGGGAGGTACGTCAGCGGGGACCGCCTGCTGGCCCTCTTCGCCTCCCTGCTGGGGGTGAAGGATATGGTGGCACCGGTGGACGCCTCCATGGTCCTGGACGACATCGTGGGTCGGCCCTTGCTGCGCACCAAGGTGGGGGACATGTTCGTCTCCGAAGCCCTCAAGGAGAGCGGCTCGTCATTCGGGGGGGAGCCCTCCGGTACCTTCATCTTCCCTGCGGTGAGCTACTGCCCCGATGGCATGCTGGCCGGGGCCCGACTGCTGCAGCTTCTGGAAAATAGGCGGTTGGCGGACATGGTGGACGGCCTCCCCAGCTATCCCTCGGCCCGTTTCTCCATCTCCTTCGATGCCGGGGAGCGAGAAAGGGTGACGGGCAGGCTGGATGAGGAGATGCGTTCGGTGGAGGGGGAGCTGAGCACGATCGATGGGTTCCGAGTGGACCTGGGCCATGGTTGGATGCTGGTGCGCCTCTCCGGCACCGAGCCTAAGGTGCGCGTGACCGCGGAGGCCCGGGAAAGGGAGGACCTGGAGGCCATACTGGGGATGGCCCGCTCCAGGGTCAAGAGGGCCTTGGGTCATTAATTTATTAGGCGGCGCCCATTGACAGGTGGAAGTAGAGACATGAAGGCCCTCATCCTCGCCGCCGGGGAAGGCACCCGCCTGAGACCTTTGACCAGCAACATACCGAAACCGCTGCTGACCTTGGCCGGAAGGCCATACCTGCTCCATCTGGTCCACTCCCTCCGGGATGCCGGGGTCCGGGAGCAGTGCATACTGGTGGGATGGAAGAGCAACCGGGTCAAGGAGTTCTTCGGGGACGGTCATGAGCTGGGGGTGGAGCTTACCTATCTGGAGCAGAAGGAGAGGCTGGGCACCGCCAACGCCATAGGGGTGGCGGAGGGGGAGATGGACGATGACTTCGTCTGTGTCAACGGGGACGTGGTCATGGCCCCGGAGGCGGTGGGGGAGATGGTCTCCGCCTTCCAGAGGGACCGCGCCCCCTTCATGGGCGTGGTGCAAGTCGCCGAACCGAAACGCTTCGGGGTGGTGGAGGAGAGGGAGGGCCGTCTTCTTCGCATCATGGAGAAGCCCATCCATCCCCCTTCCGACCTGGTCAACGGGGGCCTGTTCGGCCTGACCCCCGAGGTGTTCACGTACATTCGCAGGACCGAGAGGTCGCCACGGGGGGAGTTCGAGTTCACGGACACCCTGAACATGATGGCCGCGGAAACAGAGGTCCTGGTGAGGCGCATCGCGGGGGAATGGATGGACGTGGGGTACCCCTGGGAGCTGCTGCGGGCGAACGAGTTCCTCATGGCACGGGTGCAGAGGGACATTCGGGGAACGGTGGAGGAGGGGGCCGTCCTCAAGGGCCAGGTGGTGGTGGAGGAGGGTGCCCTGGTGCGCAGCGGCGCCTACGTGGAAGGACCGGTATACATCTCCAAGGGATGCGACATCGGCCCTAACTGCTATCTGCGCCCCTTCACCTGTCTGGGGGAGGGGGTGAGGGTGGGCAACGCCGTGGAGATCAAGAACTCCATCGTCATGCGGGGGACCTGCATACCTCACCATAACTATGTGGGGGACAGCGTCATAGGGGAGCGGTGCAACCTGGGATCGGGGACCAAGGTGGCCAACCTGCGCTTCGATGATCGCCTGGTGCGGGTCTCCATCAAGGGACGGGCGCTCAGCTCCGGCCGGCGCAAGATGGGGGTCATCATGGGGGACGATGTGAAGACCGGCATCAATGCCATGATCGAGCCCGGAACGGTGGTCTGGGAAGGGACGGTCATCGGCATGGGGGCCCGGGCCAGGGGGAACATCGGCCCGTACAGCAAGGTCTTCTAGAGGTCCACGATGGGCAGGTCGATCGGCCGACCTTGGTGATCGTAGGCCTTCCAGCTCCTTTCGTTGAAGGGCAGGCAGGTGATGATGTGCACGCGCCCGTACCTGCGGAAGAACTCCAGGTCCTGACGGGAGGGGCGGTTGCTGTGACCGGGGTGGGAATGCACGGTGCCCACCACGGTGTAGTCGATGGGCATCATGTGCAGGCTGAGAAGGGCGGAGTCCTCACCCTGTAGCGTACCTGGGAGCAGGAGGAGCTCCTGCACCACCCCTTCCTCGGCCCTCAGCATGGCCAGGAACTCGTTGGGAAGGCTGTCCCGCGCCGCGCGGTTGATCATGCTCAGCAGGGCACGGTCGATGCCCTTGATCCTGCCTAGCATAACGTCCCCATCAGCTTCTCCCGGGTACGGGCATAGAAACCCTTGCCGAAGGTGACGAAGCGCGCCTTGTCCGGCGAGGCGTAAAACTCCACCGTCTCGTTGCCGGCCATGAGCATCTCCTGTTGCCCATCGACCACCACCACGCACTCCTTGGGCCTCAGGACCTGCAGGGCAATGCGGCTGCTGGCCGGTACCACCACCGGGCGGGCGGCGAACTTGAAGGGGGCCATGGGAGCGATGACCAACGCCTCCACCCGGGGATCGACAAGTGGCGCGCCGAGGCTCATGGCGTAGCAGGTGGAGCCGGTGGGGGTGGCCACCACGATGCCGTCGGCCCGGACGTTCACCGCCATCTCCCCGTCCACGAAGACCTGGAAATGCCGTATCTTGGCTACGTGAGCGGTGTGCACCACCGTCTCGTTCATGGCCTCGTACATCCGTATCCCGCCCACGGTGGTCTGCAGCTTGGTGCGCTCCTCAAGGTCGTAGTGCCCGTTCACCAGGTTGTCGATGCCCTCCTCCATCTCCTCCTCGGAGACCACGGTGAGGAATCCCAGGTCACCGGCGTTGATGCCGAAGATGGGTGCCTTGCTGTGCTGCAGCGCCCGCAGTATGGTGCCGTCACCGCCCACGGTGACCATCATGTCCACGTCCATGTCCTCGAGGCGATGCCCGGGGACCTTGAACCTATCGGCCATATCGTTCTCCAGCAGCACCTCATGCCCCTTGAGAAGCTCCAGGGCCCTCTTTGCGATGCGCGGGGCATCGGGTATGTTCATGTTGACGCTCATTCCGAACCTCATTGCACCCACCTCAATGTGGCCGTGTCGCCTACGGCCAGGCAGTTGGACCGGGACCTGAGGTCCAAGGCCAGGTCCAGCACCTCCCCCTGCGGGTCGAAGAGCTCTCCCCCGGCCTCGCGGAGGATCAGGGCGCTGGCCGCGATGTCCACCACCCGCAGGGACCTCTCATAGACATCGGAGTTCATGTAATAACCATCGGCCAGCCCGGCGGCCACCACGCACATCTCCAGGGAGGAGCAGCCCAGTGACCGAGTGCGGCGGGCCCGCCGAACCACACCGTTGCAGGAGGGGGATGCGTACTTGCCCAGGTAGATCATGAGCACCGAGTTCTGCTGGTCGAAGGGACGCACCCTGATGCTCCGGCCGTTCCATGTGGCACCCCTTCCCCTTTCCGCGTAGAAGAGGTCCCCTGTGACCAGGTTGCGCACCAGACCGTGAGAGGCATCGTTCATGCTCTCGGTGCACACGGCCAGAGAGACGCTGTAGAAAGGAATGCCCATCAGGGCGTTGTAGGTGCCGTCCACCGGGTCCATGACCAGGGTCCGCTCGAAGCCCCGGTCGATGAACCCGGCCTCCTCGCTGAGCACGTTGAGGGGCACCTTCCTCTCGTCCATCATCCTGAGAACGGCCTCCTCGGCCACCTGGTCTATGCGGCAGGTGGGGGTGCCGTCCGCCCCCATTCCCACCTCGGCCGCCCTCTCCCGGAAGGCGCATCCCCTCTCGACCTCGCCGGCCACTTCCTCGGCCAGCCATTCCAGGGTCTCTTTCATCATCGTGGATATTGACGGGGGGTTATTCATAATTGCGCCGGTGGAAACGGTAAAAAGGGGGGAAGGCGTTGCCTTACCGCCCCACCGGGCAGAGGGATCCTTTGGGCGAACAAGTCATCTCATTATCTGGAGAAGGTGATATGGAGGGGATAGGGGGGAAGGCCCGCAACCTCATGTACCTGTTATCCTCGGGATTCCCGGTACCGGAGGGGTTGGTGGTCACCACCGAGGCCTACGAGGACTTCCTGGAGCGGAACGGCCTGAGGCCGCGCATCGCGGAGGCCCTGCGCCCCTTGGCATACGATGACCCTTTACAGGTCGCCAAGTGCGCCCAGAGCATACGGGGATGGGTGCTCTCCGGGGAGGTGGGCGAGGAGCTGCCGGAGTTGTTGATGCATGAGACCGGGGCATATGGTCCGGAGGGGTTGTGGGCGGTGCGCTCCTCGGCCGTGGCCGAGGACCTGCAGCAGGCCTCCTTCGCCGGGCAGCAGGACACCTACCTCAACGTGACCCGCTCGGGCCTGGTCGACCATGTCAAGAAGTGCTGGGCCTCCTATTGGAACGAACGGGCCATCGAATATCGGTATGTCAACGGCATAGAACACCTGGGATCCGGGATTGCGGTCATCGTCCAGCGCATGGTCGACGCCGATTCCTCGGGCATCATGTTCACCTCCGACCCGGTCTCCGGGGAGGAGAGGATCATCATCGAGTCCAGCTGGGGGCTGGGGGAGTCCATCGCCTCCGGGCTGGTGACCCCTGACCGCTTCGTCTGCGACCCACTCACCGGGGAGATCAAGGAATCGACCATCAACAGCAAGGCCCAGGCCGTATTCCTCTCTCCGGAGGGAGAGAGGGTGATGGACGTCCCGGAGGCGGAAAGGGACCGGGCCTCGCTCACCCCGGAGAAGGTGGAGCTGGTGGCCAAGCTGGGTATGAGCCTGCACAGGCACATGAACGCCCCGCAGGACATCGAGTGGGCGGTGGAGGGGGACCGGGTCTATCTACTGCAGTCCAGGCCCATCACCACCATCGGTGACGACCGCACGCTGTGGACGCGCGGTTACGGCGACGAGTACTGGGCGGACGTGACATCCCCCCTCTTCTTCTCCATCCTGGGTCCTTGGCTCACCAAGTACGTCAACTGGGAGGGCAGCGCCATCATGGGGTATCACGAGCTGACCAACAAGCCACTGCTGCGCATGCACAAGGGGCACGTTTACTTCAACGCCGAGGTGCTGGAGGGCATGCTGGTCTATAACCCCAAGTTCTCTCGCACCAAGGAACTGTTGAACTATTTCCCGGTGAAGGACCACGCCCGCATCGCCAACGCCGATACCAAGACCGTGAAAAGGGTACTGGCCGAACTGAGGATCGCCGTGCTGGACCGGGACGGCATGATCCTGAGGACGGACAAGGCCTACAAGAGGTGGGCGGCCAGGTTCATGGAGTGGGCCGAGGGTTTCGACGCCCGGGACCTGACCTCCGTCCCGGACGAAAGGCTGGAGGACTTGGTCTGGGAGATGGAGGACCAGCTGGTCAAGCACTACCGCCTCATACGCTACGGCATGGTGGCACACTCCATCGGAATGAACATGATCATGAAGCGCTGGCTGCAGGACTGGTTGGGGGATGAGAAGGGAGTGCTGTACTCCAAGGTCATCAGCGGGCTCAAGGGGAACAAGACCATCGAGACCAACATCGCGCTCAACCACCTGGCCGACGTGGCCAGGGTCGACGAGTACGTCAGGGGGAAGGTGTTGGGGTCGGGCTCCGCGGAGGTCCTGGACGCCCTGCGCTCCGATCCCCGGCTCTCCTCATATGCCGGCGCCTTCGACTCCTTCATCCGGGACTACGGTCACCGCTCGCACACCCGGGAGATCTATTTCCCGCGCTGGGGCGACGACCCCCGACTGGTGGCGGACATCGTCCGCTCCCTGGTCTCCTCGCCACCGGTGGACCTCGAGGCGCTGGAGATACGCAAGGTGGCGGAAAGGGAGGAGACGGAGAGGGAGATACTGACCCGGGTGAGGGAGCTGAGGATGGGGGCCTTCAAGGCCCTTGTGTTCCGTCTCATCATGGGCTTCGCCCAGACCTATCTGATGTTCCGCGAGAACCAGCGCTATTACCTGGACCACATCCTCTACCGGGAGCGCCGCATCTACATGGAGTTCTCCCGCCGGTTCCTGGCCAAGAGCCTGATCGCCCAGGAGGAGGACATCTTCTTCCTCTCCAAGGAGGAGATATTCGACCTGGCCAAGGGCAAGGGGGATGATGTTCTCTCAAAGATACCGGAGCGCCGTAGGGAGTTCGTCGACTGGAAGGGGGAGCTTCCGCCGAAGTTCTTGAGGGGGAGAGTGGAGTTCGACGACACCGTGAAGGTGGTGGAGGACACGGCACAGCTGACGGGCACCTCGGCCAGTCCCGGGGTGGCCTCGGGGCCGGTGCGGGTGGTGGGGTCCATAGAACAGCTGTCCGAGGTGCGTGAGGGGGAGATACTCGTCACCTCCAACACCGACCCTGGCTGGACCGCGGTCTTCTCCAAGATCGCTGGCCTGGTCACCGAGACCGGTGGCATACTCTCGCACGGTGCGGTGGTCTCCAGGGAGTACGGCATCCCGGCGGTCACCGCGGTCAAGGGGGCGACGAAAATCTTCATTACTGGTCAGCGGATAACCCTTGACGGTAACGAGGGCCTGATCTACATCAGGGAAGGATGATTCCATTGAAAACAGACATCATTCACGAGCACGGCGAACAGAAGAACTGGAACGAGAGCTTCTATTTCAGCTTCTATGACCGTGGCAACGACATCTGCGGCTTCATGCGCCTGGGCATCAGGCCCAACCGCAACGAGAAGATGCTCTTCTGCTACCTCATGATGCCCGACGGTTCCCTGGTGGGCACCAAGGACAGCGTGGAGTTCGACAGCGACGAGCTGAGCGTCAAGGGACTGAGCTTCGCCCTGGTGGAGGACGAGAAGGTCTGGAACCTGAGGTTCGACGGCGAGCTGCCCATCCATCAGAAGGGAGAGGAGGGGATGGTCAGCGTCGGGTTCGACCTGCGCTTCGAGGGGCTCAACCCCATGTTCGACTACCGGCAGTGCGTGGGCGGGGACAAGGAGGCCCTGGCCTCCGCGGTGTGCTCCGAGCACCTGGAACAGATGGGCAAGGTGATGGGGCAGTTGAGGGTGGGAGACAAGGAGTACTACATCAAGGCCCTGGCGGAGAGGGACCACTCCTGGGGGGAGAGGGATTGGACCGCTCCCCGAGCTTGGGTCTGGCTCACCTGCCAGTTCAATGAGGGCTATGGTTTCAACATCACCAAGCTGTTCATGGACAAGGGGGACGTTGACGCCGGGTTCCTATACTTGGACGGGGAGAACCTTCCCATCGTCAAGGTGGACATGGTGACCGAGTACGACGCCGACGGCAGCCCCAACACCCTTTACATGGCCATGTACGATAAGGATGGCGTGGTCTACGGGGTGAAGGGGGAGATCAAGAAGAAGGCGGTCATGGAGTTCAAGGGGGAGGGCGATCGCGGTTCCATCATGTTCGAGACCTTGGCCCGCTACCGCATCGACGACGAGGAGGACGAGGAGGGCTTCGGTATCGCCGAGTACCTCTTCAGGAAGTGAGGCGGCTGAAGCCTTCCCTGATGAATCTGGTCAGGGATATGCTCGAGGAGTATTCGTTGGCCAGCTCGGCGGCCACCTCCCGGGGTACCCCTTCCTTGACCAGCGCCCGATAGAAGAAGCGGCCCTCTCGGTTGGCCCTCCTCCTCATGCGCAGGTAGGCCCACCCCAGGTGCCACAGCAGGGAGGGGACCATGGCGGCAACGTACACTATGGCCTGACGTTCGCTTTCGACCTTGTTCTTTGCCATGTTGGCGTCCTCAGTGCTCATGCTCGTGCTTGCTGGCCCCGCTGACCACGTTCTTGAGCATCCCGCCCAGGCTGAGGTTGGACATGTAGTCCTTGGTCAGCTCGAAGGCCTGCTCATTGCTCATCCCCGCGTCACGCAGGGCCTTGTAGAAGGCGGCCACCGACTCCCCGAACTTGGTTCCCTCCTGGGCACCGTAAAGCACCTTGGTCACACTGTCAAGCAGCTTCGGCACGTGCTCGGAGAGCACGGTGAATATGTCCCTCAACTGTTCCGCATCCGGCATATCTTTGTTCGTCATCTTTCTCACCTGTTCATCATCGCCATGTACACCTGTCTCTGCATCTCGACCCTGTTCTTTTCCTGCCTTGATGTTCTCATGCATCTTCGTATGGATGGTCACCCTACTTGGAGAGGCCGAGCACCTGTGACCACTTCCTGACCACCTCCTCCGATAGGCGGTAGGTCTTCTCGTTCCTTGTCGCCTCCTCCACCACCAGGTCCATCTTGGCCAGTTCCCCCAGCTTATCCCGGACTATGCGCCTGGACGAGCTGCCCCTACGGCCCTTGAGCTCCTCGGTCAGCTGCGATATGTTCAGGCCTGGACGGTCCAGCAGGATGCGGAGTATGTCCTTGGAGATGGGGTCCTTGACCTCCGGTAGTATGGTGTCCACGGAGACCACCCCGTACCTCTGGTAGAGGTCCATGAGACGGAAGTACTTGCCCACCGTCTCCTGGAAATTGGAGAGCTGTGCGACCAGCTCGGCGTAGGGCACGGACACCTGGCGGATAGCCTCCTCCAGTTGAGCGATGCGCTCGGTGAGCTCCTCGATCCGCTTGGCCTCGTCCGCCCCCGCCACATGGCATCATTCCCTTAAACGCTTAATAACTTGTCCGTGATGGCTAGGGCATGGGACAGTTCAGACCGCCCGTGGAGGCCACGGAACTCCCGGGGGTGTTCAGGTACGGTGAGCTCCTGCTTACCCGCAACCTGACCCCGGGGCGTCGGGTCTACGGGGAGCGGCTATTCTCCCAGGATGATGTGGAATACCGGGAATGGGTGCCTGAGCGCAGCAAGCTTGCGGCCTACCTGAAGAAAGGCGGGAGGTTCTTCCCCTTCCTGCCCTCCTCGCACGTGCTGTACCTGGGCGCTTCCACCGGGACCACGTCTAGTCACGTCTCGGACCTGGTGCCCGAGGGGCGGGTCTACTGCGTGGAGATCTCCCCTCGTTCCTTCCGCGACCTGGTGGGAGTGTGCGAGGGCCGTCCGAACATGGTACCGATCATGGGGGACGCCACCCGAGCGGACGACCTGGCCTTCCTGGTGGAGCGGGTGGACCTGGTCTATCAGGATGTGGCGCAGAAGAACCAGGCCCTCATCTTCTCCCGGGCCATGAGGAGGTTCTCGGCGCGATGGGGGATGCTGGCGGTCAAGTCCCGCTCTGAGGACGTGGCCAGGGAACCCGGGGAGGTCTTTCAGGAGAGCTCGGGTCTGTTGAGGAGGGAGGGGTTCCGCATCGCGGAGGTGATGAGGTTGGAACCTTACGAGAGGGACCATGCCATGATCGTGGTGGAGAGGGTCTGA
>JAFGPG010000056.1 GCA_016926075.1 Methanomassiliicoccales archaeon
AAGGAGGGCCCAAACCAAAAATGGTTTATATTGAATTGAAGTAGCCTGAACGAGCAGATGGGAACATACCGCAGAAAGGTCAGCATAGGGACAAAGGGCCCGGGGGACATCGTGGACGTGACATCGTTGGTCGAGGAGACGGTCCGGTCCTCCGGTATGGACCAAGGGATGGCCCTGGTGTTCGTGCCCCATTCCACCGCTGCGCTGGTCACCATAGAGAACGAACCGGGGTTGAGAAAGGACCTGGCCGATGCCCTGGAACGCACGTTCCCTGCCGACATCGAATACCAGCATCACCTACGCTGGGGGGACGGGAACGGTCACTCGCACGTGAGATCGGCCTTCCTCGGGACCTCGGTCTCCCTGCCCTTCGACCAGGGAAGGCTAGAAAGGGGGACGTGGCAGCAGGTGGTACTGCTGGAACTGGACGTCCAGGGGAGACAGCGCGAGCTCGTCGTACAGCTCCTGGGCGAATGACCGGGTCACACCAATCACGATAAGCAAGAGGTAATAAAATGAAGATCAAGTTCTTAGGAGGCGCCGAGATCGTGGGCAAGCTGGGAATGCTTGTGGAGAACCAGGGCGTCAACATCATGTTCGAGTACGGCCTTCGTCTCATCAAGAAGGAGCCGCCGGAGTTTCCCATGCCCTCCCCGGAGGTGGAGGGCGTTTTCATCACCCATTCCCACTTGGACCACAGCGGAGCGGTGCCTAGGCTGGTACAGCAGTTCGATTGCGACGTTTACTGCAACGACCTGACCATGGATGTGGCCTCGCTGCTCTTCTTCGATTCCATCAAGATCGCCAAGGCCCAGGGGTACGATGGTATCCTGGGCTATACCGACTCGGATGTCAAGAGGACCTGGCAGAACTATCGCTCCTTCACCATGGGGGAGACGCTGCCTATAGCGGGTCTGGAGATCGTAGCCCATCCAGCCGGACACATTCCCGGGGCCCAGATGTATGAGATCAAGGGGCACAATACCACCCTTTTCACCGGGGACCTGCACACCGAGAACACCCGCCTGACCTACGGTGCCAGGCCCATCCAGTGCGATAATCTGGTGATCGAGGCCACCTACGCTGGAAGGAACCACCCGCCCCGGCCCAAGACCGAGGCCCTGCTGGTGCAGAGGGTGCGCGAGGTGGTGGAGAGGGGGGGCACAGCCATCATACCCTGTTTCGCCGTGGGGCGGATGCAGGAGGTCATGCTCATCCTCAAGGACCTCCCGTACGACATGTGGGTGGACGGTATGGGAAAGACGGTCAACGGGTACTATACCGACCACCCCGATTTCCTGCGCAACATCAAGGAGTTCAAGGCGGCCAAGCGCCGGTTCAACCCGGTCCGCACCTCCTCCGCCCGGGACAAGGCCAAGCGAGGGCAGGTCATCATCACCACCAGCGGCATGCTGGACGGGGGACCAGTGCTCCACTATCTGGAGGACCAGAAGGACAACGCCAAGAGCGCGGTCATGCTGGTCGGCTACCAGGCCGAGAACTCCAATGGGCGCCTGCTTCTGGACAAGGGGATGGTGGAGACGCCCAAAGGGGCGTTCAAGGTCAACTGCGAACTGATGACCTTCGACCTATCGGCCCATGCTGACCACGATGAGCTGCTGCAGTTCATCGAGGGTTGCCATCCACAGAAGGTCGTCCTCATGCACTCCGAGCATCGCGAGGAGTTGGCGCAGGACCTGGAAGGCGATTATGAGGTGCTCATGCCCATGAGCGGCGAGGACTTCGAGCTGTGACGGTAGCTTTCATATCCGTCCAGGGTAATTGAGGGGCATGGACCTCATCGACCTTTATCTTCAGGAGGACCTTGGGGAGGGCGACATCACCTCCCTGGCCTTGGTGGACGACCGGGAAGGGCGGGCGATCATCACCGCCGGTCAGGACGGTGTCCTGGCCGGGGTCGAGGAGGCGGTCGAGGTCTTCAGGCGCACAGGCTGTACCTGCCGGCCGATGCTCGATGACGGTCAGAAGATGACCGAGGGACAAGAGGTCATGGAGGTCCGCGGCCCCTGGAAGGGGATGCTGGCCGGCGAGCGGCTGGCGTTGAACTTCCTCATGCGCATGAGCGGCATCGCCACACAGACCCGCCAGGCGGTCGACTCCTGCCGGAAGGCCAATCCGAACCTGGTCATCGCCGCCACCAGGAAGACCACCCCCGGATTCCGACGCTTCGAGAAGAGGGCGGTCCGATTGGGAGGTGGGGACCCCCACCGATTCAGGCTCGATGACGCCTTCCTTATCAAGGACAACCACCTGACGGTGGTTGGAAGCGTCTTCCGCGCAGTGCGCAGGGCGCAATCCTACTCCTTCGCCAAGAAGGTGGAGGTGGAGGTGGAGTCCCTTGAGCAGGCCCAGGAGGCGGCGAGGGCGGGGGCAGACGTGATATTGCTGGACAACATGACCCCTCCACAGGCCAGGGAATGCTACCTGGCCATCAAGGCCGTCGACCAGAGGGTCCTGGTGGAGGTGAGCGGCGGCATCACACCCGACAGCGCCCTGGACTACGCCCATTATGCGGACATCATCTCCATGGGGGCCTTGACCCACTCCGTCCCCGCCGTGCACCTCTCAATGCACATCGTGGAGTGATCAATGAAGGCCGGGAAGGCCCCGCCGGTTGTGCTCCTCGGCCACTCTGTGGGCGTCCACGATCTGCCAGATGTATACGATCACCGCCACGACCATGATGACCACATTCCCTATTAGGGTGCCATCGAGGTCACCGGCGGTCACGACAAGATACATTGGTAAGGCCAACATCGCATAGAACAAAGGCATCAGAAGGAGGATGAGCACGCCCCTAAGGACACGCCCCACGTATATCTGACCCAATCCCGGCAGCAGGATGGACAGGATGACCGCTATGCAAGTGTCCTTGCATTGGGGGCCCCAGTCGTACGTGGTAGTGGCCGTTGGTCCGGTAGGCAACGCTCCCTGATATCCGACGCTCAAGGATGCCCCACAGCGATCACAGAACCGCGCGCCCTCCCTCACCAGATTCCCGCATCTGGAGCAGTATGCCATCTCTCCACCGGATGAGGTACATCGTCCCCATTATTCATGGTTTCGAAAAGGTTATTATCATACCCTCCTTCTGAACGGTCCATGGACTTCAAGAAGCACAAGTGCCAGTTCTGCGGCCGCCCCGCCAAGCAGTTCGTCTTCGCCGCATTCTGCTGCGAGAACGAGGAGTGCGTGGACAAGGCCCGGGAGGAGAGGGGCGGTCCCGGCGGCCATATGAAGGCCAAGATACAAGGGAACATCGTGGACATCAAGGACGATTGAGCATACGATGAGGGATATTCTTAATAGAGGCTGCTTCCAATGCCCGGGATGATGAGAGCCAGGATAGTCGGGTTCGCCAAGACCTCCCTGCTGGACTGGGACGGCATGGTGGCCACCACCATATACCTGCAGGGATGCAACCTGCGCTGCCCTTTCTGCCACAACCCGGACCTCATCTCCGTGACCGCACAGGTGGAGGAGATACCCTGGGAGCTGGTGAGCGAGTACCTATCGGAGAACAACGACTTCCTGGACGGGGTGGTCATCACTGGCGGGGAGCCGACCCTGAACGAGGACCTCCCCGACCTCATAAGGAAGGTCAGAGCCCTGGGCCTCAAGGTCAAGCTGGACACGAACGGGACGAACCCGGATCTGATGGAAGATCTGTTGAGGGCCGGCCTGCTGGACTCAGTGGCCATGGACCTCAAGGGTCCGCTGGACGGTCAGTACAGCCAGGTGTGCGGTACGGAGGTGGACCTGGAGGCCATCAAGCGTTCCATCCATCTGTTGATGACGAGCGAGGTGGACTACGAGTTCCGGACCACGGTGGTCCCCCACTACCTGAGGGCGGGGGACATCGAGCGCATGGCCTCCTTCATCGGTGGGGCCAAGAAGTACGTCCTTCAACAGTTCAGGAACGACCGCACCCTGGACCGTAAGCTGGGACAGATCGCCCCCTACAGCGAGGGGGAAATATTGAGCATGGCAGAGACCGCCCGGAAGTACGTACGCAAGGTCACCGTTCGCGGGATCTGACCTACGCTAAGAGATTTTAATACACGGTAAGGGTATTGGACCACGTTCTGCCGCGAGGCACGGGGGAAGTAGTATGGAATCGGACGATGGCAGGTTGAGAACGTTCATCGAAGGCTTCGACAGGATATTGGAAGGGGGCATACCCCAAGGGCACGTGGTGCTGGTGGCCGGCACGCCGGGGACCATGAAATCCTCCATCTCCTATTATATGCTATACAATCACGCCGTGGAGCACGACCGCACCTCCGTCTACGTGACCCTGGAACAGAGCCGGGAGAGCCTACTGCGACAGATGGAGAAGATGGGCATGGACAGCGAGAAGGTCAAGGACAAACTACACGTGCTGGACCTGGCCATCATACGCAAGAAGCTCAAGGAGATCGCTGGAGGTAGCTCCTGGCTGCACGTCTTCAAGACCTATCTCGCCAATCTCAAACAGAACCTTGACTTCGACCTACTGGTCATCGACTCCATGGAGGTATTGGAGACCATGGCCGAGATACGTAACCGCCGCACGGACCTCTTCTATCTCTTCGAATGGTTGAGGGATCTGGGGGCCACGGTGTTCCTCATATCCGAGAGCTCTTCCGAACGGCTCATAGAGGGCAAGTTCGACGAGGGATATCTCTCCGACGGAATCATCACCCTCAAGATGCAGGTCATACGGGACGTGGAGATGCAGAGACGCATACGTTGCGTGAAGATGAGGGAGACCAACCACGACCCCTCATACTACTCCCTTCTGTTCAACAACGGTCGTTTCCAGGTGACCAGAGTGATCAGTGAGTGATGTGATGTCCCCACCTAGCAAGTTCGAGTGCCCGCGATGCGGTTTCGGCATACATCCGGGGGACCTTCAGTGCGGCCGATGCGGGGAGAATCTTAGGACCAAGACCCCCAACCAACCGGTCCAAATGGAGCTCACCTCCATCGATCTGAACCGTAGCAAGGTCGAGGAATGTTCCAGGGTCCGCCTCCGTTCCGTGGAGACCATACCGGTCAGCAGACCGGACAGCTCCCTTCAGATGAGGATCGACGAGCTGGACAGACGGGAGAGGATTCTGCGGGAAAGGGAGCGCATGCTGAACGCTAGGTCCGAGGAGCTAGAGGAGCGAACGGCGGCGTTGGAGAGCGGTGGGAAGGAGGAGGCGTCCGACCTTTCCTATGACATGGACGAGCTGAGACAGAAGGTGAGGGATGAGCTCGTTCGGCAGTTCGAACCGGAGATCGAGGCATTGCAGCATCAGCTGGAGGAAAAGGAATCCCTGTTGCAGGAGGCGCAGCTGAGGGCGGATATGCTGGAAGGGGGGCCGCCTTCCCCGCCCGAGCTGGACCAAAGCGAGCTAGCACGAATAAGCGAGGAGATCTTCCAGGAGCTCCAGTCGCAGGTAGGGAGATTACCGGAGGTGACGGACCCAGGGGTGCTGAGGACGAACATCGGGAAGCTGGACGACATTCTGGGCGGCGGGATACCGCAAGGTCATACCGTGCTCTTCAACGGCGCCCCGGGCACCATGAAGAGCACCCTGGCCTTCACCATCCTCTACCGCTCGGCGGTGAAGGACCGGCTACCGGGGCTTTACCTCTCGCTGGAGCAGAGCGGAGGCTCCATCCTGCGACAGATGGAGAAGATGGGCATGCCCCTGGCCCAAGCGGAAGGGAGACTCAAGGTGGCGGACCTCAGGGACCTGAGGAAGGAGATGTTCGAGGAGGAGGGGAACTGGCGCCAGCTGTTGCTGGGCTACGTCCAGAAAATGCAGAGGGAGATGAACTTCAAGGTCTTCGTCCTGGACTCCCTGGAGTCCTTCCGGGCGGTCACCGAGCACCGCTTCGACCGTCAGGACCTCAAGGACCTCTTCGATTGGTTCAAATCACTGGGCATCACCGTGCTGGTCATCTCCGAGAACACGTCCACCGATTGGGAGGAGAGCGATCAGGGGGAGGCGTACCTGTCCGACGGCATCATGGAACTGCTGATGAGGGAGATGAGCGACTCGCGGGTGCAACGCTGGGTAAGATGCGTCAAGATGCGCGGGACCAACGTCGACACACGTTATTACAGCATGTTCCACGATGGCAAGGAGTTCAACCTCGCCCTGCCCTTGGCCAATCAGCCCTTCTGAGCGATAATCAAATCATAAATTTAATAACAAAAACGGTATTATATACCCGTTAATGCAATTATTCGCCGGAAGGGATGTACATTAGCATCGATAGAGTGAAGACCCACATACACAACTTCGACGAGTACATCCAGGGCGGGGTTCCCAAAGGGCATGTGATCCTTATCACTGGCACCCCGGGCACAATGAAATCCTCGCTCTGCTACAGCATACTGTACCACAACGCGAGGCAGAACGGTATCCGCAGCGTGTACATGACCCTGGAACAGAGCAAGGAGAACCTGCTGCAACAGATGGAGTTCATGGGCATGAACGACCCGGAGGTGCAGGAGAAGGTCTACATCCTTGACCTGGCCACCATACGCAAGAACGTCACCGAGATGATGGCCAAGGGATCGTGGCTGCAGGTCTTCAAGATGTACGCGGAGACGGTCAAGAAGGACCAGGGCTTCGACATCCTGGTGCTCGATTCCCTTGACGTTTTGGAGATGGCCGCCCAGCTGAACAACGACCGGCGCAACGACCTGTTCTACCTCTTCATGTGGCTGAGGGGCATGGGCGTGACCTCCTTCCTCATCTCCGAGACCGCCCCGGACCATATGAACGGCAGCCGGTTCGACGAGGGGTATCTGGCGGACGGGGTCATATCCCTCAAGCTGCAGAGCATAGGGGAATCGGACGTGCAGAGGCGCATCAGGGCGGTCAAGCTGCGCTCCACCAATCACAAGACCGGGTACTTCTCGCTCATGTTCAGCGACGGCATGTTCCGGGCCACCCAGGTCATCAGCGAGTGAGGGGCGGGGACCTCTAAACCTATTTATATCCCCTTTCCGTTTGCATCGCCTACCAAGGGCTCATGGTCTAGCGGTTATGACGTCTGCTTCACACGCAGGAGGTCGCCGGTTCGAATCCGGCTGAGCCCACCTTCAACCCGCCACGATAT
>JAFGPG010000057.1 GCA_016926075.1 Methanomassiliicoccales archaeon
CTGCGGCAGATCCTGGCGGAAGGGGAGGACTTCGATCTCCTCACCATGGGGAGGCCGGAGGGCCCGGGCTGCTATTGCTACGTGAACGACCTGCTGCGGCTTTTCGTGGACCGGCTGATGAGCTCGTACGACCACGTGGTCATCGACAACGAGGCGGGCATGGAGCACCTTTCCAGGCGCACGGCCAGGGACATCGACCTCCTCCTGCTGGTCTCCGATCCCACCCCGGTGGGGGTGAACACTGCCAAGCGCCTCTCGGACCTGGCCGACGAGCTATCGTTGAAGGTCAGGAGAAGGTTCCTGCTGATCAACGGCCTACGTCCCGGGGAGGAGGCCCGCGCCCGGGAACTGGCGGCCGTCACCGACCTGGACCACGTGGTCCTGCACGAGGATGAAAGTGTACGACAGGCCTCCTTCGAGGGCCTTCCGCTCACAGGGGACGGGTCCCTCGCCCAAGAGGTACGGACCCTCATCGCGGAGTTCTTCCCCTCCAGTAAGCGAAAATGAGGGTGACCACGGTCACCGTCAGTATCACGCTCATGACCAGGACGGGCAGGTCGTCCGAGGGCGGTGGCACCTCCACCACCTCGCTCCTCGCCCCCTCCCCATTGCTGAAGTTGGCGCTGATGGCGTAATAGTACGTCGTCCCGCGCAGCACCTCCAGGTCGTAGCCGGCGGTGTAGTTGACGTCCACGGAATCGTAGAAGGTGAGGTTGTCCGGTTCCATGCCCCGGTAAATGTTGTAATGCAGCACCGTTCCCTCCAATGGAGGCTGCCAGGACAGGAGTATGCGGCCGCCCTCCCGTACCGCGCGGAAGTCCGTCGGGACCTCCGACCCCCCTACGGAGGCGGTCCCCGCAGCCAGTAACAGAAAGGTCAGAAGGAGGACCAGAACGCCACGTCGATGCACGGATGGACATGGTCCAGACGGTTCAAAATGCTTTTTGCGGTTCCGGAAAGATCGGATGAGATGCCCCGCACCACACCTGTCCGTATGCCCAGCCGCCCTATTCCAAGGACCTCAGGAACTTTGGAAGCCCGGAGGACTCCTTGGGACCGACGATGATGTGCAGACCGGTGGCATCGTTCAGCTTGACGCTCATGCGGGCCACCATGCCCGGTATGACCAGGACCCCCTTGCTGGACCTTTGGAGCGCACCGCTGGCCTCGAGGGCCGCCTGGACCGATCCGGCGGTGAGCTTGCCCGCGGAGTAGGCTGTGAGTACCGACAACCCCTCGGTGTCCACCACCTGGAGCCAGACAGGCACCTTGCTCTTCTCTATGTCCGAGAGCACGGTGAAGTAGGTCAGGGAGAAGTTGGTGGTGAACAGCAGCGGCGCCTCCGGCCCGGGATTGTTGACCGGGTAGAGGTCCGGCCTCACCTGAATGGGGACCTGGGGGTCCGTATAGATGTTCTGCCGCAGCACCATCAAGGGAAGCGCGTTCGCCGCCGGCAGCCCCTCGAACGACAGCAGGCTCCCGTATTTCATCACCGCGGTCGAGGCCATCAGCATGCCGTCCCGACCCTCCGGGATGCCCAGGTATATGGGATATCCCAATCCCCGGAAGGTCTTGCGTATGGCGCTGCGCCGGATGACGGTGCAGCGTTCCAGGAGCTCCTTGAGATTGGTGGCCAGGGGGTCCAGCACCAGGTCCTCGACGCCCTCCTGGCGGGCAGAGGCCGCCAGATCCGCCAGCTCTTCCAGGTCCGCGGCGCACACCACCAGGGGACATCCAGCGGCCTTGGCCAGAGCCGCCATCCCCTTCAGGTTGGCTGTGGAGGCGCCGTGCAGCAAGGGCCTCCGGTCCTTGACCATCTCTACGGCGGCCGACATGACCGCAGGGTCGCCGCAACGCAGCATCAACGGCCATTCGATGGCCTCGGCCACCGTGCGCACGAATGAGGCGAACCTCTCCGGGTCCCCGGAGCGGCACTCCACCTCCACCGCGTCCATCCTGAGCACCTGACCCACGCGCTCGAAGCACAGGGAACGGGCGTAGGCCAATCTCCCTTCCAACCCCTCGCTGTCCAGGTCGTCCGCCACCCTCAGGGCGAAGGCCGTGGGATGGAAGAAGCGCTTGTCATGCCGGTACAGCTCCGTCTCGTCGCCCATCTCCAGTGCGTTCTCGCCCCCTCCCACCCTCACCAGGCGTATGGGGGGCGCGGAGGACCCGGCCAGGGCTGCGCGCCCCTCGTCGCTGAGATAGGGGCAGTCCTCCAGCTTGGCCTTGTTGTTGGCCAGCTGCATGGCGAAGGCCAGGCAGGTGGGGTACTTGCACTCCCCGCAGTTCTTCTTGGGGAGATGCTTAAAGATCTCGATGGCGGTGGGCATCAGGCCTCCCCCCGAAGCCCCTTGACCGCCCGGCGGGCCAGCTCCATGGCCTCCGGATGGGCCAACACCAGCAGGTCCGCCCCGGAGAGAAGGGCGGCCAGCGCCGTGGTGGCCTCCCACCACACGCCCCTTTCCAAGGTGTCCCCGGCCTGGGGGATATCGTCCGTGGCCTCCCGGGCCTTCCAGGACGAGCTGCAGTCGCATATCATGGGCACCTGCAGCATGCCGTCACCGCTCAACGCCGCCAGGCGGATGCGCTCGTTGACCGAGTAGGAGTATTCCAGTCCCATGCCCAATGCCGCCATGAGGGGGTCTATGACGATGTCCCCCTTCCCCACCCCGAAGTCCGTGAGCAGGATGACGATCTGCTTGGCCAGGTTGATGTCCAGATTGGAGAAGCCGATGACCGCGTGCCCGTTGGCCATGGCCGCGGCGGCGATCGATTTATATCCGCCCTCCTCGGCGTGGCCCAAGAGCAGACGCTCCCCCCTGGCCCTCTCCCCCACCAGCTCCAGCACCTTGGCGTCCTTCTCCTCGTGCCCGCTCCCGTACACGATGAGCGGCAGGGGCACGGCCCTCAGCACGGCCAGGACGGTCTCCGCCGCGCTCTCGGGGGAGGCGTCCCCCTCCTCAGGGTTGGTGGAGGTCAGGCGCAGGCAGACGAGGTCCGCACCGCGGGAGGCCCAGGCACGGGCCCATCTCACCGGATCGCCAGCATCTTCCCCGAAGGCGTCCCGCACCGGCTGGGGCACATCCTCCAGGGAGTCGGCCACCAGTCCGGCCAGGGCCACCGTGCGGGGTGTGGCGTCCTCGAAGGACAGGAACGGCGCTCCCTGGTTACCTCCCAGTCGCACCGGTTCCCTGCTCCCTCCTTTCTCCCTTGGGACACCCAGCTCCAGCTCGCCTATCGCGCCTGTCCACTTCTCCTTGGGCACCGGTACCTTCGTCACGCTCTCACCTCACAGCAAGGGGGGCATCCGCAGGGCGGGATGGTCCACCTCGAGCATCCATCTCATCAATCCCTCGGCGTCGGTGACCTTGGTCTCGTCGGCCACCTTTTCCAGGAAATCGGGCACACCCAATTCCCTGGCCCTATTAATAAGCTCCTCCCTCATGTCCTCCTTGAGGGAGGAGGGCATCCAGGAGATGCGCAGGAAACCGCCGTCGGCGGAGATGAACTTCTTGCTCACCAGATAACGGCGCCCCACGCCGATGAAGCCCGGGGTCTGCCTGCCCCCTCCGATGTTGCCGGCCAAGGTGGTGAACCTCATGCCCACCGGGGTAATGTCCGGGAACTCCCGGTTCACCACGATGACTGACTGCATGTCCGGGCTCATGGCCACGATGCACTCGAAGCAGCCGCAGGAGGTCATGGGGTCCTCCATCATGCTATAGGCGCAGAAACGTGCTATCTTACCGTGCGTCAGGGAGGCCACCGCGTCGTTGACCCCCTCCCAGGAACCCTTTGACGCGTCCTCCACCTCCCCCTTCGGGATGGGCTGGTTGGGACCGGAGGGCACTATCTCCCTGCCCGTCCGGGCGTCCAACCAGTTGATGGCCCCGCATAGCCCCGGCCGCTCGGGAGTGATCACGCACACGTGGTCCGGGGCGAAGGACTGGCACATGAGGCAGGAGTAGAAGGTGTCCACGCTCTCGTCGGTCAGCCCCGCCATGCGCTCCTCCCTTTCCCTATACGCCGTCAGGGCCTCCGGCAACCTCCTCTCCAGCTCCTGCTGGTCGGTGACGATGGTCACCTGCACCCGGGACACGATGTTCCCGAACTCCTCCTTGAGCTTGGTGACCAGTATGTTCCCCAGGTGTCTTAGGCGGAGACCGGCCCGGAACGCCTTCTTGCTCAAACGCACCCAGTTCAGGTTCCTCTGCCCGGTATGCCATAGGCCCTCGGCGTAATTGAGGTAGAGATGGATACGGCGCTCCATGACCGACTCGAAATCCCTCTGCATGCGCTTGCCGAAGACGTCCACCAGTATCGCCATGGGGGACTGCGAGCCCTCCGGCATGCTATCCACGTCCGCACCGATGACCCGGACTTCCCCGTCCCGTACCTGGTCCTCGGGCCTGCACATCAGCAGCTCGAAGGAGGCGGTGCGCCCGCCCCCCGCTTCCAGATAGGTGTCCGGCCGGCGTACCGTCTCTCCCTCGAAGGCCGGTCCGAAGGGAACCGGGACGTCCACCTCGGTCATCGCCACCCGTATGTCCCGCGCTTCCAGACCGCCCTGCAGCATGTCCTCTGGTCCCTTATGGAACAACAGGTCCGGCACCCCCTCCACCAGCTGGTCGGTGACGATGGGCACGTGGTGCGTCAGCGCGGCCAGGGCCATGGCCGCCCGGCAGGCGTCCAGGTGGCCGAAGTGCAGCACGAAGGCCTTGGGCCTCTTGGCCAGGTAGGCGGAGAGGCGCTCCGCGTCCCCCTTCTGCACCCCTCCGAAGGAGAGAGCGGCCCGGACGATGAAGTCCAGGGCGTGCACCAGTTGGGTGAAGTCGCCCAGAGGGTAGAGCATCATCCCCAGCCCCATCTGCACCTCCTTCTCCCGCAGCACCTCCACCACCTCGTCCACGGCCATGATGAGCATGCCCCGGGCCTGCAGCTGACGGACGGTGTCCAGCAGCTGTCGGCCGTCCTGCGGCGCCCCCATGAGCACCGCCGCACCCGGTATGGTGTCGTCCACGAAGGCCAGCCCCAGCTCGCGCAGCACCCTGTCCGGGACGAAGCCCACGGTAGCCGTGCCCGCGTGCGGGTCCCCGTCCAGGTAGCGTAGCGCCTCAAGGACTTCCGTAGCCAACAGGGCGCGGCGTCCGGCCTCCAACGCATCCTCCAACCCCCGTCCCGAGGGCAATCGGGAATGACCGTTCACCAGCTCCAGAAGTTCCTCGGTATCGGTCACCTCGATCCCGTTCCAACCCAGGGCGCACGGTAGACCGTAGGCCGTCCCTGGATATTCCACGGGCACATTCCCCCTCCTTCGCAGGGCAGAGAGGACGCCGACCCGAGCAAGGGCCAACAGCAGCTCCGCGCCGTGGAACCCCAGGGCGATCACCTGGGCGTTGCTGACCTGGGCGGGGGCCGGAGGCGCGTAGCGATGAGGAAGCCCGCACATCCAGCGACGACGTTCCATCTCCCGTGAGAAGGACGCCTGGTCGAAGTGCAAGACCCCCCCAAAGAGGTCCCGGCAGGTATGGGCGAAGAACTCTCGGGCCGGATCGTCCATGTGCTTTCCGAGGTAGAGCACGGGAAACCCCATCAGCACCTGTTCCAGCGCCAGGGCTAGGTCGGCGGTGCGCGCTCCCACGGGAAGATGGGAGAAGGGGGCACCCCATTTGCGGGACAGCTCCCTGCGCAATCGTCCCAGCGCCAGGTACGTGTCTTCCCGTCCCCCCTCCATCAAGGGAGGTCGGCCATCGGTCCCCGACAGGCTCCAGCGCTCGCCCTCCCCCTGCCATACCACACCTCGGATGAGCCCCTCGGCCATTTCATGACCGCTATCGGAAGGGAGATGCTCCTGTTCCGGTACCTCCTGCACGGCCATCAGGCATCGGCCCAGCATGGCCCAGGCCAGGGACTCCCGCAAGGCCAGGATGAGAAGGTAGGCCTCCTCATCAGGGATATCTTCCAGGGGGGCGAGCAGCCCGAAACGTTCCCAGTCCCTGCTTTCCCGTGGGGCCCAAGGCTCCAGGCCCGCGGCCTTTGACAGGTCCCTGGAGGTCAGTTCCAGGCAGAGGGAGAGGTCTACGGACCACAGGTCCTCCGTCCACAGCAGGTCCCCGATCCGGCGAACAATGTCCCCCACCACACCATGGCCGGGGTTCCGTTCCAGCAAGGCCAAGCGACCCTTCCGAGCGGACCGCAGATCTCTCACGATATCCTTGGTCGAGATGGCACAGCTGTCCACTGGGTCTTCGGTCAATCGAACCTCTCCTCCGAAAGACCATCGTTCTACCCACGATATAAATGTGTACCGGCTTTGACCATCGCGAGGTGACGGAACTAGGGTTCGATGCACTTAATACGGAGCCCCGTCATATGAATGGGAGAGGGGAAAAGAGATGAGCTTCAGGAACCAGAATACGTACGAGGTCATGGTCAGGGAAGGTGAGGGGTCGGCGTTCCACTCCCGCTTCGAAAGGGCGGTGGAGCGTTTCGAGCAGTCCCTGGAGGTGGTGACCAGGTACGATAGCATCGTGGACGGAAGGCCGATGTCCAACGGCAAGTACCTCAGGGACACCAGTCCCATGGACACCGGACTGGTCCTGGGGGAGTTCTCCTCGGGAGGCGAGCAGGAGGCCGCCGCGGCCATCGATGCCGCCCGCCGGGCCTTCGTCACCTGGTCGGTGATGGACCTCGACAAAAGGTTGGCCATCTTCCGCAAGGCGGCCGAGATCATGCGCCGCGAGCTGTTCGAGCTGGCCGCGGCCATATGCTACGACGACGGCAAGAACCGCTACGAGGCGGTGGGAGAGGTGGACGAGGCCATCGACTTCATCTCCTACTACACGGAACAGATGGAGCTCAATGACGGGTTCCGGGAGAAGAGACCTCCGGCATACGATGATGAAAGCCCCATCAGCGTCATGCGCCCCTATGGAGTGTGGGCGGTGGTCTGTCCCTTCAACTTCCCCATCGCCATCACCACCGGCATGCTCACCGCGGCCATCATCACCGGTAACACCGCTGTGCTCAAGCCCTCCACCGTCGCCCCCCTGGGCGTGCACATGGTCTATGACGTGTACGAGCGAGCGGGCATCCCTCCGGGGGTCATCAACCTGCTGTCCGGGCCCGGCTCCACGGCCGGACAGGCCCTCGTCTCCAGCGAGCGCATCGACGGCATCGCCTTCACCGGTTCCAAGGAGGTGGGATATCGCCTGCTGGCCTCCTCCCTGCGCCAGTACCCCATACCGGTGATCACTGAGATGGGAGGCAAGAACCCGGCCATTGTGACCGACAAGGCCGACCTGGCCAAGGCGGTGGCCGGTGTGGCCTCATCCGCCTTCGGCTTCGGCGGGCAGAAGTGCAGCGCCTGCTCCAGGGCCTACGTGCACGAACTGATCTACGATGAGTTCATGGTGAACCTGCTCAGGCAGGTCTCCCGTATGAAGGTGGGGGACCCCCGGGAGAAGGACACCTACATGGGGCCGGTCATACACCAGAAGGCGGTGGACGATTACCTCTCCTATGCCGACCTGGCCCGAAGGGACGGGGTGGTGCATCTGGGAGGGGAAAGGCTGGGTGGGGAGCTGAGCAAGGGGTATTACGTGCAGCCCACTGTCGTGGGCAGCCTGCCAGAGTCCCATCGGCTGATCAAGAACGAGCTCTTCCTACCCTTCCTGTGCGTGCAGCGCTTCACAGACCTGAAGGACGCGGTGAGGAGGGCCAACGACGTGGACTACGGACTGACCTCTGGCATATACTCCCGGGACCCGGAGGAGGTACGGTACTTCTTCGAGAACATGGAGGCCGGGGTCTGCTATGCCAACAGGGCCCGGGGGGCCACCACCGCGGCCATGGTGGGGGCTCAGCCCTTCGGTGGCTGGAAGGGCAGTGGGTCGACCGGGACGGGCAGCGGTACCGCCCTGTACCTGACCCAGTACATGAAGCAGCAGAGCAGGACCACGGTGCACTGATCATCCAGCGGCGGCCAAGACCCGCTCCCCGCCATTGCTGACGAGGAGCACGCCGCACCTGCTGAAGACCTGGAAGGGGTCCGGAAGGCACTCCCTGATACCGGTCCTGCCCCTTTCACCAAGGGTCCGAATGGCGCTCATCAGCTGCTCGCACATGGAGCGAGGGCTTCCGGCCTTCTCCAGATAGAAATCGGCACCGTTCTGCAGCGCATCGATGGCCAGCTCCTCCCGGCCGTTACCGATGAGCATGACGAAGGGTATGCGCCGGCACATGGACCGCAGCGCTCTCAGGAACTGAAGGCCGTCCATGCCCGGAAGGGAATGGTCGGAGACTATGACCTGATAGTCACCCTCCGCAGCCATCTCCAGGGCCTTGGCAGGAGAAGAGACGTACTCCGCATGCATGGTCTCACATCCCCTGAGGAATTTTCGGCACAGGTCCAAAAAGGCGACCTCATCATCCAACACCAGCACCCTCATCTTGGACGAAGGTTCGGACACGCAATCCACCATCCCGATACGAACTAGCCTATCTGGTATATCTAACTGTCCCTCTCCTTATCGAAAGCGAAGGGCAGGACTCAGGACGATAGAATTATTATCGCATGAACCGCTAATCGCGTAGGGAGAACATGTTAGGACTGGAGAACATCGTGGGCAAGGAGATCATCACCGCGGACGCCATCATCTTGGGGACTGTGGAGGGCATAGCGCTGGACACCGACCTGTGGAAGGTGCCCGCCATCAGGGTCAGCGTGAAGAAGGGCAACGAGGCCGCCCTCAACCTGAAGAAGAAGACCCTGGGGGTCCAGAGGGTGCACGTGGTCACCCCTCAGGTGTCGTCGGTCAGCGACACGGTCACGCTGGCCATCAAGATGGACAACATCAAGGAGGTCCTGATGGATGACCAGAAGGTGCCCATGGCCGCCGGGGAGCTTTTAAACAAGAAGGTGGTGGCCCATGACGGAAAGCAGATCGGATATTTGGATAACGTTTACTTCGAACCATCACAGGGGTGGGACGTGACCAAGGTCAGTATCAAGCTGGATAAGACGGCCAAGCAGGCACTGGGCCTCAAGAAGGGCGTCGCCCCCTCCTCACAGATCGTCGTGCTGACCAAGGACATCAAGACGGTGGGGGACATGGTCATGCTGCGCTTGGACCTGGAAGGACTGAAGGATTACCTGCAGAAGAAGCCAGTATCCAAGAAATGAGATTCGAGCGCGTCAAACGTCCATAGGCCGATGACCTCCAGGACAATGGGAAGGGACGCGGCGTACGCCCGATTGGAGAGATGCACGCGACGTCACCACCGGGACCGTTACAGGTCGGAACCGTTCGTAGGGCCCCGAAAAGGGGAGCGGGTCCGACCCCGCGGTCGCAACCCATATCATCGAGGGGATCACTATCCCGGTCATGGAATGGCATGTGAGGGGAGGACGCCGTGTTGACCAGAGCATATCCGTGGGGAACACCCCCCGTGGCACGGAGGTCATCGTGGAGAGCATGCCCTACCTGCACACCGTGGCCCTATCGGTCACCGCCACGGTGGGTTCGCGGGACGAGCGGAAGAGGGAATCGGGCGTCTCGCACTTCCTCGAGCACATGCTGTTCCGGGGCACCGAGAGCATGGGCTTCCGGGAGGTCAACGAGAGGATCGAGGCCTCCGGGGGCTATCTCAACGCCTACACCACCCATGAGTTCACCTGCTACTACGCCTTCACCATCGACGAGTCCCTGAAGGTGGCCGAGGACCTCCTGGCCGATCTGTTCCTGCACCCCCTCATGGACCCCGCCCTGGTGGAACTGGAACGCAATATCATCAAGCAGGAGATCGGCATGCGCATGAACGACCCGTCCTCGCACCTGCGCACCAGGATGAACGAGGCGCTGTACAAGGGCAACCCCCTCTCCCGTTCCATACTCGGTACGCCGTCCAGCCTGGACCACTTCGATTCCCGGTTTCTGCGCGAGTACCATCGCAGCCACTATCATCCCCCGCACGTGGTGGTGTGCGCGGTGGGCAACGTGGACCCCCGCCGGGTGATGGAATGGGCCACCCGGTTCGACGATGTGGAGGGGAAGGCCGCCCCCAAGGGACGGAGGACGCCCAAGCAGAACACCGGGACGCACTTCTTCACCAAGGAATCGGACCGGGCCTACCTGGGCATAGGACTTCCGGCCTATCCCGCACCCCACCCGCGGGCCATGGCCCAATCACTGCTGACCACCATACTGTGCGGGGGGACCTCCTCCCGCCTGAACCACCGCATACGGGAGGTGGAGGGTCTGGTCTACGGCATCAACATGTACCCCCTGGCCTTCCGGGACTGCGGTTCCCTGCTCACCTACTGCTCCACCTCACTGGAGCAGGTGCCCCGCCTTTTCGACTCCTTCGGTCAGGAGCTGGCCCGTCTGAAGGGGGAGGGTCTGGAGGCGGGGGAGCTGGAAAAGGCCAAGCTGGCCCAGAAGGGCTCGCTGCTCCGCAACGCCTGCCGCCCTGACCAGAACATGAGCTCGCACCTGCACCACTTCCTTGACACGGGTAAAGTGCAGAGCATCGAGGAGCATCTGGAGGAGATCAACTCAGTGACCGAGGAGGAGGTCATGCGCGCGGCCCTGGACATATTGAGAAGGGAAAGGGTATGCACGACCATATGCGCCGGGCAGGGGATGAAGGAGAAGATGATGGAGGCCGCGGCCTCGTTGGATTTCTAGGGCTCCACCACGATCAGGGTCTGTCCCCCGTCCACGGTGTCCCCGGGGCGCACCTTGACCTCCTTGACCTTCCCGGCCATCTCGGTCTGCACCTCGTTCTCCATCTTCATGGCCTCCAGCACCACCACCACCTGGTCGGCCTGGACGCTGTCCCCGGCCTTGACCTTCACCATCATGATCTTTCCGGGCATGGGAGCCAGGACGGCTCCTGAGGCGCCATCCTCCTTCCCGCCCTGCTCCATGACCTCCGGCTCGAGATGCTCGATCTCCCTCACCTGGTGCAGCTTGATCTCCATGGTGTTGTCGTTGGAGGTCACCTTGGCACCGGACTCCAGGTCCCCCTCGATGACCAGTGGCACGACCTCCCCGTTGACCAGCACCTTGTCCTCCTTGAAGAAGCACTTGAACACGTGGTCCTCGACGTCCACCCGGTAGTCCCCGCCGTTCTTCTCCACCACCATCTCGTACTCGTGGCCGTTGACCGTCACGCGCAGCTTCACAGGGACCAGCCCCCCTGCCCCATGGCCTCCTTGCGCGCGGCGAACTTCCAGGCGTCCACCCCGCCGCCGGCAGAGGTCCTGCCTGAGACATGCCTCTCCGTGGAGCGCATGTAGAGCACGGCCAAGGCGGCCAGGTCCTTGAGGTTGACACCCTTCTCCATCATCTGCCGGTGCTTGAAGTAGTCCAGGGCGACCTGCGGGAACAGGGCATAGGAGAGCACGTCCTCCTCCGAACAGGCCATGCTCTCCTTGCAGGCGAACTCCTCGATCTCCTTGCACAGCCTTTCGAACTCCGGCTCCAAGAGGTCCGCGGGACGTACGGTGATGGGCCTCTCGTCCCCGATGATCCTCTTCCTGATGGCCGGGTCGATGTCCGCCGGCGTCTTGCCGTAGAGCCCCCGCACCAGGTTCTTGGTCTCGTTGGTGACCATCTTGTAACGCTCTCCGGTGATGACGTTGAGCACGGCCTGGGTGCCCACGATCTGAGAGGTGGGGGTCACCAGCGGAACGTGCCCGAGGTCGGCCTTCACCCTGGGGACCTCATCGTACACGTCCGCCAGCCGGTCCTCCTTCTTAGCCTCCCTGAGCTGGGAGATCAGATTGGATATCATCCCTCCGGGGATCTGGTACACCAGGACGTTGGTGTCGATGCCGGAGAACCCGCTCTCGAAGGCATGGTACTTCGTGCGTACCCTGTCGAAGTAATCGGAGATCTCGGTCAATCTCTTGAGGTCCAGACCGGTGTCGTACTCCGTGCCACGGAGCATGGCCACCACCGCCTCGGTAGGGGGCTGGGAGGTGCTCAGGGACATGCTGGATATGGCCGTGTCCACTATCTCCGCCCCGGCCTCTATGGCCTTCATGTAGGTGGACATGACCATCCCGGAGGTGGCGTGGCAGTGCACGTGCACCGGCAGCCCGATCTCCTCCCTCAACTGTTTGACCAGCTCGTAGGCGTCCATGGGTGCCAGCATGCCGGCCATGTCCTTGATGCAGATGGTGTCCGCGCCCATCTCCTGAAGCCTGCGGGCGAAGTTGACGTACCCCTCGATGGTGTGCACCGGGGAGATGGTGTAGGAGATGGAGGCCTCCACCACCCCGTTGTACTTCTTCACCGAACGCATGGCCATCTGCATGTTACGGGGATCGTTCAGCGCGTCGAAGATACGGAACACGTCGATGCCGCGACGCTTGGCGTTCTTGACGAACTTCTCCAGGATGTCGTCGGGGTAGTGCCTGTAACCGACGATGTTCTGCCCCCGCAAGAGCATCTGGAAGGGGGTGTTGGGCATCTCCTTCTTGAGCTTGGTGATGCGTTCCCAGGGATCCTCGCGCAAGAAGCGCAGGCAGGTGTCGAAGGTCGCCCCTCCCCACATCTCCACCGACCAGTAGCCGACCTCGTCCAGCATGGCGGCGGCCGGCAGCATGTCCTCCGTCCTCATCCTGGTGGCCAGGAGGGATTGGTGCGCGTCGCGCAACACGGTGTCCGTGATCTTGATCTTCATGTCACACCTCACAGCGGCATGTTGCCGTGCTTCTTGGCCGGGCGGGCCTCGCGCTTGCGGTCCAACATCTCCAGGGCCTCGATGAGGCGCATGCGGGTGTTGTTGGGCTCAATGATATCGTCCAAGTACCCGCGCTCCGCGGAGAAGAAGGCCGAGGCGTACATCCTGCGGTACTCGGAGATGAGGAAGTCCCTCTTCTCCTGGGGGTCGTCGGCCATGATCAGCTCCTGCTTGAACACGATGTTGATGGCCCCCTCCGGACCCACGATGGCGATCTCCGCCGTCGGCCAGGCCAGGTTGACGTCCGACCGCAGATGCTTGGAGCCCATGGCGCAGTAGGCCCCGCCGATGGCCTTGCGGGTGATGACCGTCACCTTGGGACAGCTGGCCTCCGCATAGGCATAGAGGAGCTTGGTGGCGTCCCTCAGCAGGGAGGAGTTCTCCTGCTCCACACTGGGAAGGTACCCCGGCACGTCCACCAGGGTGACCACGGGGATGTTGAAGGCGTCGCAGAAGCGAACGAAACGCGCGGCCTTCAGCGAGGAATAGGAGTCCAAGGTCCCCGCCAGGACCATGGGCTGGTTGGCCACGATGCCCACCGACATCCCGTCCAGCCGGGCGAACCCGGTGACCACGTTCCTGGCGAAATGCTCCTGGGCCTCCAGGAACTCGCCCTTGTCCACCACCTTGCGCACCACCTCCTTCATGTCATACGGTTTCATGTAATCGTCAGGGACGATGGTGTCCAGGGACTCCTCCCTCCTCTCCGGGTCGTCCCCCAACGCCTTCTCCGGCGCCTGCTCCAGGTTGTTGCTTGGCAAGTAGCCCAGCAGCCTGCGCACCTGCTTGACGCACTCCATGTCGTCCTCGGCCACGAAATGCGCGGAACCGGAGCGGGTGGCATGGACGCTGGCACCTCCCAGCTCCTCGAAGGTCACCGTCTCGTTCTGCACCGCCTTGATGACGTCCGGACCGACGATGAACATGAAGGCCTTGTCCTTGACCATGAAGACGAAGTCGCACAGCATGGGGGCGTAGGCCCCACTGCCCGCGCATGGCCCCATGACCATGGCTATCTGGGGGACGACACCCGAGGCCATGGAGTGGCGCAGCATGACCTCCCCGTATCCGGCCAGGGAGTCCACTCCCTCCTGCAGGCGGGCGCCCCCGGAATCGTAGAGGCCGATGACCGGGCAACCGGTCTTGACCGCCAGGTCGATGACCTTGCAGATCTTCTGGGCGTGCATGCGGCCCACTGAACCGGCGAAGACGGTGAAGTCCTGGGCGTAGACGAACACCTGCCTCCCGTCGATGGTCCCCCTTCCGGTGACCACGCCGTCACCGGACATCCTCTGCTTGTCCATGCCGAAATGATAGGTCTGATGCGAGACGAAGGTGTCCAGTTCCATGAAGGAGCCCGGGTCCAGCAAGGCGTCGACCCGTTCCCGGGCGGTCATCTTGCCCTGCTTGCGGTGCATCTCCACCCTCTCCGCACCACCGCCGGCCCGGGACCGCCTCTTCATCTCCCTCAGTTCCTTGACCTTTTCCTCGCCCATGTCTTTCCCCTCGTTATTCGTGCTCATAGCTAATGAACGTTACCTGTTTCGAAGCGAACTTGACCCTGTTCCAAGGGGAACACCTCATGAACCGAGGTGGCCCTGTAGATCATGCCGTCCTCGGAGCGCAGTACCAGGGAGCCGTCGTACTCCAGGTGCATCCCCTTGCCCCTCACCCTCTGGTCCCCCAGGCACAGCTCGACCTCCTGCCCTATGGACTCGGAGTACCTTTCATATAGGGGCACGTCCCGCTCCCCCCTCCTGAACCTCTGGTACATATCGTCCAGCTTGAAAAGGAGCACATTGAGGAAATGGTCGGGGTCCGTCTCCTTCCCGCACAGCTCCCGCAGGCTGCCGGCCCCCGGCGAGCGAAGGAGGGCCGGATCGGTGTTCAGATTGACCCCCACCCCCAGGACCATGAAGCGTGGCTCGCCGCCCCTGTAGCAGACCTCCGCCAGCACTCCGGCCACCTTGCTCCCTCTCAGCCTCACGTCGTTGGGCCACTTGATACGTGGCACCACATGGCAGCACTCCTCGATGGCCTGGGCCACCGGAAGGCAGGAGAGCACGGTGAGCATGGTGAGGTCCGGAGCGGGAAGGTCGGGCCGCAGGATGACGGAGAGATAGACCCCTCCTTCCGGCGACTCCCAGGAGCGTCCTGTGCGTCCCCTGCCAGCACGTTGCCGCCGGGCCGTTATCACGGTACCCTCCGGCTCACCTTCCTGGGCCAAGGCCTTGGCCAGTTCATTGGTGGAATCCACCTCGTCCTTCACCAGCACCTTGCGACCTATGAGCATGCCATTGGCCTCAGAAGGAGATGCGTCCCTGACCGCGGAGCCCATAGCCCTCGCCCAGGGCGATCAGGATGTCCGAGACCGTCCGGTCCAGGTCCCCGGAGGGACCGAGGTCCGCCACCAGGTCCAGTACCATCCGCTGACCATAGACCAGCACCCGGGACTGCACCGCCAGCAGGTTGACGCCGCTGGCGGCCAGGGCCTCCGTGGTGCGATGGATGGCCCCCGGCAGGTCCGGTATCTCGAAGGACAGCTCGACCAGCTGGCAGTCCTCCGGCAGGAAGGATATGGACAGCACCCAGGAGTCCACGTCGCCCACCATCATGACCGGGGAGCCCTCCTGGACGCCTTCCAGGCACTCCAGATAGTCCTTGGGTATGGCGAAGCTCCCGTCCTTGATGGGAGAGGGGGAGCGGGACACCTTGCGAAGGGCCTTGGCCTTGATGCTGGTGGCCTGGGAGCAGGTCACTCCCTTGGTGTACCGATCGCTGATGTGAGAGGTGCAGATCTCCAGCCCCTCCACCTTGGACAGGGCGGCCGGGCTGCTGCGCCGCAGGGCGGAGAAGTCCTCCATGAGCTGGGCCGGCTCACCGTAATAGGAGAGGTCCACCAGCATCTTCCATACCATGGATATGCCGCAGGTCATGCTCACCGAGACGGAGTTCAGTATGTCCACGTTCCGATCGGCCAGGAACTTGGCGGCCTGGGCGCAGGCCCCCGGTGCATCGATCATATGGAAGGTGAGATTGCACAGCTCCCGATAGTTCTCCGGTCCGAAGGTGGAAAGGACGATCTCATGCCCCCGCGTCCCCTCATGTTCGTACCGGAAGAGGGTGGAATAGACCTGACTTCCGTCCTCCAGGCCCAGGCGCCGGCGTATCTTTTCCCCTATCCTGACCTTACCGTCCCTTACCCTACCGAAATCCCACAGCTTCATCTCAGGACCCAAGCGCCAAATATTCTATCGACTGATAAAGATTGTCATGCGAATCGCAGAAGGATTCAGAATATTCATACGAAAATAATGGATAAATTAACGATAAACTTTGAAATTGATACGAGAACCGACGATAACCGCACCACGGACCGTCGATTTCAGTCCTCGTCCCCCACCAGCTCGTACTCTAGCACCTCCTCCACCCGGCAACGGCAGCTCAGGCAGTCCGAAAGAGGCTCCGCCTCGGCCATCCTGGCCCCGCGCTCTGTCATGCGACCGACCTTGCCCTCGCAGAGCTCCACCAGCCCGCGGTCCGCCAGCTCCTGGATGGAGCTTTGCACCGCTTCCCACAGGGCGTTGTCCTCTGGCTCGGTCATGGCCGACGAGACCTGATCCAGGCTGCGCACCGGGGATATGACACCGATGACCGAACGATGGACCCCCAGCCGGCGCAGGGAGGGGATGAAGGGGTTGAAGAAGTCGATGCAAAGGCTGTCCAGTTCCATCTCGCTGCATTCCATCTCCATGGGGACGTGCCACAGCAGGTCAGGCGGTTCAGTGAGATCGTCCCAGATGCTCGGGGAAAGGGTGGCCACCTCCTCCGGGGACAGTTTCCAGCGCAGCACCAAGGGATAGTTCTTGAGCAGGATGACCAAACTGCCCAGCACGTCCGCCGGGCCGCGCCGGACCGTATGACAAAGGTCCCCGATGTTAAACACCTTCTCCTCTGCCCGCAAACGGGAGCTCCACATGAGGTCGAAGAGCACCATCTTGGGCAGGTTGATGGTGTACATGGAGGTCACCTGATACGGAGTGCTGAGCAGGGGCTGGCTCTCCTCCTCCACCGTCCGTATCAGTCCTGTGGGGGACACCAGCCAGACCCAGTCCTCCCATAGGTCCTCGGGTATCTCCTCGAACGTCAGCTCCATGTCCTGTTCGAAACGGGTTCCCCGATTTATAATATACCTCCGTCGGAAGGACGAATGTTAATATAGGACGATTACAGTACTGCTCTACCTAGTAGATATCTACCTATGGAGCCGGTCACATGATGGGAAAAGTGCACAATTACAAGGGCAATCGCATCAGCGCCTCTCAGCTGATAATGATGGTGCTGCTCCTGGAGCGACCCATGTACGGATACGAGCTGTTGAAGGTCCTGAGGGAGAAATACGAGGGCATATGGGAGCCGCAGACCGGTTCTATCTATCCGGCGCTGCGTCGACTTCAGGACCACGGACTGCTCGACGTCGACAACGTGGACGGCAAGGACAATTACTCGCTCAGCGACGAGGGGAGGGGATGGTTGGAGGAAACTCTCGGCTCGTTGAGCTCGGGCGTGCTCTTCATGTCCCGTACCATGGAACTGCTGGGCAAGGTCGCCCTGGGGGAGGGCGGCCGCAACAAGTACGTTCCCCTGGAAGAGGAACCACCGGAGACCAGATTGAGGACCATGCTGGAGATCCGCGATGCCATGAGGAACAATCTCAGGTGGATAGAGGAGCACATCAAGGAGATAGAGCGGGAGGTCGGTTAATGAGCGCTATCATCGAGGTGAGGGACCTGGTGAAGGTCTACAACGGCTCGATCAGGGCCGTGGACGGAATAACTTTCGAGGTGGAGGAGGGGGAGATCTTCGGTTTCCTCGGTCCCAACGGAGCGGGGAAGACCACCACCATATCCATGATCACCACCCTCCTGGGGATCACGGAGGGGGCCATAAAGGTGGGCGGTCACGATGTGGAAAAGGAGCCCACCGAGGTGAGGAAGGTCATCGGGCTGGTCCCTCAGGAGCTGACGGTGGACGACGATCTGACCGGCAGGGAGAACATGCAGCTACAGGCCGACCTTTACGATGTCCCGAGGGAGCTGGCACACGAGAGGATCGAGGAACTGCTGCGATTGGTGGACCTCAAGGACGCCGCGGACCGTTTCGTGCGGACCTACTCCGGCGGCATGCGCAAGCGCTTGGAACTGGCCGAGGGGCTCATTCACAGGCCCAGTGTGCTCTTCCTGGACGAACCGACGCTGGGCCTGGACGTGCAGACCAGAGCCGTCATGTGGGAGCACATCCGGAAACTGAAAAAGGAGTCCAACATGACGGTGTTCCTGACCACCCACTACCTGGAGGAGGCGGATTCCCTGTGCGACCGCATCGGCATCATCGACAGGGGCAAGATCATGGCCCTGGACTCCCCGACCAGGTTGAAGGAGAACCTGGGAGGGGACATCATCGAGATGACCGTCGAGGGGGAAGGTGACTTCTCCAACCTACTGGCGCAGGCGTGCAACGGCGAATGCAACCCGAGGGACGGTAACAGATACCGCATCAAGGTGAGGAACGGCGAGCTCCAGATACCCCGCCTGCTGAGGTCCGTGACCGACCAGGGCGGGCAGGTGCTCTCGGTCAGCCTCACCAGACCCAACCTGGACCAGGTCTTCCTGGAGTACACAGGAAGGTCACTGAGGGACGCGGAACAGAGCACGGTGACCAATCGAGGAGAGAGGATGGCCCAGGCCAGGCAGATGGCCAGGAGGAGGTGATGGCATGGAGATGATCGATCTCAAGGTGGCCCTGAAGCAGACGGGGGCTCTCACTGGCCGGGAGCTCAAGCACTGGTACAGGATCAAGATACAGCTGGTACTGGCGTTCGTACAACCCCTGTTATGGCTGGGACTGTTCGGGCAGGCCTTCCGCCTGGACGCCCTGGCGGGGGGAATGGGCGGAGGGATGCCAATAGAACTGGCCTTCGGTGGCGCCCCCAACTACTTCAGCTACATGGCCGTGGGCATGCTCACCGTCATAGTCCTGTTCACCTGCACGTTCTCGGGACTGTCCATCGTATGGGACCGCCGCTTCGGGTTCCTGAACAAGCTCAGGGTGGCGCCCATCCCCCGGGGCATCATTCCCATGTCCAGGGTCCTGGCGGCCGTCACCCGGGCGCTGCTCCAGGCCATGGTGGTATTGGTCATTGCAGTGGCCTTCCTCTACGTACCGGGACTGGTGGGGCTGGATATCACCAACTCCTCGTTCGGTGCCATGGACCTGCTGACCATGCTGGGGATACTGCTACTGCTGTCCCTGGGCTTTGCGGCAATATTCGTGGCCATCGCCCTCACCATCACCAACCAGGACGTGCTGATGGGCGTGGTCAACCTGTTGAACCTGCCCATCATGTTCACCAGCGCCGCGCTGTTCCCCACGGCCATCATGCCCGACTGGCTCAGATCGGTGGCCAACTACAACCCGCTGACCTTCGCCGCAGACGGGCTGCGGCAGGTGTGCTTCGAGAACGCGGTCTCCATCCATTCCCTGGGCTTCGACGTCCTTGGGCTGGCTGTGTTCTCCCTCATCTTCGTGGCCATTGGGATCGTGGTGGCCATCAAGGTCCTCAAGTATTGAGCCAAACGCCTTTCCTCCTTTTCCACCAATCTTTATCTTGAACCGTCATCATTCATTGATGCATGGTCCACCATGTCCATGCAGGCAGGCTCGTCCACACCTATTCCATCATCGCCAGGGACGAGAGGACAGGGGAGATAGGGATAGGAGTGCAGTCCCACTGGTTCTCGGTGGGCACCGATGTGCCCTGGGCCCTGGCCGGATTAGGGGCGGTGGTCACGCAGTCCTTCACCAACCCGGCTTTCGGGCCTGAGGGGCTGCGACTGCTCTCGGATGGCCGCTCCCCCAAAGAGGCCGTGGAGACCATGGTCTCCAATGACGAGGGGCGGGACTTCCGGCAGCTGGCCCTGATGGACGCCCGGGGTAACGCCCACGCCTATACAGGACGCAGATGCGTGGCCGAGGCAGGGCACCTGTGCGGTGACAATTACTCCGTCCAGGCCAACATGATGCTCAACGACTCGGTGTGGGGGGCCATGGCCGACTCGTTCGAGTCCTCCGACGGGCCGATAGCGGAGCGTATAATGAACTCACTGGAGGCGGCCGAACGCGCCGGGGGCGATGTCCGGGGGAGGCAGAGCGCCGCCCTGGTGGTGGTACGAGGTAAGAGCACCGGAAAGATATGGAGGGACCGTGTAGTGGACCTGCGTGTGGACGACCACAGGGAACCCTTGAAGGAACTTAATAGACTTCTGCGGGTGCACCGGGCCTACGAGAGCATGAACGCCGGGGACGCGGCCATGGAGAAGGGGGACATGCCCTCGGCGTTGGAGCACTATTCGCAGGCCGAGACCCTGTACCCGGAGAACGAGGAAATGGTCTTCTGGTTCGCGGTGGGGCTGGCCAACAATGGGCGCTTCGAGGAGTCCGTTCCCCATTTCGAGCAGGCCTTCGCCAGGAACGCCCACTGGAAATTGATGGTCCCGCGCCTGCTGCCCAACGGACTTCTTAGAATGAGCCAGGAGCAACTGCGGCTGCTGCTTGGCCGGTGAAAGGATCAAGCTTCCTTTTCCAGAACGATGTTGCCACTGAGCAGGTTGATCTCCTTGACCAGCACATTGCTCAGCTCCAGCCTCTCTCCGACATCGTCCACGATGGTCAGTCGGTCCCCCTCCTTGATCAGCCTCACCGCGTTCGACACCAGCTCCAGAACCCCATCCTTGGTGGACATGTAGACCGTGGAACCGCTCATGACCATGGCATGCCCTTGCATGATAAATACAATTACGGACCGGTCAGGCGAACTTCCATTGGGCGTACCTGCCCTTCTTCTTGGACGGAGGGACGATGTCCCCCTGCATGGTGAAGATGTAGCGCACCGGCACCCGTTTCCGCGGCCCGGTCCAGTAAGGGCACTTGGTACATTTGAACCCCAGCTCCACCGTTCTGTCCTCCAGGGTCATGTTGTGCAGCTCCTCGGTGGGCGAGGAGCACACCGGGCAGCGGCCCTTGCGGCTCATATCCCTGGTCTCGCGGTACTGTATGGTGACCCTGGCCAGGTTGCGGAGCAGGGCCATGCGTCTCAGGCGCACCTCCCCCACCCTGTACTCGGGATTCTTTTTCTTCAGGTCCTCCAGCACCAGCTCGGTGAACCGACGCTGGGAAGGGATGCTCTGATGTTCCCGGATCACCCTTCTTATCGAGTCCTCGAGGACCTTGGGGGAGGGTATGCGGTAGACCATCCGAAACAAATCGGTAAGTGGATACTCAAAACTTTGCTAGATAGATCCCTGCACTCCCTTCGCATGTCGAAGATGTCCATTCCGATGGACCGTTGACATCATTTATTGCGGTGGAACCTCATGAGAGACCTACATGACCGGGGACCGAATAGAGGTGGACAAGGACGGAAGGGAGGCGTTCTTCGTGGAGATCGACGACATCTGTCATATGCTGATCCCCCCGCCTCGGAACGCCTTCTCCACCAGATCCTACGTATACATGGGGCAATCCGTGGTGGACAGGCTCCTGTACCACTTCAGACAGGAGAGGGGGTTGGAACGCCGGAAGCATACCCTGGTACTTCTGATGCCTCCGGAAAAGATCACCCCCGGCCTCTCCCACAAGTGCGAGGCGGCCATGGACCGCTTCACCTCCACCAAGATCAAGGATAACCTGAACCAGATGGCCGCCATACGTCGGCGCGGCCTTCTCATGCTACCCTACGCTCTCCTCTTCCTGGTGAGCTTCGTAGGTCTGGGGGTGCTCTTCGGCAGCAACGTCATCACCGAGATACCGCCTGTGTGGGCCTCGGTGCTGAGCGAGGGTTTCTTCATCATAGGGTGGGTGGCCATGTGGGGCCCCGTGGACAATCTTCTTTTCGGAAGGTTCCCTCTGCGGGTGGAGAACAGGACCCTTCGCGCACTGGCAAAGACGAGCATCGAGATCAGGCCGCGCCGGGACTGATGCGGGAGGGAGGACCAAATACGCATTCCGAGGTGGCAGTGCATCCGATGGTTAGGAACAGGGCAGGGAAACTGTATTATCGAAGGCCACGATGTCTGTTGGGGTGTGAACATGAAGAAGAGCAAGATCGTCATCATGGGCGCCGCTGGACGCGATTTCCACAACTTCAACACCTATTTCCGGGACAACGAGAAGTATCACGTGGTGGCCTTCACCGCCGCGCAGATTCCGAACATCGAGGGGCGCTGCTACCCGGCCGAGCTCGCCGGTAGTTTGTATCCCAAGGGCATCCCCATCATGGCCGAGGAGGACCTCCCGACCATCATCCGCAAGGAGAAGGTGGACCAGGTGGTCTTCGCATACAGCGACATCTCCCACGCCGAGCTGATGCACAAAGCCTCCTGGGTGCTATCATTGAGGGCGGACTTCCGGCTGATGGGCAACAGCCGCATCGTGCTGCGCTCCAACAAGCCGGTGATAACGGTGTGCGCAGTGCGCACCGGTGCCGGTAAATCGCAGACCACCCGCCGCCTGTGCTCCATACTGCACGACCGAGGCCTGAAGGTGGTGGCCGTGCGACATCCCATGCCCTACGGGGACCTCACCAAGCAGGCCGTGCAGCGCTTCGGGGACTACGCCGACCTGGACAGCCACGATTGCACCATCGAGGAGCGGGAGGAGTACGAACCGCTCATCGACAACGGCATCGTGGTCTATGCAGGCATCGACTACGAGCGCATACTGCGGGAGGCGGAGAAGGAGGCGGACGTCATCGTGTGGGACGGGGGCAACAACGACCTTCCCTTCTTCGAGAGCAACCTGCACATCGTCATGGCCGACCCCCATCGTCCCGGACACGAGATATCCTATTACCCCGGTGAGGTCAACCTGCGCATGGCCGACGTGATCATCATCAACAAGGTGCAGACCGCCGACCGGCGGAACATCCTGCGGGTCAAGGAGAACATCGCCAAGTACAACCCCAGGGCCACGGTCATCGAGGCCGCCTCCCCCATCAAGATAGACGACCCCTCCCTGGTCAAGGGGAAGCGGGCCTTGGTGGTGGAGGACGGTCCCACGCTCACCCACGGCGAGATGGCCTTCGGGGCGGGGACCATCGCCGCGGAGGACAACGGCGCCCTGGACATCATAGACCCCCGTCCCTATGCCATCGGGTCCATTAAGAAAGTGTACGAGGAGTACCGGCATCTGGGCCACATACTCCCGGCCATGGGCTACACCGATGAGCAGATCAAGGACATGGAGGAGACGATCAACAGCGCCGATTGCGACGTGGTGGTGGCTGGCACCCCGGTGGACCTGCGAAGGGTGATGAACGTGAACAAGCCCATCGTGAGGGTGCATTACGAGCTGGCGGAGATCGGGAAGCCGTCCCTGGAGGACATAGTGGAAAAGGAGCTAGGGCCGATACTCAACGTCTGCCACGGGGACTCCTGCCGGGTCATCTGAGAACGCCATCCGTCAATCACGTAGCTGTCAGCTGCGGACCTTCAAATATCCTCTGGTCGCCGGCATCGTCAGCATAACGGATATGACGGCGCCGATCGATATCGTGAAGTAGGTGGCCGCGAAGTCAAGGCCGATGAGGGTTCCCTCAACGGCAAGCCAGATGATCAGGGTGAGCATCATCAGGACGCCCCCGGTCCAGGACCAGTGCAGACCGGACCGTTCGCTGATGGCCTCTAGGAACAGCTCCTTCCTGGTCAGTGAGCCGTATGCGAGCAGGAGGCCGCCGATCCCGTAGACGAAGAACAGGAACAGCCCGACAGGCAGGAAGCTGTTGAAAGGCATGTTTTCAAGCAGCTCGGAGGTGAACCCCATGCTCTCCCCCGAGGGGTCGGCCATGAGCATGGCTCCGCTCACGATGCCTAGGAAGCCGAATAAGGTCAGGAAGGCGAACAGAACGGTCACGCTCGCCGGCCTCTTGGCCTCTGGATAGTGCATGCGGAGTGATTATATCGAGTCGGATATAAAATCAATGGGACCCCGACGCCACCAGGGGACCGATGCCCGTCCCCAACGAATCAAGGGGGCGCCCGATCGACCCTGGTGTTCACGGTCCATCGATAACCATTTCCTCAATTCACAAACGCTGAGGAAGGACATGGTCTCCAGACCTCTCATCAAACCTCCTCATGGCATCCCCTTCAATGCCAGTACCTTCTTCTGACCGAGTCCCGCTCAGAACGGGATCGAGCGCGGCGTTCCTTCTCAAGCCACACCCGCTGGATGGCAGTTCCTCCGCATAATGGATAGCGCTCCGGCTTGAACTCGTCCTCCGCCTCGAAATCGCGACCGCATTCACAGTGCCAGATTATCTTACGGACCTTGGACCTCGTCATCGCCCTTCAAAGGATGGTCAAAAGGCGATTTATTCATATCCCTGCCGCTCCAATAGTGCCATCATGAGCACCAGCAGAGAGGTAACGAAGCTCATGACCGGTAGGAGGACCAGCGATGGTGCGGGCGTCAAGCTCAACAGGATGTTCAGCGAAGGGGAGGCCGAAGACCTGGACCCCTTCCTGCTCCTGGATATGTTCGGGTCGGACCGATCGGAGGACTACGCGGCCGGGTTCCCCACGCACCCTCACCGGGGCATAGAGACGGTCACCTACATGCTGGACGGCTATATGGACCACCGGGACAGCCTGGGGAACCAGGGGACCATCGGCCCAGGGGATGTGCAGTGGATGACCGCCGGCAGCGGCATTCTGCATGAGGAGATGCCCCGCGGCCCCGGTGGGAGCGCGCGCGGGATACAACTGTGGGTGAACCTTCCCAGAGCCAGCAAGATGATGCCACCCCGGTACCGAGCGATACTCGCGAAGGAGATACCGGTGGTGGACATGGGCCGCGGCTCAGTGATCAAGGTCATCTCCGGGGTGTCCGAGGGGAAGATGGGGCCGGTGAGGGACCTGGCGGTGGACGTCAAGTATCTGGACGTGCATCTGAGCTCCCGGACCGTGCTGGAGCATGAAACGGAGGGGGACAGGAACGCCTTCATCATGGTCTACGAGGGCTCCTTCGATATAGGGGCGAACGCCCCGGTCACCGTCAGGGCGGGCAACGTCGCGGTGTTGGGGCCAGGGGACACGGTCAAGGTGTCGGCGGGGAAGAGGCCCTCCAAGCTCATCTACGTCTCCGGGCGGCCTCTGGGGGAACCGATCGCCTGGGGAGGCCCCATCGTCATGAACTCCAAGGAGGAGCTGGAACAAGCCTTCCTAGAGCTGAAGAAAGGCACGTTCATCAGGGATGCCTAAGGAAAAGGTCACATCTGGTCATAACGTCCGTCGCTCATCGATGTGGATGACCATGGTCAGGCGTTCGAGCCTCGCTCGGTGCGGACCAGCGATGTCATCATCGGCAGTGCGAGAACCGTCAACGACCATGGGCGCTCGAATATCCTTATAGCGATGGAAAACGTTGAAAGAGGAAGGCCTCATCACCGTGAAGGGTCGGGGGAATAGGCGGGGGGGCGTTACGGGTTTGGAGAAATGGTCTTCCAAATGGGCGTTCATACTTGCGGCCGTCGGGTCGGCAGTAGGGATAGGCAACATCTGGCGCTTTCCCTCGGTGGTGGGCCAGAACGGCGGAGGGGCCTATTTGCTGCCATTCCTGCTGGCCGTGTTCGCCTTCGCCATCCCCTTGATGATACTGGAACTGAGCGTGGGGCGCCGCATCAAGCTGGACGTCGTCTCCGCCTTCGGCTCTATCAAGTGTAAGTTCAGGGCGTTCGGATGGCTGATATGCCTGGTCCTCTTCCTGCTCCTGAGCTATTACCTGGTCATAACCGGATGGACGCTGGCCTTCGCGTTTTTCTCCTTGATAGGCGCGGAGATGACCTTCTCTTCGTTCGTCTCCTCCTATCAGCCCGTGGTCTTCTTCGTCATCTGCGCGCTCATCACCGGATCGGTCGTCTCACTGGGGGTGAAGAAGGGCATCGAACGCATCACCTCCATTCTGGTACCTTTCTCGATGATCATCCTGGTCGTAATGGTGGTCTATTGCGCCACCCTCTCCGGTTTCGCCGATGGCCTCGACTACCTGTTCACGCCGGACCCCTCGGTGCTGGGCGATCCCGGGCTGTGGAGCGCCGCCTTCGGTCAGGCCTTCTTCTCCCTATCGGTGGGCATGGGGGTCATGCTGACCTACGGCATGTATCTGGGCCGGGAGGTCAGCGTTCCCCGCTCCTGCCTGGCCATCACCCTGGCCGATGTATCCGTGGCGCTAATGGCCGGCCTGGTGATCTTCCCTCTGGTGTTCACCTTCGGGCTGCAACCGGCCATGGGTGCGGAGCTGGCCTTCACCGTCCTTCCGCAGGCCTTCGACCTCATCCCCCTCGGCCAAGCACTGGCGGTGGCCTTCTTCCTGCTCCTGTTCTTCGCCGCCCTGACCTCGGCCATATCCATGCTGGAGGTGAACGTGACCACCATCATGAAGGAGACCAGCATGACCCGCGAACGCACCAGCCTGTTCCTGACCGCAGGTACACTGGTCGTCGGGATCTTCCCTTGTCTAAGCTACACGGGGGCGGGCCTTCAACTGTTCGGGGGCAGGATACTCGACCTGATGGACAACACGGTCGGCACCCTGGGTCTGCCCATCACCGCCATCATCATCTCCCTGGTCTTCTCGTGGTGCATTGAGAAGAGGGAACTCGCCGCGGAGATCCCGGGGAGATGGTTCCCCGTGGTCCTGTTCACCACCCGGTACCTGGCACCCGGCATCCTGGTCATGGTGACCGTGATCTCGATATTACAATTCCTCCTTTGACATCCATGCCTGAGCACTTATGTTGGAGGCCGATGCCACGGTATGGAAGGAAATAATATCTGACACGAATCGCATCAGACGCACACGGTCCAGAACACACTTGCGATCGGAATCGACCGTCCCGGCACGCACGAATAAAATTATTATGCTGATTCCGCCATGGACGGAGCACGCGGGGGTAGCCAAGCTTGGCCAACGGCGCAGGACTTAAGATTCTGTCCTTAGTGGTTCAAGGGTTCGAATCCCTTCCCCCGCACTTCCACGATTTGAATACATTTTCGATACCAAACCAATATCTACATCATTATTGAACATCGACTTACGATCGATGGATCGGCATTGTACCACAGCTCTTTGTATAAAATAATTGATAATTAATTATATAAAAAAACTTAAGAATCAATGCTGATCACCATAAGTGAAACAATAATAATTTCGAATAACCAGCTCTACGATTTGAATGTTCCCCACTATCACGAGAGCATCGAGATCCTATGAATCGACTCAGATCCGCTCAGGAGGAACGTGATCGGGCCGATAGGATTTAAAATACTCAATTCCCATTTTCTTCATTCTCTTCTCTACTGCGGGGTATAGTATCAATTCCTCGATCTCAAAATCCTCAAATGCCGGTCTGATTTCCCTCAGTCTGGTTCTCAACCTCTTCACGTTCTCTAATGGGCTGAAGCTGATCATGCACGCAGGATGCACGCTCACCCCATTTCTGGTGAGGTTATCGAGAGCCTTAAGCTGCAACTGGAATCCCTCTGGTCGCGCATCGGTCAATCTGGCGAACTCCTCCTCACAAGTACCCTTCAAGCTCACTCGCACATGGAGGTTATGATGATTGGAAAGGTCGCGAGCGAACGCGGGGTCCTCCCCGATAAGGATCCCGTTCGTCTCAAGGATGAAAAGATATTCTTTAGGGATGAGGTCGAGGACGCGGAGAAGATGCTCTCTCCCGATCGTCGGCTCGTTACCACTTATCCTCATCTGCCGATAGCCCTTGCTCTTAGCTATGGCAATGAGCCGTTCTGCCACCTCATCCGGGGAGAAAAGGCGACCATACTTCTGAGGGTTCGTGACCTCCCTCCAAGACCAACAGAAGATGCACCTCAGGCAGCAACCGACGCAATCCGCCGTGGATATTCCCCCATAGAATCGTGCCGACCTGAAACGATGGTACGATCGCTTGTCATCCCTGCACACGATGCTTTCAGTTTTCCTAGCCATCTCAAGCGGATCGAACATCGGTTGTACTAGGTCGACTGTGAAATACAATACTTATCCGATATCCAGTTCAACCGTTATGGATCAATATCGGCCGAGATATTGTCGTGTATGCTCAAAGACGGACCTATCAACGATCAGCACATACCCGCCTTTTCTCTGAGGCCAGCTCCATGCCCTGTTGGTATGGATACAAACTAATAGACGATATGCGACTGCTTGGCAATAGGTGTCCCCATAAGCGTCGAAGAAGAGCTTTCTCACATCCCCTCCTACTCACAAGAGCTAGGACTGGACCTGACAAGGCAGGAGGATAGGTTCAGATGGTTCCTCGCCTCTATCCTGTTCGCAAAGAGGATCTCGACCGAGGTCGCCAAGAGGACCTATCAGAGGTTCGTAGAGGAGGGCCTGGATACCCCCGAAAGAATACTGACCGCAGGATGGGATAGGTTGGTCGAGGTATTGGATTCCGGAGGCTACGTGAGATACGATTTTTCGACCGCCACGGCACTTCTGGAGATCATGAGGACTTTGATCGATACCTACGGTGATCTGGAGGTAATGCACAGCGTTTCCGCAAGCACCGAGGACCTCGAGAGACGATTAAAGGCGATGAAAGGCATCGGACCGGTAGGGATGAACATATTCCTTCGGGAGCTGAGAGGTGTATGGGAGAAGGCCGATCCGGATCCTTCCCCAACAGCCATTACGGTCGCTCAAAGGCTTGGAATGGAGGATGTGAAGAGGCACGAGTCGGCGTTTGTGAGGATCCATCTGGAATACTGCAAGAAACGAAGATGTGACGAGTGTCCCATCGAGCCCTTTTGCCAGCGGAAGATCATTCGGTCCCGAAGCTATGGATAGAGTAATCGACATGTTGAACATTTTTTGATGCACGGTCGATCGTGAGGTTCGATCTAGGCCATTTGAAAAAACGATCTGCACTCCTCAATCCCGTAATTGTGCATTTGAGGCTCAGAGGTTGTAAAAGGGAATTACCTCGATCGGAGTCTCAATGAGAACGTTCATTGGTAGCCCGTTCCAATAATATAGAGTTAAATAATTATTATCCTTTCCATGTAATAATGACCGAGCTGAAACGGTCGGTGCGCTTTCCCAAGCTGCTGATATACGCCGTTGGTATCATTTTAGGGGCTGGTGTCTATGCATTGATAGGTGAGGCCGCAGAGGTCGCCGGTCCAGGTCTCTGGCTCTCTTTTCTGTTCGGTGCTTTGGTCGCTTCCTTCACGGGTCTGAGCTACGCTGAGCTATCCTCCATTAAACCGACCACCGCTTCCGAGTATTATTACGTGAAACAGGGCTTTGACAGAAGACTCGCCTTTCTTACTGGTTGGATCATCAATATCGTCGACATCATTGCGATCTCCACGGTCGCCATTGGATTTTCCGGCTACTTCGTGGCCTTGTTCTTCCCCGGCGCTTTGGATACCGTTCTTTTAGGCCTTTACCCCCTGGTCGTTACTCCCATTGTTCTCATAGCGATGTTGGCCATCGTCGCCATGGCCCTGATCAATTACATTGGGATCGAGGAGTCGGCATCCGTCAATGTTGTTCTTACTTTGGTCGAGGCCGCCGGTCTGATCTTGATCATCGCGATCGGAGCCATCTACTTCGGTGATGGGGGGTCCGCCCCAGACCTGCTAGAGCTACCGCTCGGGCTCTCAGGCCTGTTCGGGGCCATCGCCCTGATATTCTTCGCGTACCTTGGGTTCGAGGACCTGGCCAATCTTGGGGAGGAGGTCGTCGAGCCCCGGAAGAGCATACCGAAGGCCATCATCTACTCCTTGATCATAACGACCATCATCTACATTCTGGTGGCCATCGTTGCTGTTAGCGTCGTTCCCTGGGATGAGCTGGCCTCCTCCTCCGAACCGTTGACCGCGGTCGCCGAGGCGGCCCTCGGCTCGGACGCCGGCGTCGTGCTCTCCTTCATCGCCCTCTTCGCCACCATCAACACCGTACTGATCATGATCACGGCCGCCTCCCGTTTCATGTTCGGCATGGCCAAGGACCGCATACTGCCCTCCTTCCTCAAGGCGGTGAGCGAGAGGCGGAGGACCCCCTATAAAGCGATCATCGCGGTCGCCGTCATCAGCTGTCTGTTCACTCTAGTGGAGGACATCGGCACGCTCGCCGAGATGACCACGCTGGGGGTCTTCGTCGTCTTCGCCATGATCAACGCCTCCCTGGTCAGGGTGAGGTACAAGGACGACCTTCCGGAGGACCGGTTCAAGAGCCCTATCAACATCGGCAAGCTACCGGTCCTGGCCATCCTTGGATTGGCCTCGTGCATATGGATGATAGGGACGTTCCTGATCAAGCTGACCCCCGAGGGGGTCCTCTTCGATGTCACGAACCCCTCCATTGTAGTTATCGTCATCATGATCATCACCGGTTTCGTGGCCTATGGGCTCCTGAAGAAAGAACGGTGAACGATCACTTGCGGCGCGAGGTCCACGCGGGATCGAGTACATAGGCAGGAATCGGCACAGCGACTGGACTTCAAGATCCTTGACCGCTAGAATCCCAGGGCACAAAGAATGGTGGAAAGAGCTTATTACGCCATGGATATTAACGAGCAGCATGACCGATGACGACCTGATAACCTATTGCGGGCTCTACTGCGGGATATGCGCGGAGAGGTACATTCTGCCGCAACGTGCCAGGGAACTGCTGGACCTGGTGAGGGAGGAGGGTTACGATCAGTACTATGAGTCCATCCCCGGTCTGAAGGAGCACTACCCCTCCTTCGTCAAGGTATTGGAGGACCTCTCCACGATGGACTGCAGGTGCAGGAACAGGAAAGGGGGGCCACCGAACTGCGAGATACGCAACTGCGCGGATGAGAGGGGCGTGTTCGTATGCATGGACTGCCAGGATTTCCCTTGCGATAGATGGAGGTCCATCGCCCAGTTCTATCCCCTTCTTGCCAGCGACGCACAACGGTACAGGGAGATCGGGAAGCAGAGATGGTTGGAGGAGCAGAAGGCCAGGGGCAGGAAGGGCTTCTATTACGGCATGGTCAGATGTGTTCCGGAACCGGACCCGGAGGGGGCAGAAGGAAAAGAGAAGTGACAACCTCCATGCGACCACGCACCTCTTTGTCGGTCACCGAATACCTTGCGAGACTCCATGAACGGTCCCTCCGGCAATGGGCTCGGTGCGATGGCCATCCTTATCGGTGACGACACAACGAACCTTGTGCTGCCGGAGCCGATGTCGACCCCCAGACCTAATTCGGGACGGTCGGGATCGTGATCGGACTAAACGTAAATTAAGCACATCGGTCATCTGGAACCTAGATAGAGCTACGAAATGGAATGGTATGGGAACATGAAGAACGAGGAACGGGTGAGCAATACCGGACTTCCAGGCCTGGACAGGATATTGAACGGGGTCATTCTCGGGGACAACGTGGTCCTACAGGTGGATACCATCGACGATTACATACGTTTCGTGAGCCCCTTCTGCCTGGAGGCGCGCCGGCAGCGGAGGGACCTTATCTACTTCCGCTTCGCCGACCACGGGGTCGTCGTTCCGGATGGGACATGCGACCACGTCTTCGAGCTTCGTCCCGAGGAGGGCTTCGAGAACTTCATATCAGAGATCCTCAAGGTCATCGAGCGATTCGGGAAAGGGGCCTTCTACGTCTTCGATTGCCTATCGGAGCTGTCCGCCGATTGGTACAGCGACCGCATGCTGGGCAACTTCTTTCTGCTGGCCTGCCCCTACCTCTATGATTTCGATACGGTCGCCTATTTCGCCCTCATACGTAATCGTCATACACCGTTCGCCATCGATGCCATTCATGGGACGGCGCAGGTGGTCATGGACGTGTACTCTCACCGTGGAGAGGTCTACGTCCATCCTCTGAAGGCGGAGGGCAGGCGATCGGACACCATGTACATGCTTCACCGCTGGGAGGGGGAGGAGTTCATACCGGTCCTGACCAGCACGACCACCGCTGAGATACTGACTGAGGTCCCGCAGCCCTGGTTGGACTTCTCCATGCACCAGCGCGACGTATGGACCAACAGCTTCGCACAGGCATGGGACATCGTCAGTTCGACAACGCCCGACCGAAGGGCGGCCTGGAAGGGCTGCAATCTCTTCCGTCGCCTGGTGCGGATGGCCGTGACCAGGGACGCGCGTTTGATGAGACTGGTCGATGAATATCTCGACTGCTCGGACATCGTCGATATCGGGAAGCGTATGATAGGGACCGGGCTCATCGGCGGCAAGTCCGTCGGCATGCTCCTGGCCCGCGCCATCCTGAAGAGCAAGGACATTGACCTGACGAACAAGCTCGAGCCGCACGATTCCTTCTACATCGGTTCGGACGTCTTTTACACCTATCTCATCCAGAACCATTGCTGGTGGATCAGGCGGAACCTCAGGAACCCCGAGTCCGAGTTCGTTATGGATGAAGGGGCCAGGGAGAGGATGCTCACGGGGAGGTTCCCTAAGGACATCGAGGACCAGTTCGTGAAGATGCTCGAGTATTACGGGCAGTCGCCCATCATCGTCCGTTCCTCGAGCCTCCTGGAAGACGCCTACGGGAACGCCTTCTCCGGGAAGTATGAGAGCGTTTTCTGCGCCAACCAGGGCACGCCCCAGGAAAGACTCGATAACTTCCTGGACGCCGTCCGCAGGGTCTATATGAGCACCTTGAGCAAGGAGGCACTGGCCTATCGCGCTCACTGGGGCCTGCTGGACCAGGACGAGCAGATGGCCATACTCGTACAGCGCGTGTCCGGCGCCGTCCACGGGGACCAGTTCTTCCCGCATGTCGCCGGCGTGGGGGTCTCCTACAATCCGTACGTATGGCACGGGGATATCGACCCTAGGGCAGGGATGATAAGACTGGTCTTCGGCCTTGGCACCAGGGCCGTGGACCGCGTCGATGACGATTACACGCGCATCGTGGCCCTGAACGCGCCCCTGCGCAGGCCAGAGGCCAGTTCCGAGGACGTCAGAAGGTTCTCCCAAAGGAGCGCTGACATCATCGACCTGGACGGCAATCGCCTCGCCTCGCGGCCCTTCCAGAATATCGTGGAGAGGCTGTCCGACATCCCCCTCACGGTCTTCGCCTCCCGGGACCTGGCTTTGGAAAGGCACCTTCAGGAAATGGGGTCGACGGAGGCCTTTACATGGATGCTCACCTTCGATCAGCTGCTGTCCCAGGGACCTTTCGTGAAGGACATGAGGAACATGATGAGGGAGCTCGAGGACGCCTATGAGCATCCGGTGGACATCGAGTTCACCGTCAATTTCACGGACATCGACGATTACAGGATCAATCTGCTTCAGTGCAGACCCTTCCAGACCAAAGGGAAGGTCCTGAGCGTCGAGAGGCCCTTGTCCGCCCCTTCCGAAAGCGTGATCCTGCAGTCCACTGGGCCGGTCATCGGAGGTGGCATAGCCACACCGATCGACCGCATCATCTACGTGGTCCCCGAGGTCTATGGGAACATGAAGGTGAGCGACCGCTATGCGGTCGCCAGGCTCATCGGCAGGTTGACACACTTGCAGGACAGGGAGACGAGACCCACGATCCTTCTCATAGGCCCCGGAAGATGGGCGACCACCTCCCCCTTCCTCGGGGTACCGGTCTCCTTCTCCGAGATCAACACCGTCTCCGTCCTCTGCGAGGTGGTGACCATGCACGAGGGTCTCGTTCCCGAGGCTTCGTTGGGAACGCACTTCTTCAACGACCTCGTCGAGTCCGACATGCTCTACTGCGCCGTCTACCCCCAAAGGGACGAGAACGTCCTCGATCAGGACTTCTTCTCCAAGGCAGAGAACAGGCTGTCGACCCTGGTGCCCGAGGCGGCATCCCTCAGCTCCGCTATCAAGGTCATCGACGGGGCCGATGGCCGGGACGGCCTCCGCATCTACCTGAGCTCGGACGTGCCCAAGCAGAGGCTGACCTGCTACCTGGACTCCCCGAAGGAATGAGGCGGTCCGAGGGACGGGACACGACCCTCAAGGAAGGTGTCGTTCTAGGAACCGCACCGATCATCATCCGCCCCGGCGTACCGGTCCGCTCGATGTGAAGTATGCAAGGGGACCGCTGTTCTCTTCATACGTCATGATGGCAACCCCTCATGGCTCGGACAGGGGGCATCGTTCCCCCAAGGCCCAACGCTCTCTGCACAATGTTTAAGGTCGCCTCTCCTCTCATGGACCGGGACGGCGATGGATCGAACGAGGGAGGAAAGGGGACGGTACCTGGCCTTGACCATAGTCATGATCGGGGTGTTCATGTCCGTCCTGGACGCCGTGTCCCTGAACATCGCCCTCCCCTCCATCACCTCCTACTTCCAGGTGGCGGTGGCCGACACGCAGTGGGTGGTGACCTCCTACCTGCTGGTCCAGACGTGCTTTCTGATCATTTCCGGCAAATTGTCCGAGCGGACCGGCCAGGCCAGGATGTTCACCCTCGGCCTCTTGGTCTTCTCCGCCTCCTCGCTCCTTTGTGCCCTCTCCTCCGACCTGTGGCAGCTCATCATGTTCCGGGTTATGCAGGGCCTGGGGGCCTCCATGATGTTCAGCGTCTCCACGGCCATAATCTTCCGGATATTCGATGTCCGGGGACGGGGGAAGGCCTTGGGATTCCTGGGATCGACCGTATCGCTGGGGGGCATGCTCGGCCCGGTGATAGGCGGCGTGCTGGTGGGGACCCTGGGATGGCAGTCCATATTCCTGGTGAACGTTCCCATCGGCCTTATCGCCGCAATCCTGGCGGTGAGGGCGCTGAAGATAGAGGAAACGATCTCGGAACATCTGCGCATGGACTACATCGGAGCGGTGCTGTGGGTGGCGTCCATCGGTGCACTGGTGCTCATGCTGGGGGCGCTCGGGGGGACCGGGACGCTCACCACCGTGAACGGAGCGTACCTGGTTGTGTTCCTGGTCACCATATTGCTGTTCGTGCTCCGGGAACGGAGAGCGGCCGAACCGCTGCTGGACATATCCGTCTTCAGGGTACGACGGTTCTCCCTCACCGCCATGAGCATGGTCATGTTCTTCATGTCCATGAGCCTGGTCGTCATCCTCGGTCCGTTCTACTACGAGGGCGTTCTGGTGTACGGCCCCGCCACCGTGGGGGCCATATTCATGATACTGCCCGCCATCACCATGTTCGGCTCCCCCCTGGTGGGCCGGATATACGATAAGAGGCGCCTCTGGCCCTATACCACCATGGCGCACCTGATAAGGGCGCTGGGCTTCTTCCTCATGGCCTACGGCTTCCTCATCCTCGACCTGCCGCTCACCCTGGTGGCCTTCGCGGTCATGGGATTGGGCAGCTGCCTGTTCCAGACCCCCAACAACGCCGAGATGATGCTGTCACTGCCTATGAGGAAGAGCGGGCTGGCATCGAGCATCCAGGCCACCACCAGGAACCTGAGCATGGCGGTGGGGATCTCCCTGGCCACCATACTCATGACCGTGATGATGGGCTCCATGGACTACGGCGCCATCGCCGGAGGACCCCTCGCCGGAGAGCTGGCACGGTCCGTGGCCATTGCCGTGGCGTTCGGCGGGGTCCTATCGATGATAGGAGCGATGATCTCCCGCATGAGCGAGAGGGGGATAGGCAAGTCCGGCGATACGAACTGAACGGGTCATCCACCTTGGCCGATGGCAATGTTCCAGGTGATAGGATCGTCGATCCCCCAAGCCATCAGATAAACTAATGTTCCTTGGGTTCGCCTCTATCAACTATGAACTCAGATAGCATGCCACCCTGGCCCTCCGCCTCGCAGGAGATCCACGAGATCTTAAAACGTCATATTTTAAAATATGAGGTCGAGCACAGGGTCATGTTCGGGGCCCCATGCTATTTCGTCAAGGGCAACATGTTCACCGGTGTTCTCTCCGATTACATCTTCCTACGGCTTTCCCCGCAGGACCGGAAGGAAGTTTTGGACGCCAGTATCGGGAAGGAGTTCATCCCCCGACCCGGAAGGAAGATGAAAGAATACTGCACCCTGTCCGGGCCGATCATCAACGACGAGGGGACATTTTCAACCTTGCTGGATAAAGGTTACGCGTATGTAATGAGCCTCGGACCAAAGAAGAGGGTCAAGGGGTCCAAAAAATAAGGAACGGATTGATCTGAATGGTCCGATCAAGACCTCTACAGTCCCGACCCCTGATCATCCCGACATCGTTGATATCGATGACCTCTGTTTCCGGGAGGCCCAGGGGCCGCCGGACCTTGGTCAGCAGCTCCCCCCTATGACATCCCCCTCCACCAGGCCATATCGGCGACCACGGCTAAGGAGGTCACCTTCATGTCCTTGCCCAGGATCTCCTTGATCAAGTGGATCTGCGCGCCCATGCCCCGCTTCTTGACCATGTTCACCGGCCTGCTCAGGATGGAGGCCATCTGTTCATTGTCCTCACCGACGAACATGCTCATCCGGTGGAACGCCAGGAACAACCCCCGACGCATCCTCCTTGATGATGACCCCGTGACGGCGATGGTGACCAGGCTGACCGCATTGAAAACATCCTCCTTGCCGAGCTTCACCCTCAATCCTGAAAGCGAACAATGTTGAATAGACCCATGTAATTCCTCTAACGCCATTGTGACGGTCCATTCCCGAAGCGTTCGGATCCCCATCGTCGACCCAACGGCAGAGGGGAAGGAGAGAATGATTTTATTCAATTGTATATATTTTTAAATTGTAAAGCGGGCCAATTGTTCTTTTTACTTGATTTAAAGAATATACAAAATAAAAAGCTAGATCACTCAATTCGTATGAGGTTGCGATATCCCAAGGCCAACAGCGACCCGCCCATGACCGTGCTGGTCGCCAGTAACGCGATCAACCCCAGCTGCTGTCCGAAGAGGGCGAAGCTTAGCACGAACAGCAGGAAGGAGATGGTCATGACCATGACCGCGTTCCCGAGCACCTCCAGGGGCTTCTCGGAGAAGGCCGGGAAGATCAGGAAGAGGCCGGTGGACATCATGACGTAGGACGAGGCCACCAACACCATCCATCCAGTGAGGACCAGAAGCTCTAACCCCCTCACCCCGCCGGGGACCAGCACTATGAGCGCCGACACGGCGGCCACCGGCTGCAGTACCAGCCAGCCCTGCAGGACACGGGAGCGCACCAGCTTGCCCTCCCCCTGAGGCGCCTTGCGATAGACGAACAGGTTGTCCTTACCCCTGGCGGTCACCTCCCCGACCACGAACACGCAGAGGAAGGCCATGAGCCAGGAGACGGTGAGCAATGCAAGGACGGTGTAGTCGCCTGCGGGCAATGAGCCCAGCATGAAGACCTCCACCATGACCACCAGGGCGAGGACGTACAGCACCCGGGAGAGGTTCTCAAGACGCCGGCCGAAGTCCTTCAGCACGGTCACCAGCACCGTCCCCGCCGAACCGCCAAAGGCCAGGGCGCGAGCGTAACGATAGAGCCGCCCCTCCGGGGCGGCCCGGGGGGTGGCGAAGGAGACCGGTTCGAGGTCGAAGGCCCTCCCCGCCAACCGTCCGCCAAGGTATATGGAGCCGAACAGCACCCCGGCCAGGCCGAGCAGGACGGCGGCGGTCCTCCAGGCCTCGTGCCCCAAATCCCCGGGGTGCTGCAGGAAGCGCAGCACCGCGTCCGCCCCCCAGGAGCTGGGCAGCAGCCAGAACGCCCCGGACAAGGCTTCGCCATGCCCCTGCAGGGCGTCGAGCATGCCTCCGCTCACCGAGAAGTACATCAGGCCGACCAGGGGGAGCGCGATGAGCAGGGCCAGCGCAGGCCCGGCATCCCTCCCCCGCTGGCTGCGGCCCAGGAAGGCCTTCAGCATGGCCGAGAGCAGCAACCCCAGCCAAAGGGCGATCAGCACCACCAGTATGAACACCAGCACGGAGAGCAATACCTGGTCCGCAGTCATGCCGAAGGGAACGAAGAGGGCCAGCAGGGTGCCGGCCAGCACGGAGATGAGAATGGCGTATGTGGGCAGCATGCCCAGGAAGCGCCCGAGCAGCACGTCCATGGGCCGTACCGGGGCGGCCAGGACGGCCTCCAAGGGGGCCAGGTTGGTGTCCTGCAGGGTCTGTATAAGGGGTATGGTCAGCACGCTGACGAAGATGATGAACAGTAACACCTGCAGAAAGGCCAGGGCCGCCTCGGACAGGAAGAGGTCCTTGGTGAGGTCCGAGGCCAGGCCGAAGACCGCCGGGGCCACGACAAAGACGTAGAGGACCACCAGGGCGGTGACCAGGAAGGGAAAGACCTTGCGAAAGCGGCGCATGCCGCTGGTCTTCATCAGGTACTCGTTCCTGGCGATGAGCCACCATTTAGGTCGATGCAACCGCACTCCTCCAGGCCAGGGGGTCTGTGCTATCCTTGCCTCCGGTGAAATGCATGAAGGCCTCCTCCAGGGACGAGGTGCCGGCAAGCTCGACCAGCTCCGGCACCGTGCCCAACGCCACCAGCCGGCCCCTGTTGATGACCGCGATGCGGTCGCATATCTCCTCCATCAGGGGCAGGATGTGACTGCTCACGAAGACGGTCTTATCTGCCTTGGCCGAAAGGCCCTTCACAAGCTCCTTCACCACCAGGGAGGCCCGGGGGTCCAGGGCCGAGGTAGGCTCATCCAGGAAGATCACCGGTGGGTCATGGACCAGTGCTGCGGCGATGAGCACCTTCTGCTTCATGCCCCGACTGAAACCTTCCAGCAGATCATCCTGGCGCTGCTCCAGGCGGAAGAGGGAAAGCAAGCGCCCCACGCGTTCCTGCAGGAGAGGGCGGGGTATGTCGTACAGAGAACCAACGAACCCCAGGTACTCCGCCGGACTCAGCTTCTCGTACAATCCCGGGGATTCCGCCAGCAGCCCGGTGGAACGCTTGACCTCGTCGGTCTGCGATAGGACGTCATAACCGTTCACCCATGCCCGACCGCAGGTCGGTCTGATGATGCCGTTCAGGATGCGTATGGTGGTGGTCTTACCAGAACCGTTTGGCCCAAGAAGGCCGAAGGTCTCGCCCGGATGAACCTTCAACGATAATCGGTCCAACGCCATGATCTCATTGCGACGGCCATAGGATTTGCAGATCCCGTCCAACTCGATCATGCCCCTCTTCTCATCGGTCCTTCCGTTCATCCCCATGCCCTTCGCAGCATATGGTATTAGAACTTCACTCGAACTTCGAGCGAGGATTCTGGAGAATCGTGTCACATGGCCATGGGATGGATTGACCCCCAGGTGTTCTTCGAAGTCCCATCGACGAATGACCAAGCGGTCGTGAGGGATGCAGATAAGTGATCGGGCGACATCAAGGTCCGCCATAGGATTGATAGACATAATGAAAAATCGGGACCGATGCATCGTTATATCCCTTTGCCAGCATCTACGAGAGTACGCTATTAATAAATATAATATAATGGAATAATTGACCAGTACACAAGGGAGGGACACGTCATGGGATGCAGGATCAGATCAATCTGGACCATTTTAATAACCTCAATGTTATTGTTTTCGATAATACCCGCTCTGGCGCCTAGCGCGTCTGGGGACGGGATATTACCATCGTGGGACATCTACACCATCGATGATGTGGGCGATGTAGGGAAGTACTGCTCCATCGATCTGGATTCCAACGATCGCGCCCACGTCAGCTATCACCAATCGACCGCAGGGGAACTGAGATATGCCACCAACGCCAGCGGGACGTGGGCAAGTGTGGCCCTGGAGACCGGGGCCTACGCCGGCCAGGAGACATCCCTGGCCGTGGACTCCAATGATGCCGTGCACATCGCATACTACAACTATCCCAATGCCAATCTGAAGTACGCCACCAACCTGACCGGGACCTGGGTGAAGACCGGAATCGACGTCGCCGGGGATGTGGGGCGCTACAGTTCCCTGGCCCTGGACTCGATCAACAACGTGTACATCTCCTACTATGACAGCTCGAACGGCGATCTGAAATACGCCACCAATTCAGGGGGGAGCTGGGGAGTACAGGCGGTCGACAGCCCCAACGACGTAGGCCTGTATTCCTCCATCGCCCTGGACTCGAACAACTGGGTCCACATCGCCTATTATGACCAGACCAATGGTGACCTTAGGTACGCCACCAATGCCGGTGGCAGCTGGTACACCACTTCCGTGGACACCGCCGGGACGGTGGGTGTATATTGCTCCATAGGGATCGATTCTTCCAACAAGGTGCACATCAGTTACCATGACGTGACCACCGGATATCTCAAGCATGCTACCAACGAGGGCGGGGCATGGACCTTGGAGAGGATCAGCTCCTCACCCGTGAACGGCATCTTCACCGACCTCATCGTGGACGAGGAGGATAACCTGCACGTGGTCTTCCATGACTCCCTTAACGGGGACCTCATCTACGCCAACGATGTGTGGGGCGGGTGGACCATAGGTCCGGTGGACACGGAGGGGGTGGTGGGTTACTATCCATCCTTGGCCTTGGATTCCATGGGCAACGTCCACATAAGTTACTATGACGTCACCAACATGAACCTGAAGTACGCCCATCAGATATTGGAGGCGCCCACCTACCCCTTGGGACTCACTGCAAGCCCGGGGGACGCCCAGGTCACCTTGAACTGGAACGCCCCCGACTGGGACGGAGGCTCCCCCATCACCAACTACTCGGTGTACAGGGGCGCAATGAGCGGCGGGGAGACCCTACTGGTCATCCTGGGCGATGTGCTGTTCTATGAGGACAGCGACGTGGTCAACGGACAGACCTACTGGTACTACGTCACGGCGAGGAACGTCATGGACGAGAGTGTGGCCTCGAACGAGGTGAGCGCCACGCCCATGACCGTGCCATCCGCGCCGATCAACCTCACCGCCTCCTCTGGGAACGAGAACGTGCTGATCGAATGGGAGGCGCCCTTGGAGGACGGCGGCTCCCCCGTGCAGTCCTATATCATCTATCGCGGCCTGGTCAGCGGCGGTGAGTCGCCCTTGCTGACAGTGCACGGCACCACCTCCTTCTGGGACGGCGGGCTGACCAACGGGGTCACCTACTGGTACCACGTGACCGCGGTCAACGCGGTGGGGGAGGGGGCGACCTCGAACGAGGTGAGCGTTACGCCCATCACCTTGGCCCACGCGCCCGGCAACCTGACGGCCGTGGCGGGCCAGGACAACATAACCCTCCATTGGTCCGCACCAGCCCAGGACGGCGGTTCGTCCATCACCAACTATACCCTCTACCGAGGCACGACCAGTGGGAACGGGACCCTATTGATGGTCCTGGGCAACGTCACTAGCTATCAGGACCTCACCGTGGAACCGGGGGTCTGGTACTGGTATCACGTCCGTGCCGTCAACGGCGCCGGCGAGAGCCCGGCCTCCAACGAGACCTGGGCGGCGATAGTCACCCCTCCTGGAGCGCCAACGAACCTGACCGCGGATGTGGGGAATGGAACGGTCTGGCTGACATGGGTAGCGCCTTCCTATGACGGAGGCAGCCCCATCACCGGCTACGAGGTCCATCGCGGCAACGCCAGCGGAGCGGAGGCATACATCGCCACCGTCAACGTCACGGAGTACGCCGATGGTGGCCTGACCAATGGCCAGGAATACTTCTATCTCGTAAAGGCGGTCAACGACATGGGGAACAGTACGGCATCCAACGAGGCGTCCGCGATCCCCGTGGCCGCACCGTCCGCGCCGCTGGACCTTGATGCGTCGGCCGGAGAGTCCAACATCACCCTCAGCTGGTCCGTTCCGGCCGACGAGGGTGGCTCCCCGATCATCGGATACGCCGTGTACCGCGGTGAGGAGGCCGGGGCCGAGGCACTACTGACCGAGATCGGACCAGTCACCTCCTACGAGGACGACACTGTGGAGGGAGGGAAGGTCTACTGGTACTACCTCACGGCCATCAACGCAGTGGGCGAGGGACCCGCCTCCAACGAGGCCATCGCCATCATCATCCTGGTCCCGACGGCTCCGCTGGATCTGCAGCTGGCCGCCGGGGATGCCATGGTGGTCCTGAGCTGGGTGGTACCGCTCGACAATGGTGGGACCGACATCACAGGGTACGAGGTGTACCGCGGGAACGCCAATGGAGAGGAGGTATACCTCTCCACGATCAACATCACGGAGTACGCGGATGGCGATGTGCAGAACGGGATCACCTATTTCTATTACGTCAAGGCGGTGAACCCGGTGGGCACTGGCCCGGCCTCCAACGAGGTCTCGGGCATGCCTATGGCCCTTCCATCCAATGACGCGGTATTGACCGCGGTGGCCGGGGACGCAATGGTCGAGCTGTCCTGGACCGCACCGACCGATGACGGCGGCGTGCCCATCCTGGGCTACGCCGTGTATAGGGGGGCCGTGAGCGGGGCCGAGGGGCTGCTGGTGACGACCGGTGACGTCCTGACGTACATCGACGCCGGGCTTGTCAACGGCCAGACCTATTGGTATCTGGTGAGACCGATCAACCAGGTTGGCGAAGGACCCGCCTCCAACCAGGTCTCCGCGATCCCGACGGCCCTGCCGGGCGCTCCTCGGGAGCTGCACGCCACGGCGAACGGGACGGCCATATCCCTGACCTGGCTGACGCCAGAGGATGATGGCGGCTCCTCCGTGACCAATTATCGTATCTACCGTGCCCTGCAAGGTGAGGCATCCCTGTTGGCCACGATCGATGACGCGCTGGTCTATGTGGATACGACCGTGGAGGAAGGTCTGATGTACACCTATCATGTCACGGCGGTCAATGCGGCGGGGGAGGGGATGGCCTCCGAGGAAGCCTCAGCGACCGTGGTCGTCCCACCCTCCGCCCCCCTCGACCTGGAAACGGGGAAGGGCACGGGCTCCGTGGTGCTGACCTGGAACGCGCCGCTGAGCGATGGCGGCTCCCCGATCGCTCATTATTCCATATACCGCGGTATGGTCGTTGGCGAGGAGCAACTGCTGGTCATCATCGGCAATGATCTCAATTATGTGGACCATGACATATCGGCCGGTGCCGTCTACTGGTACTACATCACCGCCAACAACTCCGCGGGGGAGGGCCCAGGATCGACCAGGGTCGGTATCTCGCTGCAATCACCGTCCAGCGGAGCAGATAATCTGACCGGAATGTCCGGGGACGGGCTGGTGCTACTGACCTGGACCGCGCCCACCGATGATGGCGGTTCCCCGATCACTGGATACAAGGTCTTCCGGGTCAACGAGACCGGGGAGGCGGTCCTGGTGGCCACCGTGAGCGGGCTGGGGTATACGGACGACGGGGTGAACAACGGCGAAACCTACGCCTACTACGTGATCCCCACCAACGCCATGGGCGACGGCCAGCCGTCCGATGTGATCCTGGTCACCCCCTTTGCCCCGGAGAAACAGGAGTTCGATTGGGTATTCTGGCTGCACGTCATCCTGCTGATCGTCGTCCTGGCCCTACTAATATTCTACTACTACCGCCAACGGAAGGTGGGAAAGGAAGAGGGTCCTGAGGGAGGGAGCGCACCGGAAGGGGAACAGCCCTCGCCAGAGGAGGAGAGCGACCTATGGGAGCCTCCGAGAGAGGAGGGCGGTTAAGGTCGGAGCTGACCACCCACAGAGCGGCAAGGCGTGGGCGCCTTGCCATCCCTTTTTTTTTCTATGGCATCCCAGCCCTATCGAAGATGGATGCCCAGAACATCAACATCCTTCCGACCCCATTACTTGCTCGTTCCCAGCACGTTGTCCACCGAGCGGCACAACCTCTCCCAGATCCCATCGACCCACTCCAGGTGCTCGGGCTTCATGAGACAGGAACGCAGAAGGACCACCTCCGGCCGGTCGAACTCTACTCCCTTCCACCTCCGCTCCAGCACCCGCGAGGACGATCTGAACTTGGCCAGGTACAGCCCGGCCCTCTCCGCCTCCTGGAACAATTTCTCCGAGCGCTCCGAGATCCGGCTGGCGCTTTCCCCGTCCAAGCCGAATACCAGTATGTCCAGCTCCGGCGGTAGGATGGTGAGGAATCGGCGGTCCTCCCTCATCTTGTGATAGAGCCCGAGGGCCGCCTCCCTTCCCTTGTCCAGGCCTCTGGCGAAATCCCCTCCCCGGACCATTGGTAACGCTCTCTGCATGGCCCACAGGGCCACGGCGGAGGCGCCGGCCCGGGAGCATTCCAGTGAGATCTCCCCCAGATGAAGTTCGGAGGAGGTGAAATAGGTGTAGGGCGAATCGTGCCTATAGAACCGCCCCACGGAAGGGTCGCGGAAGAGCACGCATCCGCAACCGTAAGGCTGCAGTCCGTGCTTGTGCGGGTCGATGACCAGGGAGCCCACCTCCGACAGGCGGTCCAGGACCTCCCTGGTCCTGGGGGGCAGATCGCTTGCCAGTGTGAAGTACCCCCCGTAGGCGGCGTCCGCGTGCACCCGGAAGCCGAACTCCCGTCCCATCTCCAATATCTCCGGCAGAGGGTCGATGGTCCCGGCACCGGTCGTGCCTATGGTGGCCACCACGACCCCCACATCCCGCTCCTTGACCGCACGCCGTAGGGCACGGACGTCCATGACCATATCGTCGTCGCTGGGGACGACCTGGAACCTCAGACCCAGCACGTCCGATATACGGGAATGGGTGTAATGGGCCTGGTCCGATGCCAGGACCGGCTTGCCCGGGGCCAACTTACCGGAGATCCACAGGGCCTCCATATTGGCCACCGTCCCCCCGCTGGTCAGGTGCCCGATGTGCTCCTTCCACCCGAACATCGCGGCCAGAGCGCCCACCGCCTCCTTCTCCATGGCCGAGCTCGCCCTTCCGCCGTCCAGAGCGTGGTTGTTGGGGTTGAGCCACATGGACAGCATGTAGGCAGCTTGGGCCACCGGGTGCGGGGGCTTGAGCATCTGTCCAGCGTACAGTGGGTGATGATAGGGGTAATTGTCCCTCATTCTCCTGGCCACTTCCATGAGCACCTCCTCCGCCCCTTCGGCATCGAAGACCATCTGGTGCTCTGGAAGGTGCTGGAAACCACGTTCCATCTCCCCAAGGGCCTTCCTCACTATCGCCAGGGTCCTTTCTTCAAAGGTCATGGTCCTACATCCTTTCGAACACCAAAGATTGATCGGCGACCTAATAAAAGGGGGCGGAAGGCCTGCTCCAGCCACTTTATTCAAGGGGCCCCACAATATTAAACGGCGACCGACCGGTCAGGTCGGGACGGATAAGGTTATGAAAGCAGCGTCCGATAGCACTCCATGAACTCCAAGCAAAGGTTCATGGCCGCGCTGGGGCTGGAAGAGGTGGACCGCACCCCCACCATGTACCAGCATCTGGGGGCGGCCGATCATCTGCAAAGGGTGACCGGAATCGACATCGAGGAGGGGTTCCGGGACCATCGCCGATTCTGCGAGCTCTGCCTGGCCGCGCTCAAGGAGTTCGGTCACGACAACGTCATGGTGGGCTGGGGCGACCTGTTGATGGACGCCCACGCCTTCGGGGTGGAACTGAGCTTCCCTAACCCCCACGAGTATCCCAGGGGCAAGGAGCCGGACCCCGACCACGTGGAAGGACTGGTACCTATACATCCCCGGGACGATCCCATGTGGTCCATACTACTGGACTCGGCCACCTACCTCAATGACAAGGTGGGCAAGGAGGTCATGGTACTGGGCGCCTGCACCGAGCCCTTCCTGCTGGCAACGGCCATCAGGGGTTTCGAGAACCTATTGCTGGACCAGATGGTCGATCCGCCACTGGTCCATCGATTGGTGCGGGTGACCACCGATTCCCTGAAGCTCTATGCCACCGCCCTGCGGGAGGAGTGCGGCCTGGAGGCGGTGTTCCTGGAGGACGGCATTGCCGATCCCACCCAGAACGACCTGGAAAGCTCACTGGCCTTCGACATCGCCTACTCCGCGGAACTGGTGTCCTTCATGCATGGTCAGGGGTTGAAGGTGGTGCTCAGCAACTGCACCATGGAGGGCTATGTGCGAGAACAGATGGAGCGCGCATCACCCGACGGGATGCACTTCCGCTATGAGAGGGAGGACCGGCAGTCGTTGTTGGAGGCAATGGCCGGCAGTAGGTGCGCCGTCCTGGGCCTGGACCCCCTGAGGCTGATCGGCCAGGGGACCCCCGAACAGGTCCGTGCCGCGGCCCGGCAGGCCGTGGAGGTCTTCGGCCCCCGCCCCGGCCTTATCCTCAGCGCCGCCGGCGAGCTGCCATTCGACGCCCCGGTGCAGAACATCAGGGCCCTCTCCGAACATTATCGATAAGGTGCCCGAGGGAAGGGCAGATCTCAGCTTGCATCACGTTCCGCTCTCTCGAAGAAAATAGGGTGCCCCCTGGTCAACCACCAGGCATGCAGCAGCAGCCCCCAGCCCAGCATGCTGAGCCCCATCCCCGACAGCCATACCCAGGCCTCGTCGGCCAAGGGGTCCACCCCGTTGCCGGTGAGCGCCACGCTGAGGAACAGCGGTACGAGCATGAGAAGCAGCCTGAGCATGACCCGGCGGTCCTCCAGGCCCCACATCAGCAGAAGAGCGACGGGCATGATGAAATATGCCATCAGGACCTTTGGATAGCAGAGGAAGAACGCCAACACCACCAGGGTGGCGCCCTGCCAAAGGGACATACCGCTCCGGTAGGCCAACAGGGTCGCGCCCAGGACCCCACCGACGGTCAGGGCCGCCCCCGCCCAACCGGGCAGGCCATAGCCCAGCTGGCCCAGGTAATGCCAGGGACTGATGGAGGCCCTACCGGTAGGATATTCGGGATCGCCGAGGAAGTAGAATTCGAACGAGGGCAACTGGTCCGGGAAGAGGATGAGGAGGGGAATGGTCAGGGCGAGCCCCAGTCCAACACAGCCGAGCAGCAGGCCCCTGCGCTGGTCCCCCCCCGTACGCAGGACCATCCAAGGCACCAACAGCACATTGAACATCTTGGTGAGCACCCCTACAAGGGAAACGATCCCCGCGGACAGCCCCCTCTCCCGATACAGCAGCACCAGGGGCAGCAGGAACAGTAAGGTGGTGAGTCCCTCGTCCTGCATGTAGACACCGAACTCCAGGAGGCAGAGGGGGAAGGACAGGTAGGCCAACGCGGCCATCATGGACCTGCGTTCGTCCGCCTCCCTGAGCCCCAGATACAGGGCCAGGGCGGTCAGGATGCCGAAGGCGGAGAAGCACAGCTGATATGCCACCTTGGAACCCCCCGCCATCTGGGGCAGGGTGAGGACGTACATGATGAGGGGCGGGGACTCGGAATAGAAGTCGACGTAGGGTATCCTTCCGTCGAGGATGCTCTGCGCCCTGAAGCGGTAGATGTCGAGGTCATGGGGCTCGCCGAGCACGTCACCCAGGTAAGGTGTCAGCAACAGGGCGTCGAGGGCGATGGTGGTGCCGTAGAGCAGCCCTCCGATGAGCAATAGGCGGGCGACCCTTTGCCATAGATCGCCGGCGAGGAGGCGGTCCACCACCCTCTCGGTCCAGGGTAAAGGGGGAAAAGAAGGCTGGCCAACCGTCCCGTTCTCGACGTTGATGTCCCCCTCCCCTTCGCCCGACGTCATGGGTATGGGCTGAGAGATCGATCTTTAAATATATGATACAGTGGCCAGCCCGTACCAGTTCCGTTCCGGACACCCCCACTTTCGGGATGCCCCCTCTCATGCTTTTATATCGCCAGGTCATGGCCAAGAGCATGGAGCAGCACATTGACATCAGCATATCCCGACCCTGCCCCACCGTGCCTAGGCGGGAGGTCCCTGGAAGTCCATATCCCCCCTCGGGCAAGGAAAGACGAGGGGGGAGTCCCATGGACCGTCGTCGGAAACCTTTCAGGAGATGGCCTTGAGCCATGAGGCGCGCCCTCAGGTCCAGAGGAGGGCGGCGGTCATCATTGCCGCTCGTACATCCAGAGTCATGCTGCGGTGCTGAGACGATCGACCGCCCAGGAACAAATTCCGTATGCCCGCCCGATGACCTTTGGAGAGACCGCCCTTCACCGTTCTGAACGAGGGAGGCGAGAACGATACGATCCCCAGGAAGTGAGGGGCTGCAGAACCATATGCTTGCCTCGCACTAGGAGCACTCGATCTGGACATAAAAAGGATACTGGTCCTGACCTAAGCGGCCTTGGCATACGCATGCATCCCGACGTTCGCCCTGTACACCATCGGTCACGACCATCTGTAAAAGCCCCAAGAACTTACTGGCAAGGCTAAGTGGGCCCGTCGGGCTCCGGTCCCTCCTGAAAGGATCGAGGGAAGCAATAATAACCAGGTCCGAAGCATTATAACATCATGTTCCTCAAACGGTTCAGGTCGGAGGGGCTCGCTCACATATCTTATTACGTGGAGTCCGAAGGAACGGCAGCGGTCATCGATCCCCGTCGGGACGTGGACGAGTATCTGGAAATGGCCTGCTCCAGGGGTGCCAGGGTAGTACTGGCGCTGGAGACACACCGTAACGAGGACTATGTCTCGGGAGCCCTGGAACTGGCCAACGCCACCGGTGCGGCCATCCATCACGGCGGACAGCTGGAGTTCGGCTACGGCCACCCCCTGCGGGATGCCCAGACCCTTTCATTGGGCGAGCTGACCATCACCGCCCTGCACACGCCAGGTCACACCTACGAGAGCTTCAGTTATCTTCTATCGGATCGGCGCGGCCCCTTTCTGCTCTTCTCCGGTGACACCCTTTTCTCCGGGGATATCGGACGCACCGACCTCACCGGTCCGGAGCACACTGCTAAGCTGGCGGGGATGCTCTACGACAGCCTGCACCAACGCATCCTTCCATTAGGGAAGGAGATCATGGTGCTTCCCGCGCACGGGGCGGGCTCGATGTGCGGGCATGCCATCAGCAAGCGGGAGACCACCACCATCGGTCTGGAGATGAGGGACAACCCCGCTCTTTCCCTCTCCCGGGACGACCTCATCAGAACCAAGATGACCGAGGGGATGGAGAAGCCGGCCTACTTCGAGAGAATGGAGCACCTCAACCTGCGCGGGCCGCCGGTGCTCGGCGAGCTCCCTCGACCGCCTCCCCTCACCCCAGGACAATTAATGAAGGAGAAGGAGAGGGGGGCTCTGGTGCTGGACCTGAGGGAGCCGCACAGCTATGCCGCGGCCCACATCCCGGGCTCGTTGAACGTCTGGTCGAGCGGACTGCCTGTCTTCGGCGGTTACGTCATACCCTATGGTGTACCGTTGGTCCTGATGGGAGGATGCCCTGGAGAGGTGCAGACCGCGGTCAGGTACCTTGTTCGCCTTGGATACGATAGTATAGTCGGGGAACTGAGGAACGGAATCGAGGACTGGATAATGGGAGGACAGGTCATCTCCTTCCTCCCAGCCTCCTCGGTGCAGGAGATAAGGACCAGACAGCTGGCCGGAGAGAACATGCTGCTGGTGGACGTAAGGGACCACAGGGAACTGGAGGAGGGCCAGATACCAGGGGCCAAGCACGTGCACCTGGGAAAGATGCTCGAGCGCGCCTCCGAACTGCCCAGGGACCGGGAGCTGGTGCTCTTCTGCGGCTCCGGTCCCCGTGGAGGGACCGCCGCCAGCCTGCTCAGCAACCAAGGGATCGGGAACGTACGGATCATGCTGGGCGGTTTCATGGCCTGGTCCAAGAACGGATATCCAGTTCAAGAGCTCAAGAACGGATGAACTTCAGATAAAGGATGCCATCAAGGCGGTACATCTGGTTGAGGAGCCGGTTGATCTCCGAAGCCTCTCCGCTGAGCACCATGATGTTCATGCACCTGTGGTCCCCCAGATGGTTGTGCACATGCGTTCTGATGAGCAGATGGTTCTCATGGTAGATGTCATGAATGAGCCCCAGGGCGCAGACGTCGTTAACCATGATGAGGACGCCGTCCACCTTTCCTACCATGGGTCTACGCTCGCTGCTCTCGGCCATCAATGTGCGCATGGCCGCCCGCACCGCCTCCGATCGACCGGTGAAACCCAGTTCCTTCTGCAACAGTTCAAGGTCCTCAATGTTCTTGTCGGTCAATGAAACACTGATGATAGGCATTCTGAAGGGAAATGTTATTAATCGTTAATTAAAATTGCCATCCCGATCCATGAACGGCTCGAAACCATATTGATAATCTATATTCAAATATCCAGTCCTTAGTACTGAACAGTAAGATCATGAATAACAAACCTAGGGACTCACCCTTCCCGTTCTGGTATTTTAATAATAAATTGGGAAAATGATATTAACTAACATGGTATAAAGAGGTCCCGGTACATGAATCGTAAACAGCTCTTACTAGTAACGGGGACCTCGATCATCATAGTCCTGCTGATCGTCGCCTCCGCACTGTGGGGGACCTCGTCCGATGAGGACGAGCGCACACTGGTGGTGGCCACCTTCTATCCCCTGGCCTATATGGCCAAGAGCATTGGGGGAGAGCGGGTGGCGGTCTCTTCCCTGGTCCCCTATAACTCGGAGCTGCATTCCTGGTCACCCACCCCACAGGACATCATACAGGCCGATAGGGCCGATGTCATCCTATACAACGGCGGCCCGGCCGACTCCTGGCTGTTAACGGACATCCTTCCGGTCATCAGCACCCAGGATAAATTGGTGACCAACACCACAGAAGGGGTGGGGTTCATACAGGGCGGGGGGCATGAAGGACATGATGGCAATGAGCATGGGGGCGTGGACCCCCATACCTGGCTCAGCCCCATTGAGGCCCGGATACAGGCGCACAACGTGCTGCTGGCGCTCATAGAGGCGGACCCGGAGGGGCAGAACTACTTCCAGGAGAGGTTCGATTCATTGAACCAGACGCTGACAGGACTGCATGAGCAATACCTTATGCTCGAAGAGGCAGGTGTGAGCGGGATCATCGTCTCCCACGCCGCCTTCGGATATGTGGCGAAGGAATACGGCTTCGTTCAGTATGGGGTCATAGGATTGAGCGCGGACCAGGAACCGTCCCTGGCCACCATCATCGAGCTGGTGTCGGTGATGGAGAACGAGAGCATCTACGCGGTCTACGTGGACCCAGTGTACAAACAGGATTACGCCTCGATGCTCAAGGCCGAACTGGAATCCAGGACCGGTCACGCTGTACAAGTGCTGGACCTATTCCTGATGCTCGGACCCTACGAGGGGGCGGATTATCTCGAGCAGATGTCCATGAACCTGGTCGATCTGAAGATAGGGTTGGGGGTGACATAGGAATGCCCATGGAACCGATAATCGAAGTGCAGGAACTGGTGGTGAAAAGAGGCCCCTCCGAGGTGATATCAGAGGCATCCTTCGTCATCGAGAGAGGCGATTATGTGGGCATTATGGGGCCCAACGGTGGTGGCAAGACCACCCTGGTCCTAGCCCTGCTGGGCATGTTGCCCAAGGAGAAAGGTTCGATAAGGATCATGGGAGAGGATATCGAATCCTTCGACCAATGGGACAAGGTCGGCTATGTGTCACAGTACGCCATCAACTTCGATTCGCACTTTCCGCTGACGGTCCGGGAACTGGTCGGGTTGGGCAGGGTCAACCGCAAGAACCTGGGACGCTTCAGGAAAAAGGAGGACTGGAAGGCGGTGGACGAGGCGTTGGAGGCCATGAACATCACCAACCTTGCCAGGAAGCGCATCGGCCAGCTCTCCGGAGGACAACGCCAAAGGGCCTTCGTGGCCAAATCACTGGTCAGCAAGCCGGAGCTCCTTATGCTGGATGAACCGGTGACCGATCTCGACCCAGTGTCCCGAGAGAGATTCTTTAAAAGGCTCAGCAATCTGAATCAGATGAAGGGGCTGACCATCCTCATCGTCTCCCACGACCTGACCGCGATCTTCTGTCGGATGTCCAGGGTGCTCTGTGTGAACAAGCAGGTGCACTCCGCGGCCATAACGGAGGAGACGGTGCCTGACGACATCCTGAGGAAAGGGTACGGAGATCACTTCCACTTCGTCTTCCATCGGGAACTATGCAAGGGGGTGTTCGTGGATGAGCAGTCTTAGCCTTTTCGACATCCCTTCCCTCTTCCAATATCAGTTCTTCGTACTGGCATTGATAGGCGGGACCTTGGCGGCCATCGTCTCCTCTTGGATCGGACTGTTCCTTATACTGAGGAAGGAATCGATGCTTGTGGACGGGGTTGCCCACACCGCCTTCGGGGGCGTGGCGTTGGGCCTGTTCATAGGCATCGATCCCATACTCGGCGCCCTGGTCGTATCCGCGGTCTCCGTCTATGGCATCACCTATATGAGAAGGAAGGGACTGGCGCAATCGGACTCGGCCATCGCGGTCATGCTGGCCATCGGCTTCTCCCTGGGCATCATCATCATATCCATGGCCAACGGCTTCAACGTGGAGCTGTTAAGCTATCTGTTCGGCTCCATCCTGACCATGAGCTACAACGATGTGATCGTGCTCTCAGTGCTGACCTTGGGGGCCATCGGCTTTCTGGTGTTCTTCTACAAGGAGATGCTGGCGTTGACCTTCGACGAGGATGGGGCGCACATGCAAGGCATCCCGGTACAGGGCATGACCATGGCGTTCAATCTCCTCGTGGCGGTGACCATAGCCCTATCCATCAAGGTCATCGGCATCATCCTGGTGGTGGCCCTGATGGTGCTTCCCGGTCTGACCGCCCTGCAGCTCCATCGATCCTTCAAGAGCACCTTGGTCGCATCCTCCCTCTTCGGCATATTCGCGACCATCATGGGCATAATCCTCTCTGCCCTCTTCAACGTGGCCACCAGCGGGGTCATCGTCTTCACCGCCGCCGGGGTCTTCCTCTTCGTGGCCGCATACCAACGTCTGGCCTGAGGCCATTGTGTCCTCGTCATCGCTATATCTAAATAGGGACATCGTTTTAAATATAGCCCCAATAATGCAATATTTTTTACTTAAATACATAATTAATGAAAACGTTTTCTATTTTGGTACTTAGTTTAGCATGTTAATGTAACTTTTTTGCTCAGGCCATGAACAACCATTATATATTGTCAATCGTTGTTAGGGGTAAGGGGATTTCTATGGGCTATGAAGAAATGTTTCCACCGATAGACAAAAAGTGGCACAGTAATGCCAACAAACGTTTTGCTAGCTCCTTCGTGGATAAGCAACACGATCGCATCGACGTGGACTCGATCATCCTGTCCAACGCTTGCGTCGTGTGCGGATACACCATAAGGGACTTCTATACGAAGCCTGACTTGGGCATAGCATGCGTCGCCTGGGCATCCGAAATGTACGACCTGCTACCAGTTACACACTGGTTCTTCTCGTTGCCATGGATCAACGAGCTCGGATCGACCATGCAGTACAAGGAGACCCTGCCGCCGATTTCCACCGGCCCGGTCATCTCTGAGCCGGAAGAGGTCGACACGAAGATCAATGTGCCCGACAAGGAGACGATAAAGAACGGCTGGTCGACGAAGCAGTTCATGACCGCTTACGACTACGTGGCGAAGAACCTGCCCGAGACCCTGGTGCCGATCTCCTACGGTTTCGACCTGGTGGGAGCCGCTGCCGACCTCGTGGGCGTGGAGAACTTCATCATGTGGACGTTCACCGAGCCGGAAGCCGCCCACAAGCTGGTCAGGAAGTACGTGGACACCTCCATCCTCGGAGCGGAGGTCATGGCGGACAAGTTCGGCTCGGCGATGCTGACCGTCGGGTCCGTGCTGGCAAACAACGATATCTTCGACGATAACGCCGTGGAAGAGTACTCCGTGAAGAGCATGTACTACTACGTGAGCAACTGCTTCAAGCGCGGCGCCGGTCCCCAGGTGTTCTACCACCTGTGCGGTAACCACCAGACCGACTACACGCGCTTCAAGGAGAACCTGTTGTGGTCTCCCTTCACCGTCATGCACATCGGTTACTCCGGAAGGAACGCCTTCCCGGCCGCAGTGCTGAAGGAGACCTTCCAGGACAAGGCGACCGTCATGGTCTCCGTCGACACCAAGCTGTTGATCGACCCGGACCCCAGCAAGGTCTACAACAACAGCAGGGATCAGTTGCTGGCCGGCCGTGACGCGAAGAAGGGGTGCATACTGGGTACTTGCTGTGAGTGTCCGATGTACACCATACCTGGACAGATGCGGGCCTTGGTCAAAGCGGCCAGGGACTTCGGTACCTACGGGACATGGTGAGGTGATGAAGATGCAAGTAACTATACCGGGCGATGTCAAGGAGCTTGTCGCGAAGAGGGGTCTGAAGGAGTCCGATATCGTAGATGTCGTGAACACCGCGGAGAAGGAGAAGAAATACCTCAAGAAGGGTAACGATGCCCTGGCCAAGAAGAGGATCGGCGACATCATGGTCTACGTGATGTGCGACCTGTCCGGCAAGGGTACCGCCGTTGTCAAGACGGCTTATTCCCACAAGATGAACCTGGGCAAGGTCGTCAACCTCATGTCCGAGTCGGAATGGAAGACCGCTGATGGTAAACCCGTCTCCGATGGCCATATCGAGGTCGAGTACATGACCGTGAGGAGGAACGCTCCCGCACTGGTCGTACCCGAAACTGGCGATGCCTTTTTGGAGGAGTACCTTGCGGTCAAGACCATAGCTGCCGCGGAAGGCCTTTTCGAGAAGAAGCGCGCATAAACCGATTTCAGGCCGCTAAACGCGGCCTTTTCTACTTATTTTTCATTAAGTAACATGGTACTCGCCCTCCCTACCAGGAGACTATTCGACAGGTCATATTGGCAAAACTACAATAGTTAAGTGCACCATTCACATGAAACTCACTGGTGAAAAAGATGAACAAGGTCATTGGTCATACCAACAGTCTCTGCCCCAAATGCCTGAGGACCATCCCGGCGACCAAGATCGCCGAGGACGATAAGGTCTACCTCATCAAGGAATGCCCGGAGCACGGCACTGAGAAGGTGCTTATCTGGAAGGGTGTGGAGGACTACCTGGACATGAAACGTTACGCCTCCGTTCCCGTTCGGCCGGCCAAGGTGGCGGTGAAGGAAACGGGCAACTGTCCAAATATTTGTGGGCTCTGCCCCGATCACATTCAGAACACCTGCCTGGTGGTCATGGAGATCACCAACGGCTGCAACCTGAAATGCCCGCTGTGCTTCGCCAGTGCCAACGAGAGATACAGGTTCAATCCCTCTCTAGAGGTCATCAGGGGAATGTACCAGACCATCCTGGATTACGTGGAGCACCCCATATGCGTACAGATAAGCGGTGGGGAGCCCACCATACGGGACGACCTTCCGGACATCATACGCATGGGAAAGGAGATGGGCATCGACCACATCGAGCTGAACACCAACGGCGTCCGATTGGCCGATGACATCGAGTTCCTCAAGAATGTCAAGAAGGCGGGTGTGGACACCCTCTATTTCTCCTTCGACGGGTTGCAGGGGGAGATCTACAAGCAGACCTGCGGACGTGACCTCCTGGACAAGAAGCTCAAGTGCATCGAGAACTGCGAGAAGGTGGGGATGGGCATCACGTTGGTGTGCGTGGTGTCCCCGAACATCAATCTGGACAGGGTGGGCGAGATCATCGATTTCGCCAAGTCCAAGGTGCCCACGGTCAAGGGCGTCCATTTCCAACCTCTCGCCTACTTCGGCCGCTTCCCCATCACCCCCAAGGACTCCGACCGGGTCACCATACCCGATCTGTTGAGGGAAATAGAGGAGCAGACCAAGGGGGAGCTCCGGGTGGACAACTTCATACCCACCTCCTGCGCCAACATCCACTGCGATGCCAAGTCCATGTCGGTGGTCATGGAGGACGGCTCCCTGTTCCCCCTGACCAGCCGGGCGCTTGGTCCCCCCAAGGACACCTCGACCATCGCCAACAAGACCCGAAAGGAGATCGCCGACCTCTGGCGGTTCGTGGAGGATTCTCTGATCATCGACGAGGAGGATGACAAGTCCAACGAATGGGGGGACTTCGTAGACAGGGCGAAGACCAACTATCTCACGGTGAGCACCATGGCCTTCCAGGACGCCTGGACCTCGGAGACCGAGCGTTTCGCCAACTGCTGCATACACACCGTCACGCCCGATGGTAAGCTGATCCCCTTCTGCCTCTTCAACATCAACTCGCAGGACGGGAAGACGCTGTACCGGCACGAGATGTGGGCCAAGTTCAGCGAGAAGTGATGGGGGCCATCATGATAATATAATAAGAGGACAGGAAGCAGGAACTCATCTGGAGTTCCGCTTTCCCACCGATTTGTAGTAATTGGCCAGTATGTTGTTCATGTAGCCAGCCAGGTACTTCTCCCCATACTTGTTCTTGGTTATGACCTGCTGAATGGGGAACTCGACGTCACAGAAAGGGCAGCGGACGAACCGGCAGTTGGTGTTAGCGTAACGACAGCCGCGGCAGGCGATGGCCCTCGACTGCATGAGGCTGAACTCCTTTCCACAATTGGGACAGTTGAATCTCCTGGTAGTGTTCATCAGTTCAGGTGTTACCCCAGCCCTGCGCATTTCGGGTGTCAGCGGCATTTCAATCCTCGTCCAGCATAACTACGCTAGTGGTATATTGTTTTTCCCCCGTTTACGTTTCTATAAGTCCTTATCGCCCGTCAAAGCTCTTTGGCCTGAGGCTCCATATGCGGAGGGAAGATCACCGGCCAGTTCAGGAAAGGACGGAAGGGGTGGGTGCTGAATTTGTCCGTGGCCTTCATCCCCTCGATCAGATGGTCGAAGATGCGGGGTGAGAAGACCATGACCAGATGGTCATCGGGCACTAATCCCCAGGTGCGGTCCCCGACACAGGGGATGTCCAGAACGATATCCTCCCCAGCGATGACCTTGGCGATGGCCGAGCATACGGAGGACTGTCCGCCCACCACGGCCTTGAGCACCTTTCCTTCCGCATACTCATATCCCAGCAGGACCTTGAGCGACTGTCCAGGTGTGAGATAGGCCACGATGGCGTCCGGTTCCACAGGCATCAGGTCCAGGGGGGCGGTGAGCATGGCCCCGTAGCGCTGACCCTGGTTGCCCAGCATGAAGATGTTGTCCTGCAGGGCCTTTGCCGCCTGGTCGTCCTTGGTGAAGGGGCGGTTCAGCTCACCCCTGGCAAGACGTTCAGGGGTGTCGATCAACCCCAGGCAGGCCAGGCCCCACAGGCACTTCATGCCATGGGAGGTGGAGACGGTGATCCCATCGTCCCGGTAATGTCGGCCCAGGGCCAGCATGTGGCAGGGGGCGGTGGAGCGCAGGTGCCGGGCGTCCTTGACCTCCAAGGCCTCCGAGGCCCTCTCGTACAGCTTCACTCCGACGGGATAGCTCCCCATGTTCAACAAGGCCCGGAAATCCCTGGCCTGAGCTGCCCTTCGCACATCTGGCATGCCATGGTCATGTATTTGGTGATTTAATAGTTCTGCGGTTTGAAACAGTTATATGCTAGCGAGGACATGGGCTCGAGGATGAGCATCAAGACCCGCATCGCCATCGCCTATGCCCGCACCAAGCTTTCGTCCAGGAAGGTGAGTGAGGATGTGGAGAACCCCCTGCATGAATGGGTGCAACTGAAGGTGCGCAACACCTTCAAGCAGGACGAGGATTTCCGCAAGGCCCTGGGCCGCAGCAAGTTGGGCGAGATCGACCGCGCGGTCTTCGAGGAATATCAATTGCACCGCTTCCGCAAGCAGGTGGCCTATGTCATGGAGAACAGCTACTACTATCAGAGGAAGTACGCCGAGGCGGGGGTGGTCCCGGAAAGGATTCGGACCATGGAGGACCTGGACCAGGTGCCCCTGACCGAACCGGCGGATCTAGCGGAGGAGCCCTTCCTCTTCCTCTGCGTGTCCCAGAGCAGGATCGCCCGGACCTTCTCCACCTCGGGCACCTCTGGAAAGAACAAGCGGCTGTTCTACACTCGAGAGGACCTCTTGAACATCATCGATTCCATCGCCGCCGCCCTGCGCTCAGCGGGACTGAAGAGCAACGAGACCCTGCACATCATGTTCCCGGCCGTGGTGGCCTGGGACCCCAGCCTTATGCTGGAGAGCGCCTGCAAAGTGGCCGGGCTAAAATCCGTGGTCTGCTCGGAGGTGGACGTGGACGAGCAGGTGCGGGTCATGAGGGAGCGGGGCACACGGGTCATCATCGGTCTCACATCCTTCATCTACAGGGTGACGGTGCTGGCACGGGAGAGGTACGACCTACGCTCCCTAGGCCTCAAGGCCATCATCTGCTCCTCCGAGCCTCTGTCGGAGGCGGTGCGCAGGGAGATGGAGGAGGCGTGGGGCTGCAAGTGCCTCAGCCAGTACGGCATGACCGAGATGGGGCTGGCCACCGCCATCGAGTGCCATGAGCAGACCGGGCTGCATATCAACGAGGCGGACTTCCTGGTGGAGGTCATCGACCCTGACAGCGGAAAGAGGCTGCCTCCCGGGGAGGAGGGGGAGCTGGTATGGACATCCCTTTCCTTCCAGGGCTCTCCGCTCCTCCGCTACCGCTCCTACGACATCTCCCACTACATCCCCCCGCCATGTCCCTGCGGGCATCTCACCGTGGGCAAGATCGGCAAGCCCAAGGGCAGGAGGGACGCGGCCACCAAGATCGGGCTGGGGGAAAGGATATTCCCAGTGCTCTTCGACGAGGCCATCATGCAGGTGAAGGGAGCTCTCAACTATCAGCTGGTGATCGACAAACCCTCCTTCCGTGACCGACTGCACTTCACCGTGGAGTACAGCGGGGACATGGAGCGGGGGCGGAGGGAGGTGATGGAGGCATTGACGTCCCTGGACGAGATCAAGAACGGTCTGGACAACGATCTTCTGGAACCGATCGAGGTGGAGATGAGAGAGGTGTCCAAGGACTTCACTCCCAAGATGAAACCTATCATCGACCGCCGCCAGAGCTACGACAATTGACCCTTTGTAACGACCGCTCCCATTGATACTCTGAAATACTCACAGTTGTAATCATAATTCGATCATCATGTCCGAGGAGAAGAAGGGCAAGGTCGAGGAGACCGCCGAGAAGACCGGCGAAACCGTCGGCAAAGGCCTGAAAAAAGGCTGGGGTGCGGTCAAAGGGGTTGGGAAGGGTATCAAAAAAGGAGTCGAAGAAAAGGAATAGATCTTCCCCGACCCGGGTGACACACCTCGTAACAGGATATTATCAAACGTTCGATCGTCCGATCATAGAACGGATCGTCTCAGATGATGTCATGCATCTCTCGTTCAGAGAGCAAGGATTATCTAGAGCCCTAGGAATCGGCCATCAAGATGAAGGTAGGGGTCGTATCCGTACAGGGGGCAGTTCCCGAACATATTCGCATGTCACAGCTGGCCATGGAGATCATGGGATTGAGTGGCCAGATCATTTCAGTCCGCCGCCTCAACGACCTACGGACCGTGGACTGCCTTATAATCCCTGGAGGGGAGAGCACCACCATCTCCAAGCTCTTGGACAAGTTCCACCTGTTCGAGGAGATCGTGGACATGGGGTCGAGGGGCGTGCCCATCATGGGCACCTGTGCCGGATGCGTGCTCCTGGCCAAGGAGGGCGGGGAACAGGCAGAACGCACGGGAATGAGGCTACTCTCCCTAATGGACATGGCCGTGGACCGCAACGCCTACGGCCGGCAGCGGGAGTCCTTCGAGGCGGAATTGGACATAAAGGGATTGGACGCCCCCTTCCCCGGGGTCTTCATCCGCGCCCCTCTCATAACCAGGACCTGGGGCGAATGCCAGGTTCTGTGCAGGCATCAGGGCGAAGTGGTCATGGCCAGGCAGGGCGACATCATGGCCATCTCCTTCCATCCCGAACTGACCGGGGACCCCCGTCTGCACCAGATGCTGTTCTCCATGGTGTGAAAAAGGTCTAGACGTTACCCTTGGCCGCCCTGATGAGCTGGCGCAGGTCCTCGCCGAGGGCGCCGTTCTCCACCACCGTCCCCGTGACCACCACGTCCGCGCCCGCCAGCCGGACCTGCTCGGCGGTCCTTGCGTCACGTATGCCTCCCCCTATCAGCAGTGGGACGCTGATGGTCCTCTTCACCGCGGCTATCATCTCGGAGGGTACCGGCTGCGGGGCCCCGCTCCCCGCCTCTAGATATACTAGGCTCATGCCCATGTACTCCGCGGCCAGGGCGAAGGCCGCCGCCATCTGGGGATCATTGCGGGGTATGGGCTTGGCCATGCCCACCTCCCCCACCTTCATCCCCGGTTCCACGATGATGTAGCCCATGGATATGGGCTCGATGCCCAGCATCTTGACGATGGGGGCCCCCTTCACCTGCTCCCCGATGACGTGGTTGACGTTGACGCTGTTCAACATGCTCATAAAGTACATAGCGTCCGCGTGCCTGGAGATGGCGTGCGCCCCGGAGGGGAAGTAGATCACAGGCAGGGTGGCCCGGGCCTTGATGGCCAGGATGGTGGCGTCCAGATTCTCCTGGGTCACATCGGTGGAACCCCCCACCATGATGGCGTCGCTGCCCATCTCCTGGGCCATGACCGCCATCTCCGCGGCCCGCACAGGGCTCTGTTTGGCCGGGTCCAGCAGGGTCATGTGCATGGTCCCTTTGCTCACCCTCTCATAGATGAAGTCCTTGACGTTCACAGCAATCCTCCCACAAGGAAGGCCAGCAGGGCCAAC
>JAFGPG010000011.1 GCA_016926075.1 Methanomassiliicoccales archaeon
ATGTCCCTACGCAGCTTCCGCAGTCAGTCCATGGGCATGTACAACTCGGTAAGGGGTGTGGGCACCATCGTCGGTTCCATCATGGGGGGGTTGGTGGCCCAGTACTTCGGATACCTAGCCCTTTTCCTCACATCATCCACTTTCGTCCTCCTCTCCATAGCATTGCTGATGAGGATCAACGTGAACCCAATGACCGAGGAGGAAAGGACGAGCGAGGTCATCTAGGGGCGGAGCAGGGAGGCGATGGCCCGTCCAACCTCCCGGGCCCTCTCCTCCTCCCCAGCCGCGAGCCGACGCCCCTCCACGGTGAAGTGCTGCGGGGGCATCAAGGCCCGCAATCCCTTCCTCGTCAGAGCCCTGTGGAGGCGATCGGACGCTCCAGCGTGCACCTTCGCGAACCGCGTGTCGAAGACCACGAAATCATGGTCCACCCCCGCCTCCTTCACCGCGTTCAGGATGAGGGTCCGGAAGCGGAAGGTGGGGCGACCCCAGCGAGTGGGTGAGCCAAGCACCCAAACTGGGACGCCCATGAAGTCCTCCTCCCCCGAATCGGATTGACGGCGACATTCGACCTGATGCCCCCTCTCCTCGATCGCTTTGGCAATGGCCTGGGCCACCAGTTCGGTGTTCCCGTAATAGGTGTCGTACATGACCAAGAGACGCATGGCGTTCACCCGTACATCCCCTCCGGCTCTTACATTCTTTGCCCCGAGCAACCAGAATTATATGTCGAGCAAAATTACATATAAGACCATTCCAGTCATTAGGGAGTCAACGGGGTTGCCTAAGTGGCATGCCCATATGTTCGTTGCAAGCCAGGGAAGGGTCGACCACGGCACGATTGAGTTTAGGTACTAAGGTGAAGCTTGGTGTTTCCGCCACCCTGATAATCTTAGTTGTACTGGTATCCAACCCCGAGGCCGTGGGGGAGGCCCTCCAGAACGTGGACCCCAATCTCATCCTCCTGGTCATCGTCCTTTACCTGATCAATCTGGTGGTCAAGGCCTACCGATGGGGGGTGCTCTTGGGCCAGAGGGATCACGTGCTTTCATTCCGCACCATATTCACAGCCTTCTCCCTCTCCCAGGCCATCAACAACCTCATACCGGGAAGGGTGGTGGGAGAGACATCACGCATCGTGGAGATGAACTCCAAGCAGGGAGTGAGCGTGGGGCATGGGCTGGCTACGGTGGTCACCGAGCGGGTCATGGACTTCGTGCTTCTGACCCTGCTCACCGTATCCAGCCTTTTCCTGTTGCTAACCGACATCATCTCGGAGCTGCGAGGCTACCTGATACTGATGGTGGCGATCATGGTCCTGGCCAACCTGTTCTTCCTCTACCTCTTGGCGAGACCCGCCCTGATGGTGAGGATGGGGGCGTGGGGGGCCCGGCTCGTGGAGAGGTTCATAAAGGGGGAGAGGGGCAGGAGATACTCCGTTAAGATCATGGACACGGTCCAGGCCTTCAACGAGACGCTGACCTATAAGGGACGGTGGAGGCCCATGATGTGGGCCTCCGTGCTCACCGTGATCATCTGGGTCAACGAGATCGTCCGCCTGTTCTTCATCATAGAGGCGCTGGGGGTGAACGTGTCCATGGTGGCGGTCATAGCCACGACCAGCCTGGCCTCGCTGAGCACGGTCATGCTCTCCGCCGGCAGCGGCAACGTGGTCATGTCCTCGGCGGTGCTCAGCGCGGCCGGCCTCGATCCCTACGTGGCGGCCACCGCCGGTCTATTGAGCGCAATGACATCCATATGGCTGTCCGTGCCTGTCAGCCTCATCGCCATGACCATCGACCACCGCCGCAGGCCCTGCCCGCATCCGAGGAGGGACAAGAATGTCCAAGAAGAGAAGAGGGGATTCAATTGAAGTGCTCTACCGTGCTGGTACTGAAAAACGAAGAGGGGAACATCGGGCCCTTGACCGAGGATATCCTTGCGGTGTACAAGGAGAAGGGCATCGATGGCGAGGTGCTGTTGGTGAACGATGGCAGCACGGACCGTTCCGGGGAGATATGCGACCAGCTGGCCAAGGACCACCCCCAGGTACGGGCGTTCCACCACGAGAGGAACCTGGGCCGCTCGTTCGCAGTACAGACCGGATTCCGGGAAGCCCAGGGGGATGTGGTCATCGTCATGGACTCAGACCGTCAATACGAGCCCGGCCAGATACCGCTCTTCCTCTCCAAGATCGAGGAGGGTTACGACGTGGTCAACGGCTGGAGGCCGGACCGCAAGGACACCTTCATCCGTCGCTTCATCTCCAGGACATACAACCGCTTCATCATCAAGGGCAACCTGGGACTGGACATCAAGGACCAGAACAGCGGGTTCAAGGCCTTCCGCCGAGACAAGGCCCTGGCCATGGGCTTCGATCCCGAGGGTTACATCGGACTTCACCGCTTCATACTGCCCTTGGCGGCGTTGAAAGGGCTCAAGATCATCGAGGTGCCCGTGGTGCACTACGATCGACCCAGCGGAAGATCGTACATCAAGTTCTACACCATACCGTTCATCGTCCTTCGCGACCTTTCCAAGTTCCGGAAGGACCACCGCGAGGAGATCAACGCCTACAAGGGCAAGCGTTGAGTCATGCCTGGTGAGGGAATTGAGGCTTTGGTCGTGGAGGGACAAAAACGAGATCAAGGATGCCCTGCGCAGCATGAGCGTAAGGCGCAAGATAGCCCTTTACCTGTTGCTCACACTGGTCATCTACGGCGCAATGATCGTGGTGGACAACACCTTCCTGGTGAGCGCGATCGACGAGGACCTCTCCCATCCGGACCTTGACGTCTACAGAGAGAGGACGCAGACCATTCTGGACGGTGGCATTCTCTATCGTGACGTGCATACCGAGACCCCCCCGGTCATCAATTATCTGTTGGTGCCCGCCCAGCTTCTGGGCGGGGCGGAGCATGATTGGGTATGGAGCGCCTACTTCTCCTTCTTCGCCTTCCTTATGGCCGCCCTATTGTACCTTTCCCTGCGCCACTTCGACGAGCTGAACGCCTTCCTGGCCGGGGCGGTGATACTGCTCTCCCCCTTCACACTGACGGAGTCGGGGACGGGCGAGGACGAGTCCATCATGGCCTTCGTGTTCATGCTGGCGGTGGTGCTCATGATGCTGAGGAGGACATCGATGGCCAGCACCGCCATAGGCGTGGGCATCTGGACCAAGATGTTCCCCATACTGCTGTTCCCGGTGCACTTCCTTCAGCAGCGCAACTGGAAGGACCGCCTGACCAGCGTGGCCATCGTATTGCTGGCCACCGGGCTCATCGCCCTGCCCTTCATGGTCCTATGCTGGGAGGACTTTACCTTCTTCCTCAACTTCTACTTCCTGGGCGAGGAGGGGCGACCGACAGGAGGACACAGCATCTGGCACTTCCTTTGGATGGGAGGCTGGGCCGTGCCCAGTGCCCTACAGCTGATCATGTTGGGAGGGGCCATGGCCTTCGCCTATCTCTACCCCTATTACACCAAGATGACCCTCTGGCAGAGCGTCACCCTCATGGTCATGGTCTTCTTCACCTTCTATCCCAAGGTGCACGGCGGCTACTGGATATTGCTGGTGGCCATGCTATCGGTGTGGGCGGTGAAGGACCTGAAGGTCCTGACCAGGATTTTTCTGGCATACATACCGTTGCTCCTCGCCACGGTCTTCGCACAGGGCGAGGGCACCGCTCCGCCGGTGGAGTTCTACGGCAGTTGGCTGGTCGGTCTCCTGCTGTCCTTGGCCGGCCTGCTTCTCTTCGTGGACGCCACCCGTCTGGCGCTGAGGCAAAGGTCGTTCGTCGATGCGGGTCCGTTAGGGGAGGGATGAGCGCTCAGAGCAGGCGCTTCCCGGCCTCGGGCCCGGAACGACAGTCATAGACCTCGGTGATCTTCATGACCAGCAGTCCCTTGCATTCCAAGGTCGGCTTCCTCTCCTTGACCATCTTGTACATCTTCTCGTAGTCGGGCCCCGATTCGACGATGCTCACGTCCCCCTTGATCTTCAGGCAGCCGGTGACACCCGCGGTCCACACCTGAAGGGCCACGCGCGGGTTCTCCAGCACGTTCTCGAGGGTCCGTTTGAAGAACTGATTACCGATCCAGATGGTCTCCGGGTCCATGAGGAAGGCCATCCCGATGGGGACAACATTGGGGTCGCCGTCCTTGCTGGCGGTGCCCATGGCGAAATACTTGGTGGCCTTGAAGGCCTCGATCATCTCCTGAGTCAGCTTGACCATGCCCGGTCAATACCTTGTGGGTAATTATCGCTTTCCCGCGAAATGAGGTATATCAGACCATCTTGATATGGGCCACGTTCATCGCCCGGGTTAGCAGTGCTTCTTCGGGATACCTATCCATTTCGGAGTCCTATTGACATATTCCTCATAGGGTTTTCCGTAGTGCTCCGTAGTAATCGCTTCCTCCAATGGTGAAAGATAATTCACGATCAGGATGAATAATATTGTAAATAAAATATAAACCCAAGAAGCACAGGCAATAGCAATCCCCATATAGACCGCAAAGAAGCCAATGAACATGGGGTTCCTTGAATAACGATATACCCCTTTAGTAACCGGTAAATGTACAGGGGTAGTAGCGAAATCCAGTATTGAAAGAGTGATCAGAACCATACCTACTAAATAAATAAGTAATCCTATATAAAATAAAATTGTCCCTAGTTCCAACGGTAAAAAAACGCTATAAATGAATGAGAAGAACATAACTGATACCAGTATCTGTGAGATGATCCTGTCCTTTCTCCTTTCAAGAGGAGGGCTTTCAGGCATCCTCCTTGAAAACAGAAATTTGATACCACCAAACCAGAAAATGATCAAAGGTATGATAAGGATCCAAGCATTCCAGATACCAATGTCGAATGCAGGCGTTAACGACATGATGATTACCTCACCAATGATAACAAGTAAATTCTGTGGTAATATATCTATGGAATCATTAAAATAGGTCAACAAGTTATAAAAAGTGCAGGGGAAGGGATTTGAACCCTCGGACCACTAAGGACTAGACCCTGAATCTAGCGCCGTTGGCCAGGCTTGGCTACCCCTGCCTAGGATTTAGCCGAATGATATATCCGTACTAATACCTTATGCACCCCTCCGTTTCGGCGGGTACCTGGCGAACCATTCCGTGGACAATATGGACATGAGCACCTCATCCACCACCCGACCGTTCTTAGAACGGTACTGCCGCATGACCCCCTCCTCGCGGAAACCGCATTTACGGTAGGCTCTCTGGGCCCTCACGTTGTCCGAGTCGGTGAAGAGCTCCACCCGGCGCATCCCCAGCTCCTCGAAGCTGTAGCGCAGGAGGGTGGTGATAGCGTCGCTGCCAAACCCTCTCCCCCAATACTCCTTCTCCCCGATCATGATGCCCATGCTGGCCCGCTTGTATCTCCAGGATACCTCCTCCAGTCCCATGTTCCCGATGGGCGTGCCCTCCTTGGTCAGTATGGTGAAGGTCATGCGCCCCTCGCGCTGAAGGCTGTCCACCCAGTCCCGCTCCATCTCCGGGCTAAGGGGCGGATTGACCTTGAGCCATTGGGTGACCTCCGGGTCGTTTATCCACTTGACGTACTGTGGGACATAGCAGCGCTCTGCGGCCACCAGATCCACCTTCTCCCCTATCAGCACGACCTCACCTCCATAGAGAGCAGGGAGAGGAGCACCGAGTCCCGCCACACCCCTCCCCGGAAGTGGTCCTCGCGCAGCACCCCCTCCACCCGGAAACCGGCCCGCTGGTAGATATTGATGACCGTCTGATTGCTGGACGGTACCCTGGCCCAGACCCGATGGAGGCTCTGGGAATTGAAGGCGTATCCCAGGGCCAGGATAAGCGACTCCTCCATGAGGTCCTCGTTCTCCTCCTCCCCCCACACCATGCCGATGCGGGCCGAATCGCTCATAGGGTGCAGGTGCGTGATCTCCAACAGTCCTAGGGGACGACCATCCGTAAGGTCCACCGACACCAGGTCGAAGCGCGAGGCCTGGGAGAGGCGCTCCCCGATCAGCTCCTGCACCTGATCCAGGCTGTAGGCGGGCCTCCAGGTCTGGTCCCCCGCGGCCATGCGCACCTTGGGATCGTTCAACCAGCGATAGAGCACGTCGACGTCCGTTGACTGCAGGGGCACCAGGCCCACCAACGCGCCTCTGAGCATGAAGTGTGGATTACCCATGTAGCAGATAATCCTATTCCCCTTGCGGATATGGGCATGAGAGTGCCCGTGCAACGCAAATATGATTTATGGGAAATGGCATGGCCGCACATGGACCTGAGGATCGTGCTTTTAGGGCCTCCCGGATCGGGCAAGGGAACGCAGACCGAGAGGCTGGTGGAGGAGTTCGGTTTCACCAAGATCTCGACGGGGGACCTGCTGCGCGAGGCGGTCCGCAACGGTACCCCTCTGGGAAAGGAGGCCAAGGGCTACATGGACGCCGGGAAGCTGGTCCCGGACGACCTGGTGGTGGGGCTGATCAAGGAGAAGCTCGAGGGTGTGAAGGGAGGGGTGCTGCTGGACGGCTTCCCCCGGTCACTGGAGCAGGCCAAGAAGCTGGAGGAGTTCTTCCACGTGGAGATGGCCGTGGACCTGGATGTGGACCAGGAGGTGCTCATCAAGCGCCTGACCGAGAGGAGGTCCTGCCGCAAATGCAATGCGGTCTTCCACCTGGAGTTCAACCCCCCCAAGGTGCCCGGGATCTGCGACAAGTGCGGCGGGGAGCTGTACCAAAGGAGCGATGACACGGAGAAGGTGGTCCGTGAGCGCTTCGCCACCTACACCGAGCGCACCGCACCGCTGACCGAGTACTATCGCCAGAAGGGCGTGCTGCGCTCGGTGGATGGCATGGGCCCTATCGATGAGGTCTACAAACGCATCGCGGACGTGGTGCGGGAGGGCTGAGGCGTCCCAGGGACGAAAAGGTTAAAACCAGGGAACATTTACCACCGCTCCGCACAGCCCCGTAGTGTAGCGGTCAATCATGTGGGACTCTGGATCCTGCGACGGCAGTTCGAATCTGCCCGGGGCTACTTCTTACCTAATGTTCCTCCAGGTGCTCCTCCCCCGAGCAGAGGTCCTGGAAGTATTCCTCCGCGTCCGGCGGCCCTCGGGAGATGATCACGTCCCCCAGCTCCAGCTTGGTGCTCTTGTTCGGTCCGTAGACGTATTTGCGGTCCCTCTTGATGGCCACCACCCACATCCCGCTCTGGCTGGCCAGGCGGACCTTGCCCAGGGTCGCTCCCACCAGGTCCGATCCCTCCTTGACCTCGGCCAAGGTGATGATGGTGTCCGCGTCCTTGATGCTCAGGCGTATGACCGGATGTGGCTCGTCCTCCCTGAGGGTGACCGAGGCGATCTGCATGGCCGCGTCGGAGATCTCCTCGACAGCGGCCGCCAGCTTGATCACGGCGAAGGCCTTTCCCTCATCCCTGTCCTGGACCACCCGCTCGATGGCCTGGCGCTGGATGTTGTTGGCCAGCTCGTCCAGCATATCCTCCATGAGCACCACCTCCTCGGCGATCTCCTTGTTGTTGTACAGGAGGGAGGAGTAGGCCAGGTCGATCATCAGTTCGGAGGTGTCCTTGAGTTCTAGGAGCATCTCGTCCAGCCGGTCCATCAGTCCTCCCCCTCCTCCTCCGGGTACACTGGCCACTTCTCTTCGCCGGTGGCGAAGGAACGAAGGATATCGTACCCATCGTCCGTGCCCCGCACGATCAGCGTGTCAGAGGCCTTCAGCCCTGTATCCTCCTCAGGATCGTAGATCCAGCGCTTACCGCGCTTGATGGCGATGATGCGCATCCCGGTCTCCGACTCCACGCCCAGCTCCCCAATGGAACGCCCCACCATGTCCGACCCCTCCTTGAGGGTCAGACGCTTGATCTTTTCCTCCGCCTCCCGGAGGATGAAGCTCAGGAAGGGGCGCTTGTCCACCTCCCAATCGATGAGCTTGACGATGTCCCCCGCCGCGTTGGAGATGCGTCGGGAGGCAGCGGCCACCTCCAGCAGGGAGGACAGCTTGGCGGCGTCCTTGTGGGTACGGGCGGAGAGCATGGCCTTGATCCTTATGGTCTTGCTGAGCTCCTCCATGTCCTCCTCGAGGTTCTCCACTTCCTCGGCTATCTCCGGGCTATCGAACATGATGGAGGCGTAGGCCAGGTCGACCATGATCTCCGAGACGTCCTTCATCTCGGTCAATATCTCCCGGACCGTGGTGTGCGCCAGATCGTACTTCTCCAAACGCTGATCCTTTCCTAGCTCATACATAGAAGGGACACCTGCACAATGCCAAGACTCGGGGGCTGAGAACGGACCGGATATGCGGTCTAGCGATAAGAGGTGACATCTTGGTTGGCCTCTCGGGGCCGCCATGCAAATGGAGCTCGACGGCCGCCGCCGCTCCTTCCTTATGATATTCTCCATATTTCATCGTTGCGAAAAAAGAGCATCCCGAAAGCGCTCAGCCAGAACTCAGATTCACCCATCTGGTGGGATGACTTATTATTAATATCCTTATATGTTACCTCTAGATGGGTGCGGACGTGAGAGGGACAGTGAAGACTTTCTTCTATGACAACAAGACTGTCTTCACCCTGGGGTTCGGTGCCCTGATGATATCGTCTCTGGGCGACATACTCGCCGGGATCACCCTGGGCTACATGACCGACACCCTCAAGCTCCTCCCGGGGCTCATGATCCTCATACCCCCGGCCATAGGCATGCGGGGCAACATCTTCGGGGCCCTGGGCAGCCGCCTGGGGACCTCCATGCACGTGGGCACCTTCGAGCTATCCCTGCGTCGGGGCAACATCCTGCGTCAGAACATGGAGGCCTCCCTCATCCTGACCATGGTCATCTCGTTCCTCATGGGGGTGCTGGCCAAGGTGGTCTCCACTGCCCTGGGGGTGACCAGCATCAGCCTGCAGCAGTTCATCTTCATATCCGTTTTCGGGGGAGTGCTGGCCGGCCTGCTCCTACTGCTGGTCAACATCGTGGTGGCCAACCTGGGCTTCCGCAGGAACTGGGACATCGACAACATCAGCGCGCCGTTGCTGACCGCCGCCGGGGACATCGTCACCCTGCCCATGCTCTTCCTGGCCGCCATCATCGTCCTGGATTGGCAATCCGTCATGGGTGCCACGATCTACGACCTCCTCATGGTAGCCTTCCTGGTCATCACCGTCTACCTCATCTACGATGCGCTGTGCCACAGGGACAAGGAGACCAAACGCATCTTCGTGGAGAGCGCCCCAGTGTTGGCCATCTGCACCCTCCTGGACCTGGGGGCCGGTCTGACCATAGAGGACCAGCTGACACACCTGGTGGCCTTCCCGGCGCTACTGGTCCTGATCCCCCTCTTCCTGCAGAACTGCAACGCCCTGGGGGGCATACTCACCTCCCGCCTCTCCTCCCTGCTGCACATGGGTATCCTGGAACCGAGGAAGCTTCCGGGCAGAGTGAGCTACGAGAACTTCACCATCATCTTCATCTTCGGCCTGTGGGTCTTCACCTTCGTCAGTATCACCACCCATTTCGTGGCCTTGGCCATTGGCCTGGCCTCCCCGGGACTGCTGGCCATGGTCACCCTGGGCCTGGTGGCCGGACTGATGACCGTGGCCGTACTCAACGTTCTGTCATACTATGTGGCCGTCACCACCTTCATGTTCTCTCTCGACCCTGACGACCACAGCATTCCGGTGACCTCCTCGGCCATCGACTTCATCGGCTCCCTGGCCCTCATGGCGGTCATCGTTTGGTTGGGCCTCTCGACCTGATTGGAACAAGTTAATATCCTAGCGGACCTTCCCTTAGCATTCTGAGGTGGACCAATGATCGACCGGGAGACCATCTTATCCAGGTTAGAGGGCTACGATCCCCAGAGGATCAAGGTCGGGGTGCTGGCATCACATTCCGCCCTGGACGTCTGCGACGGAGCGGTGGAGGAAGGCTTCCGAACCCTGGCCCTGTGCCAAGAGAGAAGGGATTCCGCCTACACCAAATATTTCAAGGCCTTCCGCGAGGAGGATGGCAGCCTACGCCGGGGCATCGTCGACGAGACCATCACGCTCCACAAGTTCAAGGAGGCCATCACACCGCGGGTCATGGACCGGCTGCTCAGGGACAACGTGCTCTTCATCCCCAACCGTTCCTTCACCTCCTACTGCGGAATAGACGCCGTGGAGAACGATTTCTACGTTCCACTGGTCGGCTCCCGCAACCTCCTGCGCTGCGAGGACCGGGGCGGAGAGAGGGACTACTACTGGTTGCTGGAAAAGGCCGGCATGCCCTCCCCTCGCAAGGTGGAAAGACCGGAGGACATCGATGCCCTGACCATCGTCAAGCTGCATCACAAGCAGAAGAAGCTGGAAAGGGGCTTCTTCACAGCCTCCACGCCCGAGGAGTACCGGCAGAAGGCGGAGAAGCTCATCCGCGACCAGGTCATCGACGAGGAGTCCTTGGCCGAGGCGCGCATGGAGGAGTACGTCATCGGCCCGGTGTTCAACTTGGACTTCTTCCATTCCCCTCTGGAGGAAAAGGGAAGCCGCATCGAGCTGCTGGGGATCGACTGGAGGTTCGAATCGTCCCTGGACGGGTTCGTGCGTCTGCCGGCGGAGCAGCAGTTGGCGTTGAACGACAGGCAGCGCATACCGGAATACACCGTATGCGGGCACAACTCGGCCACCATGAGGGAATCGCTTCTCGATGGGGCTTTCGAGCTTGCCGAACGGTTCGTGAAGGCCACGGAGAGGCACTTCTCCCCCGGTATGATCGGACCGTTCTGCCTGCAGACATGCGTGGACAAAGACCTTAGGTTCTTCATTTACGACGTGGCCCCGCGCATCGGGGGAGGGACCAACGTGCACATGTCCGTGGGACACCCCTACGCCAATTCCCTATGGCGGAGGAGCGTGAGCACCGGCCGCCGGCTGGCCATGGAGATCGGAAGGGCGGTCCGCGAGGAAAGGGTTTCGGAGATAGTGACCTGAAGATATCACGTGGAACCCTCCCCATGCCCAAAATTTCATGATGGCCAGTGATGCATTTGGTTTGGATAACCTTTATAAACGGCAACACTATTCGGAAGTAACCCGAGACTCAGTCAGCACAATAGGTGCGCCTATGGTGAGGGAGGGAAATAATGCAAAGGAATAGAACCTGGAAGCTAGCGACCGGATTGATGGCACTGATGCTCCTGGCCACGCCCCTCTTGGCGTTCGTGCCATCGGAGATAAGCGCCGACACCGGGAACACTCTATCGATCAACGTGTTTGATGAAAACGGCCCGGTTATTGGAGCTACCGCCTCCCTTACTGAGGTGCGGAATGTGGCCACCGCATACCCAGGCACCTCGAACGACGCCGGACTGTTGTTGTTCACACCAACACCAGGATACTATCAGTTGAAAGTGTCCGCCAGCGGCCATTATGATATAATCTATGACAACATCATTCGCTTCGACGGGCTCAGCAACAAGTATCTGGGTATCATGACCATGGACCTTGAGGACCCCGCCGATTGCGCCGTGTTCTTCAACGTCACCTCCGGTGGTACGGCCATCGAGGGCGCCTCGGTCGTTGTGAAATACGACACCCACGACAACCTGGCTGATATGCAGACCATGGACTCCGGTTCCACCAATGCCACCGGTGTAGTGGAGCTGAGCTTGAACGCCACTGATTATTATGCGGTGGTCAAGAAGACGAATTACGTGACCAAGGTCGTCCCGTTCACCGCCGCCAATAACACTACCGTGAACGTGGCCCTAAGCACCTCGGTCTCCTACAGTGGTACGGTGACCGTGAACGGAGCCGCCGCCAGCAATGTCAAGGTCTACTTGGTGGACCAGAACGACCCCCGATCCGCCCCAGACGCCAAAATACTGACGCCTGCCGTGAAAAGCTCCAACTACTTCAAGTTCGAAGCCTATCCGGGCGACTTCTACCTAGTGGTAGACGCCGACAACGCTCTGGGCATTGTATCCGATGTTCCCATCTCCACCGCCAAAACGGTGCCAGTGAACCTCGAATCACAGAACCAACGGAACGAGGAGAACGCGTTCGTCCTCGCCGCGGACGATTGGAACTACGCGGTGATGACCAAGACCCTGGACCTAGACCATGATTACACCGTCCCCGGTCTGGACTACGCATACCTGCCCAGCATCAGGATGCAGATCGACCTCGCGCTCGGTGATGGCGACGGCGAGGTCAGTGCCACGGAGATGACCGCCTTCGAGGCCGTGATGGCCTCCTACGGTCCTCTGGACGTCACCACGGAGGGCATGATGACCGTCTCGGCCAAGACCTATGTGTCCGAGGATGCCGACCCCATCTGCAGCATTACCGGGCTGGACGACGCAGTGGACAGCAACACCGGGTTCCAGATGCAGATGGTGGCCAACTACGCCGCCAGCGGCATAACCAATGCCCTGAGCAGCTACCAGGTCAAGGTCACCACCCCGGCCAACACAAGCAAGGAATGCACATACAAGCTGGCCTTCCCCAACGGTACCGACAGGTACGAGATGGTGCAGAACGTCACCACCTCCACCACCATCGACGTGTCCGGGTACACCGAGGCCGTCGTGATGGCCGGTTCCGTGGCCGGTACCGCAACACTGACCGTGCAGAAGTCCGTGGCCCCCACGGCCGCCGCGGCCATCGTCACCGGCGTGGACGCCTACAAGGTGATGAACGGTTCGACCTTCCTGCACTACGTCGTGGCGCAGGATGTCAACGTCACCTTGGCGGCCAGCGGCTCCAGCGACCCCAACGGCAACCCGCTGACCTATACCTGGGACTTCGGTGACGGCAACGATGCCACGGTCACCACGGTGACCACCATCCACGTCTACGCCTCCTCGGAGCAGTTCACCGTCAACCTGACCGTGACCGACGTGGCCGGTCTGACCGCCTATGAGGACTTCTTGGTCAAGGTGGATGGCATGGACCCTGTGGTGGTCATCACCCACAACGACAGCGTGGTAGGGACCACCCTGCAGGTGGACCAGAACGAGGCCATGACCTTCACCAGCACGGACTCCTACGACCGGCTGAACGCTTCCGATGAGGAAGGCCTCATCGCCAGCTACCGGTGGGATTGGGGCGATGGCAACAGTACCACCGTGCTCATGGGCGAGAACCAGACCGTCAGCCACACCTGGACCATGTCCGGCACCTTCAACATGTACCTCAACCTGACCGACGTGGCCAACCATACATCCAGCAAGGCGGTCACCGTCAACGTGAAGGACACCGTCCCCCCGACTGTCAAGTTCTCGGTCCTGCTGAACGGCACCATCGTCACCAGCGCCAAGGAGAACCAGACCCTGGACTTCAACGCCTCGGCCTCCTCCGACATCAGCGGCATCGCCAACTATACATGGGACTTCGGCGACGGGGAACTGGGCTATGGCCAGTGCGTCAACCACACATACCAGGCCATCAAGACCTATACCGTCAAGCTGACCCTGACCGACAACGAGGGCAACACGGCCAACAAGACCATGAGCCTCAAGATCGAGTCCCAGCCCCGTCCGGACATCCGGGTGGGATCGGTGACATTCGAACCCGACAGGTTCACGGAGGGTGAGAGCGGATACGTGTACGTCAATGTGACCAACGTCGGTGACCTGAGGGCGGAAGGCCTGTACGTCCAGCTCTACCGCGTGGATCTGGACGGCAGCAAGACCCTGCTCACCGATGTCGGCGTACTGCTGGTCAACGACACCCAGGCCACCTACCTGAACGTAGGCGAGAGCGGCGTGATACGCATCGAACAGAGCTTCGGCTCTAAGGGCGACTACACCCTGCAGGTGAAGGTCACCGCCAACAACGAGGTCAGCTCCAAGATGTCGGACAACACCGCCACCGTCTCCCTGGAGGTCCAGGAGGCGTCATGGAAGGCATGGTTGCTATACGGCGGCATCTTCGCCGTCATCATCGTGGTCATCGTCCTCTTCATGTTCCGCAAGAGGCTGCCCATGATGCCCAGCAAGAAGCCCGCCACGCCGCCATCGAAGAAGAAGTAGGCCCAAAACCCTTTATTCCCCCTTTTCCTTTTTTATTCTCCAATGCTCAGGCTCGTGGATTCCGGCGTCTGCCACCCCCTCTACTCCGTGGCCCTGGAGGAGGTGCTACTGGAATCCTGTGCCAAGGGGTTCATGCCCCCCACACTGCACCTGTACGTGCGTGACCGGCCCACGGTGTCCCTGGGCTATTTCGAGACCGCGGCGGAGGTGGTGGACCTGCCGGCGCTGATGCGCGAGGACATTTTCCTGGTGCGCCGTATGTCCGGGGGCAGCACCATCTACACGGACCCGGGACAGCTCATATTCTCCCTGATCATGGAGCAAGAGGAGTTCCCGCGGCCGGATCAGGCCTACGCCTTGACATGCTCCGCCTTGGTGCAGGCCTTGAGGACATTGGGCCTGATAGCGGAGCACAAGCCCCCCAACGACATAGTCATCGAGGGGCGCAAGGTCTCCGGAAGCGCCCAGACCCGCAAGCGGGGTATGGTCCTGGTGCACGGGACCCTGCTGATGGACACTGACCTGGACCGCCTCATCAGGATACTGCTCCCCCGGCCTGACAAGCGCACGCGCACCCGCGAGGAGATGACCAGCCTCAAGGACGAGCTGGGCAAGGCGGTGGACATGAACGACGTCAAGAAGGCCCTGGTGGAGGCCTTCTCCGAGGCCTTGGAGCAGAGGGTGGTGCTCATCCCGGTGAACCAGAGGGAGAGGGGGAGGGTGGACCAGTTGATAAAGGAAAAGTACGGGAAGGAGGATTTCATCCTCCAGTTCTGAGACTATTTGAAGTTCTCCAGGTCCAGGAAGGCGAACTTGCGCCCGTCCATGAAGAACCCCATCTTCTTGTGCAGCATGATGGCGTTCTTGCTGTCGGGCATGATGACGCTCTGTACCGCCTTGGCCCCCTTCTTCTTAGCGTCCAGGGCCGCCCGTCGCAGCAGCTTGAGGCCCACCCCTTTGCGCCGATGGTCAGGGTGGACCCCCATGTTCTCGATCCACAGCACCTGGTCGATGTTGTGTATGTGCTGTATCATCTGGGAGAAAAGGAACCCGACAACCTGGTCCTTCTCCATGGCCACATAGCTCAGGCCATTATCCCTGTAGAAGTCGAAGGATTCCTTGGCCGAGACCCCCAACTGCTCCATGAGCTCTGATGGCAGATCGTCCCAATTCCTCTGCAGGGAGCTCTCCAGATACTCCCGGATGCAGAACAGCTCCAAGGTCCTCACGTGCGACCTATCCTTGTCCTTGACCTTCCTTATCTCCACCATTACATCTCCTCCGGAGCGGCTATACCCATGGTCACGAGCGTGTTGTGCAGCGTCCAACGCGTCGCCTCCACCAGGCAGAGCCTGGCGTCCTGATGCTCTGACCGCAGCACCGGTACGGCGCCGTAGAACTGGTTCAGGACCGAGGCCAGCTCGTGACCGTAGGTGGGAAGCATGTTGATACGACGTTTCTCCCCCGCCTGCCTGACCACTTCCGGGAACTGCGCCAGCATCCATACGAGCTTGCGCTCGTAGGGGTCTGTGAGAACCGAAAGGTCGGCCCCTTTATTATAATCTGTTGCCTTGCGCAGGATGGAGCAGCAACGGGCATGGGCGTACTGCACGAAGGGCGCGCTGTTCCCTTCGAAGTTCAGGGCCTCCTCCCATTTGAATACGAGCTGCTTCTCGGCCTGCACCCGTATGATGTTGTAGCGCACCGCCCCCACCCCTATGTCCCGGGCGATGCCCCGCTTCTTGCCCTCGTCCAGCTCCGGGCGGCGGTCGCACACCTCTTTGTAGGCCCGTTCCATGGCCTCGTCCACCAGGTCATCCAGGTAGACCACCCGGCCCTGCCGTGTGGACATGCGCCCCTCGGGGAGGGAGACGAAGGAATAGAAGATGCACTCCGGGGCCCTCTCGAAGCCCAGGATCCTGAGGGCGGAGGTCAACTGCTTCTGTCCCAGCTTCTGGTCCTCGCCCAGTATGTTCATCAACCGGTCGGCCCGTCGGAACTTCTCAATATGATAGGCCAGGTCCCGGGTGGTGTACAGCGTGGTGCCATCCTTACGGGTGAAGAAGAAGCGGGTGTCCCGGCCATGGACGCCGAACTCCTCCAGGTTGAGGAAGTAGGCCCCGTCCTCCAGGGTGCAGTAGGGGGTGCGTTTCAGCCTCTCCACCACCTCCTTGGCGCTACCGTCCAGGATGAACTGCGACTCGTATGCGTAACGGTCCAGGAAGACATTGACCGCCCCCAGGCTCTCCTTGATGCCTTCCAGCATGAGGTCCACCGTTCTGCGCACCTGGGCGATGACCTCCGGGTCCCCGGCCTCGAAACGCTGGGTCATCTGGGCGATCTCCTTCTCCACCCCGGGAGAGGACTCCATCAGCCTGTTCGCCGCTTGGTAATAGCCCACCAGGCGGTGATCGTTCTTCTCCCGATCGGCCTGGGCCACGTCCTTCTCGTCGAGATGTTCCAGGCCCCAGGTCAACAGCACCACCTGCTTGCCCACGTCGTTCACGTAGTATTCCGTGGTCACCTCATGCCCGCACATGCGCAGGCACCGGGCCAGGGTGTCCCCGATGAGAGGGTTACGTGCCCTGCCCACATGAATGGGCCCGGTGGGATTGACGGAGGTATGCTCCAGAAGCACACGGCCGTCCAGGGGCTCCCCCCGACCGAAGTCCTCCCTGCGCTCCAGTGCATCGCGCACCACCATGGTCCCCAGCAGCCCCTCGTTGACCCTGAAGTTGAGATAGCCGCGGTCGTTCCACACCTTGGTAATGTGACCGTCTACGGACACACGGGCGGCCAGATCCTCGGCGATGGACTGGGGGGAACGACGCAGCCGCTTGGCGAACTGGAAGCAGGGCAGGGCGAAGTCGGCCATCTCATGGTCCGGCCTCTCCAGCCCGAAGTCACCCTCGAAACCCAAGGATGCCAGCTCGGAGGTCAACCTCTCCTTGATGTGTCCCTCGAATATCTCCAGAGCGTCCATCTAAGCACCTATACTGAACCTGAGCAGTCCCACAACGCCCCCGAAGGCCTTCAGCAGCATCTCCCCTTCCTCGGACTCCGGGGAGATGAGCTCGACCTTGGTCCCCACCATGCTGGCCTGGTCGAAGAGATCGTCCACCAGGTCGATGTCCTTGCTGACCGTGCAGGCCTCTCCGCACTTGGGACAGGATGAGGTGGGGCCTTCTGGCGCCCTGTCCATGCTCATCTCCAAGGTCCCGCAGGCGGGGCATTCCAGGGTCACCCTGCGCCTGCGCAGCCCCTCGGAGACCAGCAGCATGTCCACCGCCCCGATCATGATGGCGTGGCGGACCTGGTCCTCGCCATACACCGCAAGGCTGCCCTCGTTCTTGCGCACCTCCTCCAGGAAACGATGGATATAGCGCTTCTCCCGCATGAGGTCCAGGTCGTAGAGCTTGTCCTTGGCCTTGTCCACCAGCTCCTTGAGGCCGTACTCGTCCGTATATCCGATGTCGAAGGTGTCAATGACCTTCTTGGCCAGCTCGTGATGCATATATCCTTCCTTGACGAAGAAGTCCTTGCTGGGGCCCGGACCACCGATCAGGATGCCCTGCAGGCCCTCCAGGTCCAGGAAGGCGTCGGTCATGATGTCCGCCACCTTCTTGTAGTACTCGTTGGCCGATATCTCGATGAGACGCTCGAAACGCTGGGCGGACTGCCCTCCCATTCGGTGCTTGCTGGGCACCAGCGACGGAAGGTTGCGCACCACGCTGATCCGCCTCCCCCGCAATACGCCCACCGTGGCCTCGCTGCGGTCGATGACCACCAGGCCGTACACCTTCTTGTCCAGGAGCATGTCCAGCAGCGGCTCCAGGTAGAAGTCGGAGTCGCAACGGTACAGGAATGTGGTGATCGGCTCCGGCGGCTCCAGCACGTACTGGACCATCTTGGTCTGGTCCCCCGTGGTGGAGATCTCCCCCACGAAGAAGATGACACCGTTGGCGGGAGGCTGCTTGAAGTATTTCAATCGGGCCAGGATGGACTGTATGGCCCCCTGCACGTTCTTACGCGTGCTCTGGGACTTGATGTTGGAGGACTGGGAGAACTCCTCCCTCAGATAGGCGGCCACGTCAGGGATCTGCTTCCCGGGAGGCACGTACACTGATATCAGCTCGGTGCCCCGCCCCTTGAGCTCCTGTATCTCCTCCAAGGCCCGCTTGAAATCATACCTCTGACGGTCCGATAGGGTCTCCCCCTCTGTCCCTTCCATTATCTGACGACCTAACCCTTTTTTTAGGTGAAAACGGTTCTTGCTTATATCTGTTGGTATAGGAATGGACAAGGTCGTGGTCTCCCTGGGTGGTTCGATCATCGTTCCAGATGATCGGGATGATGTGTTCTTGAATGACCTCGCCAATATGGTCGATGAGCTCTGCGACCGGTACCAGATCTATCTGGTCTGCGGAGGGGGCAGGGTGGCCAGATACTACATCAGGACCGGGCGCTCATTGGGCCTCTCCGAGGAAAGGCTGGACGAGCTAGGCATCATGGTCACCCGCCTGAACGCCTCCCTGGTCTCGCGCGCTCTTGGGGAGAGGGCGGTAGGCAAGGTGCCCCACGAGGTGCTGGAGGCCCGACGCCTGGAGCACAAGGGGAAGGTGGTGGTCATGGGCGGTACGGTCCCCGGGCACACCACCGACGCGGTGTCGGCCATGTTGGCCAGGGAGGTCCGGGCGGTGCGTATAGTCAACGGTACATCCGTGGACGCCGCCTACACCGCCGATCCCCGTCAGGACCCCAAGGCCAAGAGGCTGTCGAGGATCACGCATCAGCAGCTGCTCGATCTGGTGAACGTGGGGCTTCACGGGGCCGGCCCCTCCCATGTGTTCGACCGGTTGGGGGCGCAGATCGCCCATGACGGCCACATCGACATATGCATCGTGGACGGACGCGATATGCAGGAAATGCGCGCTGCCATCGAAGGCAGGGCGATCAAAGGGACGGTGATCTCCGATTAGCCTGCTGAGGAAAGGGAGGGACCAGGGAGAGGAGCGGCCTGGGCAAAAGAAGAAGACCGCACCTCCCAGGGTCCCGTCCAAGGGAAAGGAAAGGAAGAGCAAGGTGGCGCCCAAGGTAGAGAAGAAGGCCGCACCGCCCATTGTCCCGCCCAAGACAAAGGAAAGGATAAGCAAGGTGGCGCCC
>JAFGPG010000058.1 GCA_016926075.1 Methanomassiliicoccales archaeon
CTCCACCTCCTTGAGAAGGGCGTCAGACGCCTTTCCACCTCCGAAAGCCTGCCGGTAATCCAGGAAGTGACGCAGCGCTTTCTTCTTAGCTTCCGCTTTCTTGCCCGGGTGCTCCCGGAGATGTTCTCGGACGGACCGAGCTATCATGGCCTTGCCGTCCTCGGTTAACAAGTTTTGAACCCCCAGTTCCTAATATTGTTCGAGCACCCTATTAAGTGTTACGAGGCCCATCGAGAAAGTCTCCAGGGGATAGCGTGAAGTTCTTCGAGCAGGTGAGAAGGCCGGATGGTGTACAGGGAATGATCATGGCCAGGAGGATGAACCAGCACCATCGAGGGATGATGGAATGGGCCTTGGACCGCATGGACCTCTCCCGGGTGCGACGCCTGTTGGACGTGGGATGCGGAGGGGGCGGCCCCCTCTCCCAGCTCAGCGCTTCGACGGAGGGCACGGACTTCGTGGCCCTGGACCTCTCCCGGGACATGCTGCGCATGACCGGCAAGGTGAATCGTAGGCTGCGGGAACAGGGGCGGCTGCAACAAGTACGGGGGTCCGTGACCGCCCTGCCCTTCGCCGACGACAGCTTCGATGCGGTGTTAGCATGCGAGACCACCTACTTCTGGCCTGACATCGGGAAGAACCTCAAGGAATGCCGCAGGGTGCTGAACGACAACGGCAGACTCTTCCTGGTGCAGGAGACCTGGGACGCCCCGCAGTGGAAGGATAGGAACAAGTCCTGGGAGAAGGGGTTCAGGATGACCTTCCACAGCCTGGAGGGGTACAGGGAGCTGCTCATGGGAGCGGGGTTCCGGGAGGTCAGGACGCATACCGATGATAAAAAGGGCTGGTTCGTGATGGAGGCCGAGGGACGAGGAGATTAATAAGGCTGGAGGGCATGGGCTGAGCGATGATCTCCCTCAAAGTGGTCCTGGCCGACATGGACATGCCGAACCCCACCATGCTGGCCTCGGGCATCATGGGCGAGACCGGCGGTTCGCTCCTGGCCATGGCCAAGGGGGGCGCCGGGGCTCTGGTCACCAAGTCCATCGGTTCCGTGCCCAGGGCGGGGCACAGGAACCCGACCCTGGTGGAACTGGAGCACGGCTACCTGAACGCCATGGGCCTGCCCAACCCGGGCATCGAGCATTTCGGTAAGGAGATGGCCGAGGCGTTGATGGGCGGTGTGCCGGTGGTGGGCAGCGTCTTCGGGGCCACCCCGGGGGAGTTCGCCGAGCTGGCCAGCAGGATGGAGGCCTACGGTGCGCATGCGGTGGAGCTGAACCTCAGCTGTCCGCACGCCGAGGGGTACGGCATGGAGCTGGGCATGGACCCCGAGATCGTGGCCGGCATCGTCAAGGAGGTCCGCTCCAGGGTGAACATCCCTGTCTTCGCCAAGCTCACACCCAACACCCATCGTCTCATCGAGGTGGCCCAGGCCGCGGAGGGGGCCGGGGCGGACGGCATCGTGGCCATCAATACCCTGAAAGCTATGAGGATCGATGTGGACATGCGACGGCCCGTGCTGCACAATCTGTACGGGGGGCTTTCCGGCCCGGCGGTGCGGACGGTAGGCGTTCGCTGCGTGTACGAGCTGTACGAAGCGCTCAAGATCCCGATCATCGGGGTGGGGGGAGTGGAGGACTGGCGTTCGGCCCTGGAGTACATCATGGTCGGGGCGGCCGCGGTGCAGATCGGCAGCGCCGTGGGGAGGAGGGGGTCCCAGGTCTTCGGAGACGTCTGCTCTGGAATACACGGGTACATGATGGACAACGGGATACAGCAGATATCGCAGCTAGTGGGGGTGGCTCATGATTGAGCGTGCCTTGACCCGCCAGGAAACGGTGTCCGTGGCGGCGATCACCGAGGAGGCCGAGAACGTCCTCACGTTGCGCTTCGACTGGGACCAGCTGGCCGCTCCCGGGCAATTCGTCATGGTGTGGCTGCCTGACGTGGACGAGGTGCCCATGTCCCTCTCGTACATCGGTGGGAGGAAGGGCATCACGGTGAAGAACGTGGGCGAGGCGACCAAGGCCCTCACCTCCCTGCAGGTCGGCGATCGTTTCGTGGTGCGAGGCCCCTACGGGCGGGGGTATCATCTCCCCCAGGGGAAGATCCTGGCCGTGGGAGGGGGCACCGGCATGGCCTCGCTGCTTCCAGCCATGGAGCGCATTCCCGCCGACCGGGTGGACACGGCCATAGGCGCACGCACCGAGAAGGAACTGATCTTCGAGGAGAGGGCCAAGGGGACGTCCTCGAACGTGCGCGTCTCCACCGACGACGGCAGCAAGGGTTTTCACGGGAACGCCGTGCAGCTGGCCAAGGAGATGATGGACGCCTCCGACCACGACGCGGTCATCGCCTGCGGTCCGGAGAAGATGCTATACTACCTGCACCAACTGTGCGTAGAGAAAGGGATACCTCACCAGATGTCCTTGGAGCGCTACATGAAGTGCGGTGCGGGGCTGTGCGGCTCCTGCGCCATCGATGGTAAGCGCGTGTGCCGGGAAGGTCCTGTGTTCAGCGGGGAGGATCTCAAAGAGATGAAGGAGTTCGGCCGGCAGCGCCGGGACGAGTGCGGCGGCCGGGTCAGGTTGTGAGCACTGGGCGTATGATGGAGGCGACGATCTCCCTGAACTCGTGATC
>JAFGPG010000059.1 GCA_016926075.1 Methanomassiliicoccales archaeon
AGATGGTGAGCACCATCACCTCGCTGCTCCACACCTCGGCCAGGCTCGGTCCCGGGGACGATGCCGCCGCTGTGGAGATGGGCGACCGGTTCCTAGTGGCCAGCACGGACCTGCTGTGGGAAGGCACGCACTTCCATCCCAGCATGTCCTGGTGGCAGAGGGGATGGATGGCGGCGGCGGTCAACCTGAGCGACATGGCGGCCATGGGCGCTCAGCCGATCGGCATACTGCTGGCCTTCGGGATGCCCAAGGACCTGGAGGGCTCCAAGGTCATGGAGATGGTTCAAGGCGCGGCGGACTGCTGCGACTGGTCCGGCGCGGACTATCTGGGCGGGGACACCAAGGAATGCCCCGAACTGGTGATCGTCGGCACCTCCCTGGGACTGGTCCCCAAGGACGGCCTTCTCACCAGGAAGGGCGCCCGGCCGGGGGACCTGCTGGCCATGACCGGAAGCGCCGGGCTGGCCTCGGCCGGGCTCCTGGCCTTGGATAGGGGGATCGAGAGCAGGACCGCCATCAGGGCGCTGTTCGAGCCCCTGCCCCGCATCAAGGAAGGCACGCTCCTCTCCTCCAGCGGGGTGGTGACCTCCTGCACGGACACATCGGACGGCCTGTCGACCTCCCTCCACGAACTATCCCAGTCCAGCGGAGCGGCCTTCGAGCTGGACCTGGAGGCGGTCCCGGTGGACCCCGAGACCCGCCGGGTGATGGACGAGGGGAGGGGGGACCTGAACCAGGCGGTCCTGCACGGGGGAGGCGACTACCAGCTCCTCTTCACCATCCCCCCCGATGGCTGGGACAGGGTGCACGGCATGTTGGGCGATGAGGTGAAGGTCATAGGTCGTTGCATCGAAGGAACATCCAACATTCTTAAGGAGGGAGCGTCCAATTCTTTCCTGAGGCCGAAAGGATATGAGCATTTCCGACACTGATCTCAAGGAAGCGTCGTTCTGGGAAAAGGAGGGGGACGCCGTGCGCTGCCGCCTGTGCCCCCACTCCTGCCTGATCAAGGAAGGGAAAAGGGGTATATGCCGGGTGCGGGCCAATCTGAAAGGCAGGCTCTACGCGCTCACCTACGGAAAGGTCTCCTCCTTGCATATGGACCCCATAGAGAAGAAGCCCCTGTTCCACTTCAAGCCCGGACGGCCGGTGCTGTCCTTCGGGGGCGCCAGCTGTAACCTGCGCTGTCAGCACTGCCAGAACTATGCCATCGCCCATGTGGGCCCTGATGAGATCCCCCTGCGCACCGTGCCCCCGGAGGAGGTGCCCACGATGTGTCGCGAACAGCTCTCCGAGGGGGTGGCCTGGACCTACAACGAGCCCACCATCTGGTACGAGTACATGATGGACACCAGCCGGCTGTGCAAGCGGGAAGGGCTCTTCACGGTCTCGGTGACCAACGGCTTCATCCAGGAGGAGCCCCTGCGCTCCATGAAAGGCGTCATCGACGCCATGAACATCGACGTGAAGGGGTTCACCGAGACCTTCTACAAAGAGGTGTGCAAGGGCCAGCTCGCTCCCGTACTGATAGCTTGCGAGATCGCCAAGGAGATCGGGGTGCACCTGGAGGTGACCTATCTTGTGATACCCACGAGGAACGATCGTCAGGAGGAGATCGAGGAGTTCTGCCAATGGGTCAAGGACCGTCTTGGCGGGGATACCCCGGTGCACTTCAGCCGTTTTCACCCTGACTACAAGATGGTGGACCTACCCCCCACCCCCCGTTCCACAATGGAGATGGCCGTGAGCACGGCCCGGTCCAAAGGACTGGACTATGTCTACATGGGGAACATCTCCACGGAGAAGGGAGAGAACACCTACTGCCCCCAGTGCGGCTCCCTCCTGGTGCGCCGCAGCGGCTTCCTCACCGAGGTGGTCGGGCTGAAGGGGGAGAACTGTGCCCGTTGCGGGCGCCGAGCGGACCTGATATGGTGAAGGCATGGAACTGGAGAGGCTGTGCTCCTTGCTCGAGGATATGGAGGTGGAGGGATGGTGGCCTTCCAATGGCCCCTTCGAGGTCATGGTGGGCGCCCTGCTCACCCAGCAGACCACCTGGGAGAAGGTCGTTCCCGTACTGGAGGCCTTGAGGCGTGAGGGCCTCATGGCCCCCCTCCCGCTCTCCCAGTGCCCTGCGGACCGCTTGACGGAGCTGGTCAGACCGATCGGGTTCTTACATCAGAAGGTGCGACGGCTGCAGGCGCTCTCCCTTTATGTGATGGAGGAGCACGGCGGTGACCCCCGTGGGATGCTGCAGGGCGATCTGAGCAGGCGGCGGAAGGAGCTCCTTTCCCTACCGGGGATCGGTCCGGAGACCGCCGATTCCATCCTCCTTTTCGCCGGAGGGCGCCCCAAGTTCGTGGCCGCCAACTACGTCCTCAGGGTGTTCCACCGCACCGGGGTGCTGCTGGACGGGGATTACGCTTCCGCTCAACATCTGGTGGAGGAGAGGTTCCCGGAGGATACCGGGCTCTATATGAGGCTGTACGCCTCCCTCGTCGAGGTGGCCAAATCGCACTGCCGAAGCGTTCCCAGATGCCAAGGGTGTCCGCTGAGACCCGAGTGCCGTTTCACGCACCGAGCAGGTGCAGGACCGGGTTGCCGACCAGCAGGGAGAAGGGGATACCCAGGGTCAGAGGGATGAGGAAGGGCACCTTGGGGGTGACCCAGGGCCTATCCACCCCGGCCTCCCTCAGGGCGTTCCAATCCTCTTCCTCGTCCCCCCGGGGGAAGAGAACGGTGCGCACACCCCCGTCAACCGCACGTTCCATGGGCCAGACATGCCTTTCCTGGGCCTGTTCCAGGGTCATGCGCACCCCGAACAGCATCAAGGGGAAGTGCAGATCACCTCGGGAAAGGTTCGCCGCGAACATGATCAAGGGCACCAGCAGGGTCAGTATCGCCCCGTTGAGAAGGACCAGCAGGGGAAAGGGGAGCACTTCCAACATCCCAGGGCTATCCAGCGTCAGCAGGGGGAGACCTTCCAAAGAGGGGTATATCGGAAAGCAGAGGGAAAGGGCGATGAGGGCCTTGGCGTCCGCCCCTCCCTTGATCACGTCCAATTGATAGAGGAGGAAGAAGAGCACGAAGAGGACGGGAACGGTGAGCAGGGCCCAGAACCCAGGTTCCCCCCGGTACCCCAGGATGAGCACGATGTAAGATGCCGCGGTCAGCACATACAGGGCGAGGGGGGCAAGCTGCACACCCCCCTCGAAGAGGCCGGGCCGGTCGCGCAGAAGGTCCACAAAGACCAGGGTCATCACAGTCAGGCAGAAGTATTGAACCCATGTGGCGCCCTCCGTCCACAGCTGCCAGCCGAAGAGCAGCGATCCTCCCACCCCCATCACGTACCAATGCCTATCGGAGGCGGTCCGGTCGCGCCAATCGGAGACCGAGGCGGCGGTCATGACGATCACGGCCAGCCCTATGCGGGCCCAATTGAGCTCCTCCATGTCCCCGGCATGGTCGAATGACCATTAATGGTTTACCACCGCCGCCAGGGCGAGAAATCCTAAATACGACGAAGTTTCTCGCCAGCCCGGAGACGGGAACAATGGGTCGGAGAGGACGCGCTACCCTGAACCGCACCTTGCTATTACTGGCCATTCTCATCTCAATGGCCGCCTTGGCTCCCGCCGTCTCCGCCGGACCGGTGAACCTGTTCCCGGTGGACGACGATCACAGGACGGCCTCCTCCGGGACCACCACCACCTTCGAATGGATATTGTACAACAACGACAGCGCCCCCTACGTCATTACCCCGTCAGCAGCTGCCGACAGCGAGGGCGATTACGAAGTGACCTTCGACCTCAGTCACATCACCCTCTATCCCGGCGACTCCAAGCCCATCGCCATGATGGTCACCACGGAGTCCCGTATGCCCTCCGCTCTCCTGACCTTCGAGGTCAGCTTCAACGTCACCCAGATGAACGCGCTGGACAACACCTTCACCCTCACCGACCAGGTGCAGTTGGAGGTGGTCCCGGTGTTCGGGGCCAAGGCCGGGGACAACAAGATACTGGGCCTATGGGACAACGAGCTGCCGCCTCCCCTGGACGGGAACTGGGGGGCCTTCCTGGTCAGTGTGGGGATATGGACGGCCATCGCCCTGTTCATCATTATGATAGCTGACCCCTTGCTCCACCGCTTCACCTCCCGGACCTCCACCACGCTGGACGACCTCGTCCTCAGGATCATCCGCAAGCCCTTCATCCTGCTGGTGGCCCTGTACGGGGCGGTCAGCTCACTGGAGATACTCAGCCTGGACAGGGGGCTGATCGCCGACATCGAGATGCTCTATCAGGTGGCCCTCATCCTCATCATGGCCTGGCTGACGTACAAGATCTACGTCGGGGTCATCATCTACTACGGTCACAAGCTCTCCAGTAAGACCGATTCCGAGGTCGACGACGTGCTCGTACCGGTGCTGGAGAAACTGGGGGCCATCGTCATCCCCACGGTGGCCATCATGTTCATCTTCAGCATCTTCGGCTACAACCTCACGGTCATACTGGCCGGCCTGGGGTTCATGGGCATCGTCATCGGCATGGCCGCCCAGGCCACACTGGCCAACTTCTTCGCCGGTCTGCAGATGGTGGTGGACCGCCCCTTCAAGATCGGGGACCTGCTGCGACTGGACAACGGGGACATCTGCGAGGTGCGCAGGATAGGCATGCGCTCCACCACCCTCTACAACACCTTCACCCACGAGCTAATGGTGGTGCCCAACAACGACATCGCCAACAAGAAGGTCATCAACATGGTGCTTCCCGACCGCAGGCTCAAGATCGCGGTGGGGGTGGGGGTGGCCTACGGCAGCGATGTGGAGCTGGTCATGGGACTCATGAAGGAGGCGGCCCTGAGCCTTCCGGACACGCTCAAGGACGAGGACCACCAACCGATCATCCGCTTCACCGACTTCGCCGACTCCTCCCTGAACTTCACCGCCTTCATCTGGATCACCGACCTTGACAAGCAGTTCAAGGCGGCCTCGGAGTACCGCACCGAGCTGCTGAAGAGGTTCGAGCAGCATGGCATCGAGATACCCTTCCCCCAGTCCGTGGTCTGGCTCAAGGATCTCGAGGGGCAGGCGTCCCAAAAACCCTAAGCCATGGCATCACCTTGGATATGCGATGGTGAGGAGATGAACATAGAGAAGGCGATCAGGGACCGCAGGAGCATCCGCAGGTTCAGGAGAGGGAAGCTCTCATACAAGGCGCTGGACAGGGTACTGGAAGCGGCCAGGCTGGCACCGTCAGGGGCCAACCGGCAGCCTTGGGAGCTGGTGGTGATCACCGACCGCTCGAGGCTCGAAGGCCTCGTGCCCATCTGCAAGGACCAGGCCTTCATCGCCGACTGCGCGGCCTTCGTCGTGGGGGTGGACGACCCCACGCAGAAATGGGCCAAGGTGGACCTGTCCATCGCCCTGGACCACATCAGCCTGATGGCCATGGAGGAGGGTATGGGCACCTGCTGGATCGGCGCCTTCGACGGCGAGCGCCTGAACGAGTACGTGCAGCTGCCCGAGGACAAGGTGATAACGGTATGCATGGCATTGGGATTCCCGGACGAGAGGCCTCCCGCCAGCGGTCGAAAGAGGGCCGAGGAGCTCATCAGCTGGGACCTTTACGGGATAAGGGAAAGATCATCATGATCGACCGGGAGTTCCATCTGACGGACCATGACCTCTACCAAAGGGTGTTCGAGCTGACCGCCCAGATCCCCCGAGGGAGGGTGGGAACCTACGGGGACATCGCCCGGGCCCTGGGGGACGTGATCGCTTCGCGCGCGGTTGGCCAGATCCTGTCCGCGGACCTCACCCGCCCCTTCGAGGTGCCCTGTCATCGGGTCATCTACTCCGATGGACGAACCGGCTGGTACATGGGTATGGGAAGAGGGGAGGAGCGCAAGCGGGAGATGCTGCGCTCCGAAGGTGTACCTATGGCAGAGGGAAAGGTCCTGGGACTGGACAAAGTACGTTTCAACGGTTATCACGGAGAGGCCATCCTGTCCAGGATGGCCGAGGGACAGAGGGAGCTGGCCAGGTCAGTGTCCCAGGAAGGGGACGCCACCCGCTTCCTGCGCATCGCCGGACTGGACGTGGCCTATGATGGGGATCGGGCCTTCTCGGCCATGGTGACCGTGGACCGGGAAGGGGAGGTGCTGGACGAATGCCATGCGCAGTGCCAGGTCAGCTTCCCCTACGTGCCCACCTATCTCGGCTTCAGGGAGATGCGCCCCTACTCCCTTGTCCTGGGGGATGGCCGAAGGGACACCCTGTACCTGGTCGACGGACACGGCAGGGCCCATCCCCGCCGGGCGGGCGTGGCCTGCCAGTTCGGTGTGGTGCACGACGTGGCCTGCGCCGGGGTGGCCAAAAGCCTTCTCACCGGGAAGCTGGAGAACGATACCCTGCGCCTGGACGGGGAGGAGGTGGGCCGGGTCATCGACCTGGCCGGCAGGTCAAGGGCGGTGTCCATCGGTCATCGGGTGGACCTGGGCTCCCTCTGTCGACTGCTGCGAGCATTGCCCCAGGACCCTATCCACCTGGCGCACCTGGCATGTGGCCGGGCGAGGAGGGAGAGATGAACGATCACCCTTGCGTCAAGGACTGCCTCTCCGCAAAGGAGCGCGAAAAGATACTGTCCCGCTTCAATTCATTGCTCTACTGGGTAGGGGAGATGGTGCCTGAGATGGAAGAGCTCGAGGGTCAAGAGGTTCCCCTCAAGGGTGTGGTGTTCCGCTTCATCACCGAACAGTTCCCGGACCGTGAGACAGTGAGCAGGGCACAGGACCTGGCCATGCTGCTGGAGAGGAAGGCCAAGGCGTTGAGGAGGGAGCTGGCCACCAAGGACATGGAACGGAAGGTGGCCTACGAGATCATGCACGAGGCCTTGGGGCTGCTGAGGGCGGTGGACGAGCTGCGTGACGTACAACTGAAGGACCGTGATCTGAAGGCCCAGGCACTGGTGACCAAGGTAAGCGATGAGCGCCGGTGGCTGGACCTTCTCAAAAGGACCAAGGCCATTTGATTACGGTCGAAGGTCCTCAAGGGTCTCCGATTCAATTTTCGAAAGATATATCATGTCCGATGGTGAGAACGGGGTCAAAGAGATCAAAAGGAAAATCGCATTGAAAGGACCTGGCCATTCCCACATGCCCTATTCCCTTAGGAACTCAGGAATATCGGTACCGGTCCTCGATCCGACCTCCCGTAGGAAGGATCGGCAAGGAACAAGGAATTCGTGGTAACGGGACATTTCAAGACCGCCCATGGGCGGTCCGAGGAGATGCCTGGAACGATGACGAACGAAGGGGGCGTCTCTCCGAAGGACAGAACGGGACAATGGTCATCGATGAGCAGCTTAGGAATGGAAAGCCCTGGCAGCAACCCGATAGGCCCGAGGTCTTATGAAGGGCGCAGATGACCACCGCCGTAGCCCCGCGGTCACCCGACCATGTGATCCGTTGGCTACCACCGTTCCCCGTCACACCCTCGCGTCGCCACCGATCGACGATTCCCCAGGGTCCCTCGGCCAAGAAGGTCGGAGGTCACGACGAACATGAACGAGGAGAAGAGCGAAGGACAGTGCATAACGGCCGAGGAGAGGAAGAAGATACTGTCGCGCTTCAATTCCTTGCTCTACTGGGTGGGGGAATCCGTTCCCTCTGTGGTGGTCCTGGACGGCGTGAAGGTCCCCCTGAAGGAGGTGGTGTTCCGATTCATCACCGAAGAGTCCCCCAGCGAGGAGACGGTGAAGGGAGCCCACGAACTGGCCTCCCTGCTGGAACAGAGGGCCAAGGAGATTCATGAGGACCTGAGCACCAAAAAGGTGGAGAGGGAGCGGGCCTACGAGATCATGCACGAGGCCTTGGGGCTGCTGAGGGCGGTGGACCAGCTGCGCAATGTGAAGCTCGAGGTATGTCAGGTGAAGGCCAAGGCCATCATAGCCAGGGTGAGCGACGAGCGCCGTTGGTTGCGCTTCGTGCATCAGATCAAGACCTCATAGCCCTGTCTGCACGCATATTTATAATATTGATACACTTTTTCGGAATATATTAATAATATTTTACTATTAACTGAGTTTTGAATACGAAATCGGATAAATCAAGAGGGAAAAAGGAGCGATGTGCCAATGATAGACCATCTTGACGATAAGATAATCGAGATACTCAAGAAGGACTCCAGGCGACCTTTCGTGGAGATAGCCAATGAGCTGGAGGTCTCGGAGGGGACCATCCGCTCCCGGGTCAAGAAGCTATTGGAGGAGAAGATCATACAGGCGTTCACCATCAAGACCAGCAGCAAGAACGTCAAGGCCTTGGTGGAGGTCAAGATCGACGTCAACGTGAACACCTCCGAGATCGCGGACCAAATAGCCAGCTTCGAGGGGGTCTCCGAGGTATACGAGGTCACCGGGGAGGAGGACATCGTGGCCATCATCGACGTCACATCCTCGCCCCAGCTCAACGAGATCATCGAACGAATACGCCGGTTCGACAACGTGGACTCCACGCGCACCCGGCTCATCCTCAAGGAGCATTTCGGAGCTGATTGAATGTTCCAAGGATGCGCCACCGCGCTCATCACCCCCTTCCGGGAGGACGGGGAGATAGACGAACAGGGATTGCGCCAGCTTGTGGCCATGCAGGAGAGGGCAGGAGTGGATGCCATCGTCCCCTGCGGGACCACCGGGGAATCGGCCACCCTGACCCACAAGGAGCACCTCAAGGTCATCGGCATCGTCAGGGAGGAGACGAAGAGGGCCAAGGTCATCGCCGGTGCCGGAAGCAATGCCACGCACGAGGCCATACATCTCTCAAGAGGGGCCAAGGACCTGGGCGTGGACGGCGTGCTGCTCATCTCCCCCTATTACAACAAGCCGAACCAGAAGGGCATCTTCCGTCACTACGAGGCCATCGCCAAGGCGGTGGACGTGCCCATCGTGGTATACAACGTCCCCAGCCGCACAGGGTGCAACATCACCGCCCCCACCGTCAAGCGTCTCTCGGAGGTGCCCAACGTGGTGGCGCTCAAGGAGGCCAGCGGCAACATGTCGCAGATAATGGACATACTGGCCTCGGTACCTCCCGAGTTCAGCGTGCTCTCCGGGGACGACATCATCACCTATCCCATGATGACCCTGGGGGCCAAAGGGGTCATCTCAGTGACCTCCAATCTGGTCCCGGAGCTCATGGTCAAAATGACCCATGCAGCCGTGGAAGGGGATTGGGCCAAGGCCCGAGAGGTCCACTTCCAGCTGCTCCCGCTGTTCCACGACCTGTTCCTGGACACCAACCCCATACCGGTCAAGACCGCCATGAGGATGATGAAGAGACCATCCGGCGTTTTCCGCCTTCCGCTGTGCGACATGGAACAGGCCACGGCCGAGGTGCTGAGGAAGACCCTGAGGGACATGAAGCTGCTGTAGGGACGAAGGAGGCTCCTAGACATGATCGATGTGGCAGTGGCAGGGGCAACAGGCAAGCTGGGCTCCCTGGTGTGCTCCCTGGTCCGTGAGCAGGCGGACATGAGGTTGACAGGAGCGGTGGTCTCCGCGGAGGGCGGCAAGGCCGGGCAGGATCTGTTCCCAGGGCTGAAAGCGGTGGGACCGGACGGTCTGCCCGACATCTGCGCACGCTGTGACGTGCTGGTGGACGTGACCAGCGCCGCGGCCGCCGTTCGCAACCTGCCTGTGGCGGTAAGGGCAGGGGCCAATGTTGTGGTGGGCACCACCGGGCTCCCCAATGAGCTCCTGAGTGATCTGGACAAAGTGATGGCGGAGAGCGGTCTCTCGGCCGTGATCACCCCCAACTTCTCCATAGGGGTCAACGTCTTCTGGAAGGCCTGCCAGACCCTGGCCAGGGCTCTGCCGGACTACGAGGTGGAGATCGTGGAGATGCACCACGACCGTAAGAAGGACGCCCCCTCGGGCACCGCGATGAAGGCCGCGCAGATCGTCGCGGCGGAGACGGGGGTGAGCCGTCTGGTATACGGACGTCAGGGCATGGTGGGCGCCCGGGGCAGGGAGATAGGCATGCACGCTGTGCGGGCGGGGGACATCGTGGGCGAGCACACCGTGATGTTCGCCGGGAACCGGGAGAGGATCGAGCTGACCCACAGGGCCCATTCCCGCCTGGCCTTCGCCGAGGGCTGCCTGGTGGCGGTTCGTTGGGTGGCCGGCAGGCACGATGGGAAGGTTCACAGCATGGAGGAGGTGCTGGGCCTTTGAGGAGGATCATGAAGTTCGGGGGGACCAGCGTGGGCAGCGAGGAGGCCATGAGCCGCACCGCCGACATCATCACGGGCTACGAGTGCCAGAGGGCGGTGGTGGTCTCGGCCATGTCCGGAGTGACCAACTCCCTCATCACCATGATGTCCGAGCAGGACCGGGAGGTGCCGTCATACCTGGCCTGGCTGAGGGGCAAGCATCTTGACGCCTCCCGCACCCTCATCTCCCGGGAGCTCATGCCGGAATACCTGGAGGAACTGGACCGCCGCCTGTCCGGACTGGGACACCTCATATACCTTTACCGTCAGGACGAGGGACGCATCATGTACCAGGACGCCCTGTGCAGCTGGGGCGAGCGCCTGTCGTCACTGGCCCTCTCCTTCATATTGCGAAGCCGGGGCATCGACTCCCTGGCGGTCACCTCCGAGGACATCGGCATCACCGCCAGAGGCTCCCCGGGGAACGGAGGGGCCGAACTGGCGATCACCGAGAGCAACCTCCGTCGCACCCTGGTACCCCTGCTGGAGCAGGGCCGCGTGCCCGTCATCACCGGCTACTACGGCTGCGACGACAAGGGCAGGCCGCTCACCTTCGGTCGTGGCGGGTCGGACTACCTGGCAGCGGTGGTGGGATACGCCGTCAACGCGGACGAGGTGGAGATCTGGACGGACGTGGACGGCTTCATGTCCGCCGACCCCCGCCTGGTGAGGGCCGCACGGACGATCACCGAGATGGATTACGGGGAGGCCGCAGAGCTGGCCTATTTCGGGGCCAAGGTACTGCATCCCCGTACCATCGAGCCGGCCAAGCGCAAGGGGGTGGCGGTCATGGTCAAGAACACCTTCAATCCGCAAGGGGCGGGCACCAGGATACATGGACTAAGCCGGGGGAGCCGCGACATGCTGCGCAGCGTGGCCCTGAAGACCGGTCTGACCATCGTCAAGGTGTACTCCTCCGAGCTGGTGTACCAGCCGGAGATGGTGGCCCGCATACTGGCGTCCATCAGCTCCAACGGGGTGACCATATACGCGATCTCCACATCCCTGTCCACCCTGGCCGTGGTGGTGCCCTCCGATTCGTTGGACGAGGTGTGCGAGCGCCTCAAGGGCTTCCGCGACCAGTTGGAGGCTATCAAGGTGAAGGGGGGCGCCGCCCTGATCTGTGCGGTGGGCGACGGCATGCTGGAGAGCTACGGCGTGTCGGCCAAGATATTCGCCGCGGTGGCGGAGGTCGGTGCCAACGTGGAGCTCATATCCGAGGGGGCCTCGGACATCGCCCTCAATTTCATGGTGGGCGAGGTCAAGGCCGCCGACGTGATCAGAAGATTGCATGAACTGTACATAGGTGCTTGAATGAGGACATATGAGGGCGAGAAAGGGGTCATGCTCATCGGCGGCATCCCCGCCACGAGATTGGCCCAGACCTTCGGCACCCCCCTGATGGTGACGGAGGAGGAGGTATTGAGGGAAAGGTACAGGGCCGTCCACAAGGCCTTCAACGACCGCTTCCCCACCCGCATCAACTACGCCTGCAAGGCCAACACCAACCTGAGCCTGCTAAGGGTACTGGAACAGGAGGGGGCATGCATCGACGCGGTCTCCATCGGGGAGGTGGAGGCATGCCTGTGGGCCGGTTTCGTGCCGGAGAGGATCCTGTACACCGGGGTGGGCGTCTCCGAGGAGGAGATGAGGGCGGTGGCGCAAAGGAAGGTCCCCATCAACGTGGACTCCATAGGAGGGTTACACCGGCTGGCGGCCATCGCTCCCAAGCACCCCCTCTCCCTGAGGGTCAACCCTGACGTGGGATCGGGGCACTCACGGAAGGTGGTCACCGGAAGCAAGGGGACCAAGTTCGGCATTCCCCGGGAGGAGATCGTAGAGGCCTACCGGGAGGCCTTGGACATGGGCTGCCTGCCCCGAGGGTTGCACGCCCATACCGGTTCCGGTGGGAGTGACCCCTCCGTCTTCGGCCGGGTGACCGAGGTGCTGGTGGGGATATTCGAGGAGGTGAGGGTGCAGCTGGGTCTCAAGCTGGAGTTCCTGGACATCGGAGGGGGCATCGCCATCCCCTACCGACCGGAGGAGAGTCCCACGGACCTGGACGCGGTGGCCGAGGAGGTGACATCCAAGCTGCGAGGGAGCAGCGTCAGGACACTGGTCCTGGAACCGGGAAGGTACATAGTGGCCGAGAGCACCGCACTGCTCACCAGGGTCAACGACGTGAAGTCCACCCCGGTCAAGGACTACGCCCTGGTGGACGCTGGCTTCAACACCCTCATCCGACCGGCCTTCTACGACTCCTATCATCATGTGGCGGTGGCCAACAAGTTCCAGGAGAGGGCCGAGGCCGAGTACGACGTGGCCGGTCCGATCTGCGAGAGCGGCGATTACCTGGCCAAGGAGAGGGCCCTGCCCAGGTTGGTTGCCGGCGACCTGCTGTGCGTGTACGACGTGGGGGCCTACGGCTTCTCCATGTCCTCCAACTACAATTCCCGACCGCGTTGCGCGGAGGTCATGGTGTCGGAGGGACGGGCGGACATCATCAGGAAGAGGGAGACCACCAGGGACCTGTTCCGCCACCAGAAGATACCGGCGAGGCTGAGGGTATGAGGTTCTGGAAGTACCATGGCCTGGGCAACGACTTCGTACTGGTGGAGAATTTCCGAGGGGATGTTCCCCGAGACCCGGATTTCGTGCGACGGGTCTGTGACCGTCGGTTCGGGGTGGGTGCGGACGGCATCCTGTACCTGGAACCGAGCGAGAGGGCGGACCTGACCATGCGGGTGATGAACTCCGACGGCTCCGAGGCGGAGATGTGCGGCAACGGCATCCGATGCCTGGCCAAACATGTTTACGAGAAGGGTCATAAGAGGTCCCCGAGAATGAGCATAGAGACCTTGGCCGGAGTGATGAAGGTGGACGTGGAGGTGCTCGGGAAGAAGGTATCCACCGCCACCGTGGACATGGGGCGTCCCCGGCTGGACTGCGCGGAGATACCCATGGAATGCCAGGGGCGCTTCCTGGACCGGAGCATCGACGCCCTGGGTCGGGAGGTGAGAGGCAGCGCACTGTCCATGGGCAATCCCCACCTGGTGGTTTTCGATCCGCTGTCCCCTGAGGAGATGGACGTGCTGGGACCAGCGCTGCACGGGCACCCCCTCTTCCCGCGCCGGACCAACGTAGAATTCGTTAAATCGGTGAACGGGATACTGGAGGTCAGGGTATACGAGAGAGGGGCCGGATGGACCTTGGCCTGCGGGACCGGGGCCTGCGCCGCGGCCGTGACCGCCGCCCTTCTGGGAAAGGTCGACTTCGACCGGGAGGTGGAGGTGCGCCTGCCCGGCGGGAGCCTGTGGATCAAGGTCCAGGAGGACCTGTCCAAGGTGACCATGCGCGGCCCGGCCGAACTGGTGTTCGAGGGACGGATGTGAGGTGCGATCATGGGATTCGAGTACGCTAACCGGTTGAAGATGCTGCCTCCCTATCTCTTCGCGGAGATCGAGGAGAAGGTGGAGAGGAAGAGAAAGAAGGGCGTGGACATCATCGACTTCGGGATAGGGGACCCCGACCTGCCCACCCCCCGGCCCATCGTGGAGTTCATCCAGAGGGAGCTGGAAAACCCTGAGAACCACCGCTACCCCTCCAGCGCGGGGGAGGCGGAGACCCGCAAGGCCATTGCGGATTGGTATAGGAAGCGATTCGGGGTGAAGCTGGACCCCCAGGGAGAAGTGGCCGTGCTCATCGGGTCTAAGGAGGGACTGGCCAACATCTGCCGGGCCTTCGTGAACCCCGGCGAGAAGGTCCTGGCGCCCGACCCGGCCTATCCCGTCTACGCTCAGGGGGCCGCATTGCTAACGGACGCGGTGCCATTGCGCTTCCCCTTGCTGGCGGAGAAGGGGTTCCTTCCGGACATCGAGTCCCTGGATACCGAGGCGCGCATGCTCTACCTGAACTACCCGAACAACCCCACCGGGGCGGTGGTGGATAAAAGGTTCCTGCTCACCGCCTCCCGCTGGTGCCAGGAGACGGACACCATCTTCTGCTACGACAATGCCTACTCCGAGATGACCTTCGACGACTACGTGGCCCCCTCGGCCCTGGAGGTGGCCCAGGGGGACGGGACCATCGAGTTCCATTCCCTTTCCAAGACCTTCAACATGACGGGGTACCGCGTGGGCTTCGCCGTGGGCGACTCTGACCTCATAGCCGGCCTGAAGAAGGTCAAGTCCCAGATCGACTCGGGGACCCCCAAGTTCCTGCAGAGCTCGGTGACCATGGCCCTGGGGGCCTACCGTGGAGCGGAGAGGCCGCAGATGGTCAAGGACAACATCGCCGTGTACCAGGAACGAAGGGACGTGCTGGTGAAGGGCCTGCGCAGGCTCGGCTTCAAGCTGGACCTTCCCAAGGCCACATTCTACCTCTGGATGAAGGTGGACGAGCCCTCCCTGCGTTTCGCGGAGCGCATGCTCGAGGCGGGCATCGTAGTCACCCCGGGCATCGGCTTCGGCAAGTACGGAGAAGGGTACGTGCGCATGGCCACCACGCAGTCGGTGCAGAGGATCGAGCAGGCATTGGAGCGCATGGCCAAGGTGGCATGACCCCCTCGGTCCATGATCATGAGGGTCCGGTGCCGAGGTGGCGACACAAGAGGCGACAGATATGGAAGAGGACCCGTTCGTGCGGCATGCCCAGGACTACGACCTGTGGTTCGAGCGCCACAACTGGGCCTACCGCTCGGAGCTCACCGCACTTGCCCAGCTCGTGCCACAGGGCCGGGGCCTGGATATAGGGGTGGGCAGCGGACGTTTCGCCGCCCCGCTGGGAATATCGATCGGACTGGACCCCTCCCTGCCCATGCTCATGAAGGCCAGGGGCAGAGGGGTCTCAGTGGTGCGGGGCAGGGCGGAAAGCCTGCCCTTCCAGGACGGGGCCTTCGACCTCGCCCTGCTGGTCACCGTGCTGTGCTTCGTCGACGATCCCCTGGCCGCCCTCAAAGAGGCACGAAGGGTGGTGCGACAGGACGGACGATTGATCGTAGGCATACTGGACCGGGAAAGCGCGTTGGGCATTGAGTACCAGGCCAAGGCCGGGAGCAGCCTTTTCTACCGCCGGGCGAGATTCCTCTCCGCCCTCGAAATCCTTGAGATGCTGGAAAGGGCCGGATGCCGGTGCGAGCGCACCTTGCAGACCATATTCTCCGACCCGAGCTCTTTGATCGCTCCAGATGAGGTCCGGGAAGGGCACGGGAAGGGGCTCTTCCTGGCGGTGTCGGCCAGGATCTGACCGCTCACCCGTCCAGCCTCGGTCTCCGGTAGCCCCGCATGCCCTTGGCATAGGCCTCGTTGACGAGGTCGATCAGCGCCTTGTCGTCCCTCTCCAGGCTCTCCCCCAGGGAAAGCAGCAGGTACTCCGCCAGATCGTACACTTGGGGACCGTCCTCCGGCCTTCCCTCGATAAGGTTCTGGCGGCAGCCGGCGCAGTTGGAGATGATGATGTCCCCACCTTTCTCCTTCACATCGCAATGCTCCTGACGGGAGGCCTTTATGGAATCGGTGGGATGATTCAATCTGACACCCCCTCCGAACCCGCAGCATGACGATCCCTCCGGGCTGGGGTTCATGAGCTCGGTGCCCGGCACCTGCTGCAGGAGGTCCCTTGGCTCCTTGAACATCCCCATGCCCCTGGTCAGATGGCAGGGATCGTGGTAGAAGACCTTCCCCCCCGCCCCTTCCCCAGGCCGCAGGGCGCCCTTCCTCACCAGTTCCTCCAGGAACTGGGAGATGTGCACCACCTCGAACCCCAGCTCCCCGAACATGGAGGGATAGACCTTGGAAAGGGCCATGTAACATCCGGGGCAGGAAGCCACCACTCGCTTAGCCCCCATCTCCCTGAGCTTGGCGATGAGCTTGGGGCCGTTGGCCTTGATCACCGCCGGGTTACCCGTGCCGGCGGCCACCACACCGCAGCAATAGTCCAGGCCGTCCAGGACGGCAAAGTCCACCCCCGCTCTCTCCATCAGTCGGGTGATGGCCTGGACCACGGTCTTGTGGATGTAGCTGGAATAGCATCCTGGATAATAGACCGTCTCGGCCTTGCCGGGCTGGAAGAGCAACGGCTCCTCGATGGAGGCCGCGGTGCGGAACATGTTGTGCTCGTATCCCGGGTCAGACAGGTAGTTGATGTCAGAAAGGCCCTCGTCCTTCACCTTCTTCAACCGGGCCTCCTTGATCAACAGCTTCAGGCTAAGCTTCTCGGGGCAGACCGATTCGCACAAACCGCAGGTGTAGCACCTGGTGATGTCAAAGGGGCTCTCCTTCCCGGAGACAAGATATTCGATGAGGGAATCGATTATCTCGACGTCGGAATACTGGGGGCAGGCATCAATGCACTTCGCGCATCGCTGACAGGCATCATCGAACTGAACGGGATCCATGGCCTACAGGTCTGCCGACATGTTATTTCAATATTATCCAGATATGCCCAGCAAAGTACGATGGGTCACCGGTGAAGCATGGGAACGTCCGGGCGATGACGCTGGTCATGATGGCCTTTGGCACTGGCGGCAGTAGGCGGTCCGGAGGGCCTCCAGGACCGGCAGCGGCTTGCCCATGATGAAATTCTCCAGCGCCCCGCCCCCGGTGCTGACGTAGGAAAAGCGCTCGCAGCAACGGTACTTCTGCGCGGCGCTCACGGTATGCCCTCCCCCGATGACGGTGAAGGCGTTCCCCGACACCGCCGCCTCCATGAGCACCCTGGTGCCCAATGCGAACTCCTCCCTCTCTATGACCCCCGCCGGTCCGGACATGAACACCGTGCAGGCGTTGGCGATGATGTGCGAGAACGATCCCACCGTCTCCTTTCCGATGTCCATGATGGGATGCTCCGAAGGCAGCGCGGAGACGGGAACGTCCTTCCTGACCCCGTCCACGTCCAGGGCTACGTCCTCTGGCAGCTCGATACGGTCGCCGAACCTTTCCAGAAGCTCCTTGGCCATGAGAATGTTCTCATCGGTGAACTCCTCCATCAGGATCTCCTCGCTCCTATTGCCCAGTACGATCCCCCTGGCCTTGAGGAAGGCGTTCCCCACCAGCCCCACCAATAGGACACTGTCGGCGATGTTCTCCTTCAGCACCCTCTCCACGACCCTCAGGGCGTCGGTGAACTTCGCGCCCCCCAGCACGAAGACGCAGGGGTGCGAGGGCGCATCGAAGACCTTGCTCAGGGACTCCAGCTCCCTTTCCATGAGCCGTCCGGCGGCCGAGGGCAGCATGGCCTGGAAACCGACCAGGGAGCACTGGGAGCGATGGGCGGCGCCAAAGGCGTCGGTGACGTACAGGTCGGCCAGAGCGGAGAGCTCCTGTACCATCCTGGAGCGGGCGTGCTCCTCCATGTCCCTCTTGTCCATCTCCCCCTCCTCGTCCCTCACGTTGCGCAGCATGATGGCCTGGCCGGGCATCATGCGGGAGATGGCCTTGCGGGCCTCCTCCCCGTAGAGGTCGTCCACGTAGGGCACCTCCATCCCCAGCAGTTCGGATGTGCGCCGGGCGTGGCATTCTAAGGGTATGTAGTCCCACTTGCCGGGGCGGCTCTGATGGGCCAATATCACCACCTTGGCCCCACGTTCGAGCAGCTCCCGGAGGGTCGGCAGGATCTCACGGATGCGACTGTCGCTGGCCAGCTCCAATGTGTCCTTCTGCAGCGGACTATTGATGTCCACTCGGTAGATGACGGTCTTCCCTTCCATCTCCAGGTCGTCTATGTTGAAGTGGTCCTTCATGGCGATTCCCCGGACGGCCCGTCGAGAGCTGGGCCGTATCTGCTCATACACCGGGATGGCGATGCACTAAAAAATGGTTTCCTTGAGAAGGCCAGTGATACC
>JAFGPG010000012.1 GCA_016926075.1 Methanomassiliicoccales archaeon
TCACCTGAACCCGGGGGTCTATTTCACCCTCCCCGATCGCAAGGTCTGGGTGTATGATAGGTACATCGAGCAATACATGGCCGCACTGCGTTCCTCCTTCACACACCTATCGACCCTGGCCAGCGATCTGGGGGTCAGGATATGCCTCGAGAACACCGGACACTTCTCATTGAGGCACATGCGGCAGGCCGCCGGTTCGCTGTTGGACCTGGATTCCGTAGGCCTATGCTGGGACATCGGGCACGATGCCCGTTCGGGGCACGGGGAGGAGGACTTCATGCTCTGCCACCTGGACCGGATATGGCATATGCACTTCCACGATTACGACGGGAGGAGCGACCATCAGGTGCCCTTCTCCGGCCTCCTGGACCTCCCGCGCTATCTGGGATGGGCGCGGGAGAAGGACATGTCCGTGCTGGTGGAGGTCAAGACCGAGCGCGCGGTGAGGGAGGCCGTTCGCATAATGCGGGAGCGTGGATGCCTGCCGGCACCTAGGTCATACCAATGACCTTCTTGGTCATGCCCATCCCCATGCACAACTGGCCCTCTTCCAGGGTCCAGATGTTCCCGGTCATGTGCCTGTTGCAATGATTTATAATGGCAATAACCAATGACATCAACGGTGAATCACATGGCAGCGATTCCAGAACAGGTACTCAAAGTGTTGAACGACGACGCATCGATGAGGGTACTGGCCACGAAATCCGAGAAGGGGGACGTTCATGTCATCCAAGTGGGAAGCCTGAAGGCTCCCGCCCCGGACACGATCATCGTCGGGGCCATACTGATGAAGCGCACTGGAAAGAACTTGGAGAACATGAAGGCCAAGGGAGAAATGGCCTCCATCTTAACCGGGACAAAGATGGAGTCCTACGAGATCAGGGCCAAGCCCAAGGACTTCGTGACCTCCGGACCGATATTCGACCAGATGAACGCCGCCCTGGAGAAGATGGGGCTCAAGGCCTCCGGGGTCTGGGTGCTGGCGGTCGAAGAGGTCTGGAACCAGAGCGCTGGATACAACGCAGGGACCAAGATGGTCTGAGCGACGATCAATGCGTCAACCGCACGCGCACCGATTCGGCGTGCGCGTGCAAACCCTCCGTCTCCGCCAGCCGCATGGTGGCTGGCGCCAGTTTTTTCAACATCTCCCGGTCCAGCAGTTGCACCGAGGAGCGTTTCATGAAATGCAGGACGTCCAGGCCGGAGTGCACCGCGGCATTGCCCGCCGTGGGGAGCACATGGTCCGTGCCCGTGGTGTAGTCCCCACAGGCCACAGGCGAATCGTGCCCCAGGAAGATCGCCCCCGCCGCCTCTATCGATGGCAGCAGGGACAGAGGGTCCCGCACCTGAAGGGAAAGGTGCTCCGGCGCCAACCGATTGCAGACCGATACACCCTCCTCCAGGTCCCTCACTATGATATAACCGCTGTTCCTCAGCGATGAGAGGATGTTCTCCCTACGCTCGCTCCTTTCGGTCATCGCTTCGATGTGTTCCCCCACCCTCTCCACGAGATCGCGGTCCATGGTCACCAGTGCGCAGGCGGAATCGGGACCGTGCTCCGCCTGGGCCAGTATGTCCGCGGCCACGTACTCGGGGGAGGCGCTCCCGTCCGCCAGTATGGCTATCTCACTGGGCCCGGCAGGGAAGTCCATCTCCACCTCCTGCCTGAGGAGGATCTTTGCCGCGGTGACGTAGACGTTACCGGGTCCCACGATCTTCAGGACCTTGGGCACCGTGGCCGTGCCCACGCCCATGGCCGCTATGGCCTGTGCCCCCCCACACTTGAAGATGGTGTCCACGCCCGCGAGGTCCAGCGCCACCAGGGTGAGCGGGTGCACCGGTGGTGGGGTGCAAGCTATGATCCTCCCCACGCCGGCCACCCTGGCCGGAACGGCGCACATGAGGGCCGTGCTGGGATAGGCGGCCTTCCCTCCCGGTATGTATATCCCCACCGAGGATAGGGGCGTGTACTTCCATCCCAGGGAGCTCTCCCCGTCCTTGAAGAGGGTGATGTCCTCAGGGCGCTGACGGCGGTGGTACCTCTCTATCCTGGACCTGGCGAACTTCAAGGCATCCAGCAGTTCGACGTCCACCTGGCCGTAGGCCGCATCGATCTCTGCTCGGCTGACCCTGAGGTCGTCCAGCTCCACCTTATCGAAACGAGAGGTGAGCCTCATCACCGCCTCGTCCCCTTCCCTGCGCACCTGCTCGATGATGTCGCTGACGGTCGGAAGGACCCTGCTCAGGTCGGAACGTCCCCGCTCCTCCCAGGACTCCACGGACAGGGGTTGCCACATGAGGAGGTGATGGCCGCGGTATTAGATAAAATGCTCAGCCGTAGCCGTCCATCTCGTAGCTGATGCGCTTCCCTACCGGGCAGGAGGCGGAATGCCGGAGCAGGTCCCTCACCGTGTTGCGCAGTATGGTCGAGTTGACGTAGCCCACCGCGTCCCCCACCTTCTCCCCCCGGCAGAAGAAGACGAAGGTAGGGGTGCCGACCACCTGATATTTGGCCGCCAGCCTACCGTTGTGGTCGGTGTTGATCTTCATGAACTTGGCGTCCGAGCCCAGTTCCTCCTGGGCCCTCAGGACCTCCGGCTCCACCTGGCGACACACATCGCATCCCGGTGACCAGAACTCCAGCACGATGAACCCCCGCTCCTTGCGCAGCAGGTCCCGAAAGAGATCGTCGCTGACCTCTCGGACGTCGCCCATCTAACCACCGTCCCTAAAGGGGCTTGATGACCCAATAACCCTTCTCCTTGCGCCGGTCGCGGCCGTCCTTGCTGTAGAGCGTCTCCAGCTTGAAATCGATGTCATACTCGTTGGCCATGGCCCACTGGTAGCTGAACTCGGCCGCGCCGCGAACGTTGAGCTCGATGGCCGTGAAGAGCATCTCGATATCCTCCTCGGAGGGCAGTTCCTCTCCATCGCACCTCCAATCGTAGCGCAGCACCTTCTCCACCAGGGGGAAGAGGCTGCCCTCCGTGCGGAGGAACTGGTCCTTGAAGAAGGTGAAGTCGATGGCCGAGGGCTCCCTTCCCAGGTTCTTCTTGACCTTGAAGAAGAGGGCCTCCGACTTGCCGATCTCCTCCAGCACGCGCTCCATCCTCTCCTGCTTCCGCAGCGGGGAGAAGTAGCCCTCGATGTACACCTCCGGGATATGGTCCGTAACGCAGTTCTCGCACTCCTTCATCAGCTCCATCAGTGATGCCAGCTCGTCGAGCATGACCAATACCATAGCGTAGCGCGTCCGTCCTCTTCCCAGGTAATCGGGCAGCTCCGACAGGGCGCGGAAGGCGTTGACGTACCCCAACAGATGCACGGACATGTCCAGTATCCTGAGGTGCGCCTGGTTGATCTCCATGCGCAGGTCCGGGCCATCATCGGTGACGGCGGTCATCCGTACCTGTCCCGTCCTGGGCAGGGCCTGGTCGCTGTTGCATATCATGCACTTTTCCATATGATCGTTCCATCTTCGTGCATTAAGGATAAAAGAATTTGCATACGAACCTCAGGGCAGCGGAAGTACGGGGGTCATGACCAACGCGTTCAGTACGTAGTCCACCGCTCCCCGCATGATGAACTCCACGGCTATGGCCGCCAACAGCAGACCGATGATCTTGGAGAAGACCTCGATGGCGCTGTCGCCCACCTTCCGGGATATGAGCAGGGAGTTGCGCATGATGCCCCAGGTGACGGCCAGACCTATGACCCCCGCGATGAGCACGGTGAAGTGCCCGTAGAGGTCCACCAGCAGTATGGCCGTGGTGATCACCCCCGGCCCGCTCAGCAGGGGTGTGGCGATGATGACCCAGGCCACGCTGGTATCCTCCCTCCTGCTGAACTTGAGGGAGAAGACGATCTCCATGGCCATGAGCAGGAGCACGATGCCCCCGGCGATGCGGAAGGCGTCGGTGGTGATGCTGAAGACGGACAGCAGCTGCGTCCCTATGAGAGCGAAGATGACGAACAGAAGTCCGGCCACCAGCACCGCCTTGTCCGCACTGGCCGCCTGCTCCTTCTCGCTCTGCCTCTTGGTCAGTGTGATGAACAGGGGGACGGTGGCGAAAGGATCGAAGATGAAGAACAGCAGAGTGGTCGCGTAGATCAGTTCCTCGAAGCCGGCCATGAGTGAACGTAACGGAAGGTCCCATATGCATTTTTCGCACCACCTCGATAATTATATCTTCGATAGGCGCTCATGAACGAACGATGAGAGACGACCCGGTTCTGGAACGACGGAGCGTGCGACGATACACCCCTCAGAACGTAGAGGAAAAGGACCTGAGGAAGCTGCTGGAGGCGGGCATGGCCGCTCCCTCCGCCGGCAACGAGCGACCTTGGCACTTCGTGGTGCTACGGGACAGGGGACTTATGAACGGGATCATGGAGGTACATCCCTATGCCCGGATGCTCGAGCAGTGCCCGGTGGCCGTACTGGTGTGCTGCGACCCCTCGCTGGAGAAGTACCCGGGCTTCTGGGTGCAGGACTGCTCCGCGGCGGTGGAGAACATGCTCATCATGGCCGTGCAACTGGGTCTGGGGGCGGTGTGGCTGGGCATCCATCCCATCGAGGAGCGGGTCGAGGGGCTGCGACGCCTGCTCGAACTGCCTGAGGACATCGTGCCCTTCGCCCTGGTGCCCTTCGGGCATCCTGGTGAGGAGAAGAGGGCCCAGGACCGCTATGACCCCAGCAGGGTGCACATGGACGGCTGGTGAGCACGTATGTTAATGCATGAGCATGCAATATGAAGTGGGGGTAACATGAAGAAGCTTTGGCGATGTCACGTCTGCAACGATGTTCACTTGGGGAACAAGGGACCGGAGGTCTGTCCCACCTGCGGCGCACGCAACGCCTTCGTCCTCTCCGATCGGGCCGAGGCCCTGGAGATCATCGGAGAGGACCATCCGGTCATCGGGACCCCGCAGGAGGTGGTGGCCGCCTGGAGGCAGTTCGCCGATCAGAGCCCGACCGTGCGTCTCACCGAGAAAGATGAGGAGGTCGAGCTGCTCTCCCAGGGGGTGCTGGAGAACAGAAATACCAAGGGGCAACGTTACTGCCCTTGTCGCATCACCAGCGGCGACCTGAGGAAGGACCTGGGCCTCATATGCCCCTGCAACTTCACCCGCCAGAGGACCTACAGGGAGATCGGCGAGTGCTGGTGCGGGCTGTTCATCAAAAGGGATGGGACATGAGCGAGAATAGACTGATATGGTTCCATGGACGGGAATGCCCCCATTGCCGCCAGCTTAGGCCGGTGGTGGAGAGGTTGGAGAAGGACAACGGGCTCACCATCACGCAGCTGGAGGTGTGGCACGACGAGGAGAACGCCGAACTCATGCGCTCATATGCCCAGGCCATCACCCCGGCCTGCGGTGGCGAGCTGGGGGTCCCGGCCTTCTACAACGAGGTCACGGGCAAGGCCATCTGCGGAGGGAGGATCACTGCCGAGCAGCTGCTGGAATGGGCCAAGGGATGAAGGGTGGTGGGACCTGGCCATGACCGCGGAGCGTGTGAGCCCGGGTCCGAGGGGTCGGCGAGGCCGTTGGCGTTTCGCCCCAATGCCCGCCTCTCCACACCCTTTCCTGTACTGAGATGCCCATGGACCATGATCGTACGAAAGTGAGGATGATGGAATGCTGAGAAAGAGATGGAGGGTACTGGGATACGAAGCGAGGGCCGCGGCCATGAACCTGGCGCTGGACGACGCCATCGCCGAGGCCATGCGATTCCGCATCGCCGGGCCTACCTTGCGCTTCTACGGATGGCGGCCGGCCGCGGTGAGCATCGGACGGTCCCAGGACCTACATGAGGTGGTGGACCTGGACCGATGTCGGGAACTGGGGGTGCAGGTGGTGCGCCGTTGTACCGAGGGGGAGGCCTTCTTCCACGACCAGGGCAAGGAGATCTCCTACAGCGTCATCTGTCCGGAGGACATGATGCCTACGGACCTTAAGGACGCGTGCGCCGAGATATCGGGATGGGTGGTCAATGCCCTCAGGTTGCTGGGCATCGAGGCATCCCTCGAGTCCCAGGGCGAGGTGCTGGTCGATGGGAAGAGGATCGGCTTGGGCTCGCAGCTCCGTCGACAGGGGATATTCATGCAGCATGGTACGTTCATCTACGACCTGGACCGGGCACGTATGTCCTCCCTGCTGAGAACGTCCGGGCAGGGGGCCAAGGGCGGAGCGGAGATGGTGACCAGCGTGAGAGAGCACAAGAAGACGCCCTGGGAATATGCCGTGGCGGCCCTGACCAACGCCTTCATCATGAACAAGCAGTGGTACGCCGGTGATCTCAGCCACGACGAGATGGTCCGGGCCGAGCGGATCGCCGACGAGCGCTACGGCAAGGACGAGTGGACGTTCGGTCGTTAGCCTACCAACGACCTGACCCGGATCCGTATGAAGATCGGGTGACCGCTGAGGACCTATCTCCCAGCGTACGAACGGAGGCAGCGCATCAACAGGTCCACATGCTCCAGGGGCATGCCCCGGTGCAGGGAGCAGGAGCACATGAACACGTACCCCTTCCAGGGGTGGAAGGTGCGCAGGTATCCTTCCGTCTCCCGGACGATGCGTTCCTTGGGGCCTAGGAGGAGAGTGGAGAAGGCATCGATGCCGCCCAGGAGCGCCAGGCGTTCCGAGAACATCTCCCTCAGCACCCGCTCGTCATTCCCCTCCGCGAACTGGAACCCCTCCACGCCGGTATCGATGATCTCTTCCATCAGCGGCAGGTTATCCGGGGAGCTCAGGTCACCGTGGGGATGGAACACCGTCGGTAGATCGTTCTCCCTGGCCACCTCCCTCAGGGCGGAAAGCTGTGGTATCGTATAACGGCGAAGGACCTCACCTCCGAAGATGTCCGGATTGTCGGAGGCGGCGGCCACGAAGGCACAGTCTATACTTGCCTGGGAGGCCACCTCCCTAAGGTAGTCCTTGCCCAGCTCCGCGGCATATCGAACGTAGGACATGGCCAGCTGGGGGTCGAAGTGCAGGTCCAGGGCCAGGTTCTCCATCCCCCTCAACAGGGCGGCCTTGGTGAGGGGACCCTCCAGATTGCAGACGATGGCCGTGCTCTCCCTCAGCTCGCTGGATACCTGACGATAGCATTCCAGTACATTGGGGAACGGAGCTTCCCTTCGAAGGTCCAAAGCCCTGAGATCAGGATCGGTAACGTTCTGAAATGGATGCCTGGTAACGCTAGGGATCCCCCGCTCTGGAAATGAGACATCCCCGCCCAGGGCCTCCACCTCCATTCCCACGAAGTGTATGCAGCCCACCACCGCGTCCTGGCCTAACCGGTGATGGAGCGCAATGACCGAGCTGGCGGCCTTGCATGGGTCATAGGCGCCTCCACAGACCTCGGGAGTGCCGTACCCCGTCTCATCCAGACCCAGTGTGAGGTCCCTCAGGAACACCGGAGGGGCGTCCGGCGTCCCCCTGCCCAATGCGCAGATGAACCGTTGCGTGCCGTTCATCCCACCCCATCCTGGGGCAGGAGGCTCAGATGGACATGGGACATGATGAGCGGCAATTCCGGGATCTTCTCGAACCCCAACAGCACCTGGGCGGTCATGTTCATGCTCTCCACGTCAGTGACGTTGAAACCCAGCTCGTAGGTCTGCAGGCCGCTGCAACGGGACTGGTCCTCCAGGGAGAGGCCGGTGCGCGAGGCGCAGATCCCCATGGCCTGGTCCCATTCCTCGTTGATGAACCGATTGGCCTTCTCCAAGACCTCCAGCACCTTCATGATCGCCTCCCCCTTGCTTTCCAGGGCCCTCTCGGAGGCCAGCAATAGCATGGGGAAGGTGCTTCCCAGCTCCGAGGAGTTGCCCAGCTCGCGCACGTCATCCCCGCAGAGGTTCTCGGTGTTCACAGCCCAGGGCTCGCTGCCCACCATGGCATCCAGCTCATGGGAGGCCATGGCCTCGGGTATGTTGGACGGGATCATGGGGACGAAGGTGATGTTATCAGCGTTCACCCCACGGCTCTCACACCATTGAAGGAACGCCCCATGGCTACTGGACGACTCCTGCAGACCGACCCTCATGCCCTCCAAATCCTGCGGTTCGATGATATCGTTCCAGGCGATGATGCGGTGCATTCCTGGGGACCATATGAACCGGGCCACGATACGCACCTCATCGTTATGGGAGATGGTCTGCACCGCTGGGGCGTCCCCCATGGCCGCCAGGTCCGCCGAGCCCGTCAGCAACGCCTCCGCCGCCAGGATGCCTCCGGTCACGATGCACGGGGTGACGTCGAGCCCCTCCTCCGCGAACATCCCCTTCTCATTGGCCACGATGAGCGTCTCGTAGTTGACCTTCTCCGAATAGGCGATGCGGATATCTTCCGATGGTGACAGGAGCAGGAAGGCCAACCCTAGTGTGGAAACGAGCACCACCAATACGACCAGATAGACCAATGTCCTTTCGTTCCTCATCGTTCTTCCCCCCGTTCATCCTTTCCCATCATCTTTCTCGGTTAGCCCATCTATCTCAACGAATCGGACGTTCGGTGCATTGTTGGCGCATTGACAGACCTGCAGATGCCGTATCATCTGTTCCTTGAGGGACATCATCTTTGGGGAGGCCAGATCCCTTGGCCAGGGGGCATCGATCCTCCATTCCTTGTTGATGCGTCCGGGGGAGGCGGACATGAGCACCACCCTGGTCCCCAGGATGAGGGCCTCATCGATGCAATGGGTGACGAACACCACCGTCTTCCCTTCCCGCTTCCACAGGCCAAGGACCTCGTTGTCCAGCTTGCGCCGGGTCTGTTCGTCCAGGCTTCCGAACGGTTCGTCCATCAGCAGAAGGTCGGGGTCCATGGCCAACGTCCTGGCGATGGCCACACGCTGTTTCATGCCCCCGGACAGGTCGTTCGGTCGGGCGTGGGAGAAGTCTGCAAGCCCAACAAGACGCAGATATTCCATGGCTTTGGCCTCCCTCTCTTCCCGGTCCCCGATGCCCTGTATGGAGAAGGAGACGTTCTCCAGCACGCTCATCCAAGGATAGAGGCTGAACTCCTGGAACACCACCCCCCGTTTGGGAGAGGGTTTGGTTACCAGACCCCCCTTGAAATGCACCTTGCCCAAGGTAGGTGATTCGAAACCGGCCAGGAGGTTCAACGTGGTGCTCTTCCCGCATCCGCTGGGACCGATGAGGCATAGGAACTCGCCCTCTTCCACATCCAAGGTCACGTCGTTGAGGGCCACCAGCCCCCTTCCGTGACGGGGGTCCAGGAACACCTTGGAAACGTTCTGTAAAGAGGCCAGCATGGTCAATCCTCCCTATCCAGGCCGAGACGGTCCCGGACCTTGTTCTCCAGCACCACGAACAACAGCTTCTCTATGGTCAGTCCCACCAGGCATATGACGATGATGCAGACGAAGGCCGCTTCGAAGTCCAGATTGTACCTGGACTGGAAGATCGAGTATCCGAGCCCCACGGCCACCCCCACCACCATCTCCGCGGCGATGAGCACCCGCCATCCGTTGGCCAGTCCCAGACGCATACCGTTGATGATGCTCAATGAGGCGCTGGGAATGAGCACCTTGAGGAACAGCGAGGCACCACCTTGGCCGGACATCTTTGCCACCCGATTGAACACCGGGGGCACCTGGCGTATGCCGCCCGCGGTGTTGATGACGATCGGCGGCAACGCGGTCACCAGGATGATGAAGACGGTGGCCGATTCCCCCAGACCGAATACGAGCATGGCCACAGGTATCCAGGCCAGACCGGGGATCATCTGTATGATGAATATCGGGACCATGCCCACGTCGTGCAACCGGTTGATGGTACCGAAGGTCACACCGAGCAAGAGACCGATGACCAGGGCAAGGAGGTAACCCACCCCCCATCTGGCCAAAGAGGCCTGGGCATGGGCGAAGATGCTGTCCCCCATGATGTTGGCCCCGGAGAGCGCCTCCCAGAGCCTGGAGAAGGTCTCCGGAGGGGTGGGGAACACAGCGCCTCTCCAGTAGATCATGAGCTCGGCGATGGACCACCAGATGACGATGACGATGGCCACGCCCAATAGGGCGGCGAGCATCGATCTGAGCACGGTCCTCCAGTTCTCAGGGACGAACTTGAAATGAGAGCGACCGTCCCGCAGCGCCTCGGCCATCGCCGCTTGACGGTCTAAGACCTTTCCCCCTTCCACTGGACCAGACCCCTTTTGATAATTTTTTTAATTATTTGATAATGAAATCAAATAATGATTATAGAACACAAATATACTATTTAAAAATTGATGAAAAGCGTTGGGTGGGAATGGCAACGATACGGTTCAGCTATCGAGAAATATAAATAGGGTCGATGAATAGGACCGTTCGCTAGGCTTGACCGGGACGCTCGGCGTGTCCTTGTACACCGTAATCGTCGATATGCGGGGGTGACAGCGGGGGACGTCGTATCCGGAGCGCTAGAGGCCCAATCATTGGCGCTGAGGCCCTGTCCTACGGGGTCGGTGGCAGCATCGCGGTGCAGCTGGAGGGCGGCACACCTTGCTCTGATCGTGGGGAACGGGTCAGGCCCTGACGGGAACAGCCTTACCACGGACTACCTACGCTCGAAGGGGAGCGGGGCTGAGTCGATGGTTGGACCACCTCTATCGGTCCGAGCGGCAACCTCCGTGGCCTAGCACCCCTCACTTACCCAGTTCCACGGACTCCCAGCCCACTGTGGAGCTGGGCTTGCAGCCGGTGATGATATCCCTATCGAAATCGAACATCACCTTGGAACGTTCTCCCTGTTTGACGACCAACTGATTGTCATTGGTCACATTGCCGATGACAGCAGCGGTGACCCCTACTGTAGAGTACATGTCTATGATCCTCTGCGAGTTCTCCGGCTCGCAGGTGACCACATAACCGCAGCCCTGATAGGATTTCAACCATTGGACCATCTCCACACCTGCAGGACAAGGTATGCTGTTCACATCGACCGTGGCCCCTTTGCCGCTGGTCTCCAGAAGCATGCCCAATGTGCCCAGCGTCCCGGGGTTGCTGATGTCCTTACCGGAATGTACCAGCCCCTGCTTGGCGATCTTGTTCATGATCAGCATCTGTCGACGCAGTATGGGGGCCACCTTCCTGGTGGTGGTGTCCCAGGCGTAGGGAAGCGAATCGGGGTAGAAACCGTCTAGGTCCATACCGACCACCACATCGTCTCCGATCCTAGCGGTATGACTGAATATGGCCTGACCGATCTCGGCGGTCCCTATGATGGCTATATCGATGGCGTCGTAATCGCAATCGGGATGGGTATGCCCTCCTACGATGGGCACCCCGAACTTCTTCACTGCGGACTCCATCCCCTGCATAACTTTGGAGCAGACCTTCTGTTCCTTGACCGAGAGGATGTCCAGCATGGCGATGGGAACCCCTCCCATGGCCGCGATGTCGTGTATGTTGACCAGCACCGCATAGTATCCGGCGAATGTGGGATTGGCCTGCAGGAGGGCGGGCATGATGCCGTCCGCCGCCAGCAGCAACAATCTATCGCCCAGTTCGACCACGGCGGCGTCCTCGCCATAGGATGCTAGGATTTTTGTATAGGCCTGTTTTGGTAAGAAATTGATAACGGATGAGATGCTCTTCTTCCTGGTCACGCCTGGGAAGTTACGCAAGGCGTAGACCAGGTCATCAAGGTCCATACCACCCGAAGAGCCCTCTGATGATTTATACATTATCGGGGTCCCTCACAATTCGAACCTGGTCTGTTTGGTCTCCCGGACCAGATATGAGGCTTCAGATCCGTTGATGATCAACTGCTCCAGGAGGGCCTGGTACTCGTCCTCGAATTCATCGTTCAAAGGGACGAACGCCTTGCTGCTCGTCGGTATCTTAAATCCAGTCTTCAGTAGTAGCTTTCTGACCTCCGCCGTTTCCTCAGCACGAGCAGGCACACCCGGAGAATCATTGAAGATACCGGCCCTCCTCAGCTCTTCCTCGAATATCGGCCTCCTGAACAAGCTGTAAAGGGTGTACAGAGCAAGTTCCGCGCCTCTCTCCCCCACCTGCATCTTGGCCTGGTCAGAGATAATGCCGTAGATATCCCGTTCCTTGCCTTTCACCGGTACGTATATCTTAGCAGGCGGGACATCCTTTTCCTTGAGCACGTTAAGGTCCGTCAATGCCCTTAGATACCCGGTGAGGATGAGGCGATGCATGTCGAAACCTTGCCTTTTTAATTCTCTAGAAAGATAGCTGATCGATCTACCTTCTTCAGACAGGATATTGATTATGATCTGCTTCAAATCCCTTTCTGGATGGAACATATGGTAACAAATATGATAACAAATATGGTACTGATATAGCTTTCCATGGGCGATTTTATGGCCGTTAATTGTTAACAGAATGGGTGCAAAAATCCATTTAAGCTTGTGTGTAGAATGTCATATTCCCGAGTTCGAATGAAGGTAACCGGACCATCTAAATAGGTCCTCCATTCTGATTTAAAATGTAGAGAGAATGAGAAGATGAAAAGCATAGAAGCCCCCCGGAGCATGCGCGAAACAGAGATGGGTAGCCCCAACAGCGAAAGGGAGTCGACAGAGCTGTCCCTGTTCGTCCGTACATCGGATGAAGAGATCAAGAAATGGGACAAGAGTCGCATCTACGAGGCCCTGATCAGGGAGACGGATATCAGTGAGGATGCCGCGGCCATAGTGGCCAGGGAGGTCGAGAAGCTGATCGGGGAGCTGCAGCTTGACGTGATCACCGCACCGCTCATACGTGAACTCACCAATGCCAAACTGGTCGAATATGGCCTGGCCAAGATACGGCGACAGCACACACGTCTGGGAGTACCGCTATATGATGCTCGCCAGATCATCATGAGCCCCAATAAGGAGAACGCCAACGTCCCGCACGGTCCCGAGGCCACCAATCTCACCCTGGCAGAGCAGATCAAGAAGGAGTTCGCACTGCTAGAGGTGTTCTCTCAGGACCTGGCGGATGCCCATATGCGGGGGGACATACACCTGCACGACCTAGGCATGGTCGACCGTCCCTATTGCAGTGGACAGTCCATCGAATACGTCAAGAAGTTCGGGTTGAACCTTCCCAACGCCATATCCATAGCCAAACCGGCCAAGCATCCCGAGGTGCTGATCGAGCAGGTGGTCAAGTTCTCGGCCGCGCTGCAGGGCAATTTCGCAGGGGCCATCGGCTGGGACGCGTTCAACCTGTTCTTGGCACCATATCTGACCGATATCGATGACGCGCGCATGAAACAGCTCGCGCAGATATTGGTCTTCGAGTTCGCCCAACAGGCGGTGGCCCGCGGAGGACAGTCCATATTCAGCGACCTGAACCTGTATTGGGAGGTCCCGGACCACTTCCAGGACGTCGAGGCCATCGGTCCGAACGGCAAGTTCACCGGTAAGGTCTATGCGGATTACGCCGGGGAGAGCCAGCGTTTCATCAACGCCCTCTTCGATGTCTACCTGGAAGGGGACGCCATGGGCAGACCCTTCTTCTTCCCCAAGCCGAACGTGCACATGACCGAGAAGTTCTTCAAGACCGACGGTCACCAGGAGTTCCTGAACAAGATCTGCAATGTCGCCTCGGAGAAAGGGAACACCTACTTCGTGTTCGACCGCGGTGGGACCGCCAAGATATCGGAATGCTGCCGCCTCACCTTCAAACTGGACGAGAGCGACCTCTACGACGCGAAGACCCCCTGGAAGATGAGATACTCGGCCATGCAGAACGTGACCATCAACCTCCCGCGCATCGCCTACGATGCCCATCAGGACGACACCAAGCTGTTCCGTCTATTGGAGGAGAAGATCGAACTGGTGACCCAAGCCCATCTGCAGAAGCGCGACTTCATCGGCAAGCTGCTGGGCATGGGCAAGTACGGACCACTGGCATTATTGACCATGAACCTGGACGGAGAGCCCTACTATCGGTTCAACAAGGCCTCGTTCCTCATCGGTATGGTCGGTCTCAACGAGCTGGTGCAGTACCACACCGGGCAACAGATGCATGAGAGCAAGGAGGCCACGAAGTTCGGCCTGCGCGTCATATCGGCGATGAAGAAGCACGCCGAGCTCCTAGGTCAGAAGTATGGGATCAAGCTACCGCTGGAACAGACGCCCGCGGAGAGCACGGCCTATCGCTTCGCCAAGCTGGATATGAAGCACTACCCGCTCCAGGCGCCCACGGTCATCCGTGGCAACAAGAGCACCGGGGAGATCTATTACACCAACTCCACCTATCTGAACGTAGGCGCCCAGATCAGCGCCATCGAGAGGGTGAAGGCGGAAGGTCTCTTCCATCCTCTGGTGGAGGCCGGGGCGCTCACCCATGTATGGCTGGGTGAGCACAAGCCTCCGGCGGAGAACCTGGCGGCCTTCGTGGTCAAGACCTTCCAGAACACGCAGAACTCCCAGATCGCCTTCAGTCCGGAGTTCACCTCCTGTCTCAGCTGCGGCAAGACCTCCCGCGGTCTGAGCGACACCTGCCCCTACTGCCATTCCCCCAACGTCGAGGGGATCACCCGGGTCACCGGGTTCTTCTCCAAGACCTCCGGATGGAACAAGGGCAAGCTTGGAGAACTGAAGGAAAGGACCAGGAACATAATCTCCTAGACGATGGCCAGCCCATCCCCCAAACATTTCCCGGGGTGTCCGCACCCCGTTCCCAACATTACGTATGGTCCTTCAAAAAATATATGTATGGGCCGGTTAGAAAGAATAGGAATGGTTTCCAGGGATATGGTGCGCATTCAGGTGTCCGAGCATCGCATGGTCATGATACACAGGCGAAGCCTTTGCGATAACTGTTCTCGGCGGGACTGCACGTCCTTCAACGGTAGCCGGGTCACCGAATGTCCCAACTTCAAGCCCCATTTCGTCATCTTCATGAAATGCCGCAATTGCGGGGCGATCTACGACCCCTATTACAACATAGCCGCCCTGGACTCCGAGCTGTGCCCCGAATGTAATGAGGCCAAGAAGAACGAGGGCATGGTAGTGGTCTGCCACCGCTGAGCTCAACCCAGCAGTCGAGGTCCTATCAACTGCCATAGGATCAGGAACAGCACGAAGAGGGCCAGGGTATAGGTGATCGTGCCCACGTACCGCATCCTCTCCTCCTCGCTGGCGTCCTTCTTGAAACGCCTGATCAGGGAGTCCAGGCCATCACGGAAAAGGTAACCGCCGTCCAGCGGCACCGCAGGTAGCACATTGGTCAGGCCCACCATGAGGTTGATCCAGAAGATCCAGTAGATGCTGTTGGCCAGGACCCAGAAGATGTCAGCGGGCAACGCCCCCCAGGCGCCGGAGGCCACGAAGAGGTCGGTCACCGGGCTCCGCAGAGGCGCCAATCCGGTGAAGGGCATGGCGATGTACTGCAGGGACGCGCTGACGATTGAACCGAAGTCGTCAGCGCCCTCGTAGGGCGTGACCAGAAGGTCCAGTATGACCTCAGGGGTGTTGGTCCCCGCACCCAGGTAGGCGGAGTTGATGCCCATAAAACCGTAGTCCTGGAATTCATCGTCCACGGAGCCGGGGCTCACCTGCCGGTAATAGTCCAGTCGGCTGACCAGGGTGATGGAGCTCACCGATGGCTCGACCAGATAGCTCTGCGATACTGGGTCGTAGTAGAGCGCGGTGACGTTGACCGTCTGCCCCCCCACCGTCCGCTGCAAAGTCGAGGTGAGGTCCTCGTTGTTCCTGATGACGGTGTCGTTGAGGGAACGGACGAGCATGCCGGCCCTCAGTCCGGCCTGGTCCGCTGGGTAGCCATCGGAGACCTGGGTCAACATGACCCCGGAGATGACCGGCACCGTGCTCTCCTCACCCTTATAATAATAGGTCACCTGCACCGTCCCTCCGGGGTCCGGGGCGGCGAAGGAGGAATAGTCCTCGTTCGTGAGTATCTCCTGTCCATCGATCTCCACGATCTGGGCCCCGAACCTGAGACCGGCCATGTCCGCCGGTCCGTTGTCACCGACGCTGACCACGATGGGATTGTCCCGGACGGGCTCCACCGAGGCCATCATGGCCGAGGAGAACAGTAATGCGCATACCAGGCCCAAGATGACATTGGTGGCCGGACCCACCGCGTAGACGTTCATGCGCCTGCGCTTGTCTGTCTTGACCAAGGCCTCCTCGTCCGGTTCGACGAAAGCGCCCATGGGCACGATGAGCATTATCACCCCCATGGAACGGATGGCCATGCCGCCCACCCGGGTCAGGATGCCGTGGGCGAACTCATGCACGACGATGGCCACCACCAGACCCAGTATCCCATACCACAACGGGATGATGGGGTTGATCCCCGGTATCCCCAATATCAGCTCCGGACCGGGAGCGGACTCCGCGGGGATGCGGGAGACGATGGTGGCCTCCCAGATCAAGAGGGCCATCATCATGATCATGACCGCCAGGCACAGCCACTTCCCCGCCATGGCGTAGTACTCCCAGAACCTCTTGGGTCTGGCCAGCCAGTCGATGAACCTCTGTCCCCGTTCCGTCCTCCACATGAGGAAGGGACCGTAGGAGCTCATCCCATACCTCTTGATCCATCCCTTGCGATCGGCCGTGCGCACCAGGACGGCGAACGCTGTGATTGCCAGTAGGACCAGAAGTATGCCCTCGTACATCATGGGCAGGAACGGAGGATGGATATAAAATACCTAACGTTCCCGCTCCTTCCACACCTCATCGTCCATCTGGGCGTAGACCGCGGAGGGGTCCTCGGAACCGCCCACCTCATCCTCGCGGAGGTTGGCCATGCGCAGGATCTGGTCCTTCTTCAGGATCCAGTAGTGAATGCGCCACAGCTTCCCCTTCTTCAGATGCACCTCTTCCTGTGTGGTGGTGAGGAAGCCCTCCTCCTCCAGCATGTAGAAGACGTCCCGGTCCTCGGAGGTGAGCCGGTTGTCTATGACCTCGTCGGTATAGCCGAAGAAGGAGAGGATATATTCGGCCAGCTTCTCGAGGTCCTCCTGTGACATGCCCTTCTTGCCCATGGTGTTGGACAAGGCCTTGACCACATCCTCCATGCTGACGACGGTCGTTCCGTGCCCCCAAGGGCGAATAGTGGTGGAGATATAAATTAACTGAGTTCACCCATGTTAAGGACCGGGGCTCATTCCGGGACGTCCTTCCCCCAGCGTCCCCCCTCGCCCCACAGGCGGAAGAAGGCCCATATCTCCAAGGGCACCATCCCCAGGATGAAGAGGAAGGACAGGGCGATACCGGTGTCCCCCGATATGGAACGCCAGATCTCCAGCGCACCCACGCAGTCGACGAACAGGACGCCCACAACGAAGAGATATTTTAGGTAGACCTGGGTCAACCATTCCCTCCAGGTGCCGGTGATGGCGATGTCCCGATCGGTCCGGCCGTCGAAATCCTTCTCTTCTTCCTCCTCGTCCTCATCGGAAGAGGAGTTGACCAACAGACGTCTCTTTCTGGCCATGACCGGCTCAACGGAAGTGGCAGGCCACCAGGTGGCCGTTGCCCTTGTCCTCGAGCTGAGGTTCGATCTCCTCACAGATGGCCTCTCGATACCGGCACCTGGTATGGAAACGGCAGCCCTTGGGCGGATTTGCGGGGCTGGGCACGTCCCCCGAGAGCAGTATGCGCTCCTTCCTCATCTCCGGGTCGGGCATGGGAATGGAGCTGAGCAGCGCCTCTGTGTAAGGATGCATGGGATGACCGAAGAGGTCCTTGTTGCTGGCCTCCTCCACGATCTTGCCCAGGTACATGACGCAGACCCTATCGCACATGTACTGTATGGTGCTCAGGTCGTGGGAGATGAAGGTGTAGGTCAGTTTGAAGTCCTGTTGAAGGTCGTTCAGCAAATTCAATATCTGGGCCTGCACGGAGACGTCCAGGGCCGAGGTGGGTTCGTCCAGCACGATCAGGTCCGGATTGAGCATGAGGGCTCGGGCCACCCCTATCCTCTGTCGCTGACCTCCACTGAACTCGTGAGGGTATCGAAATAGATGGTCCTGACTGAGGCCCACCTTCTCGATCATCATGGAGACACGATCGGCCATATCCCCCTTGGTGGAGATCCCATGCACCAAAAGGGGCTCCTTCAGAATGTCCTTGATGAGCATGCGGGGATTGAGGGAGGAGTAGGGGTCCTGGAACACCACTTGCATGTCCTTGCGCAGCCGGCGCATATCCTCGCTGTCCTTGGCATCGAGGGCGTAGGTATCTATGATCTCCTGATATCCCTTGCTGAGCTTCTCCTTCCTCCTCGAACGGCCCTTTTTCCCATTGTCCTTGCTGAGCGCCTTTTTAGCCCTGTCCTCCTCCTCCAGTCTGATAAGCTCTTTGCGCACATCGGGAGGCATCTTGTAATAGACATGGCCTCCCGTAGGCTTGGTGAGCATGAGCATGCAGCGCCCGGCGGTGGTCTTGCCACATCCGCTCTCCCCCACGATGCCCAGGGTCTGACCCTTGCGTAGCATCAGGTTGACATCGTCCACGGCCTTGACGCTGCCCACGCTCTTTCCCAGCAGACCGCCCCGGATGGGGAAGTGCTTCTTCATTTCCCTGGTCTCCAGCAGTATGTCATCCATTGACATCACCACCATAGAGATGGCAGGCCACGGCATGCCCTGGACGTACCTCCATCAGACGCGGTTTCTCCACCTTGCAGCGTTCCATGACATAGGGGCATCTGGTGTGGAAACGGCATCCGCTGGGGGGATCGATCAGATTGGGCACGTTGCCTTCGATGGTCTCCAGACGGGGCAGGTGCACCTTCACGTTGGGTATGGAGTTCATAAGGCCCTGCGTATAGGGATGAAGGGGCTCCTTGAAGATGACATTGGTGTCCGCCCTCTCCACCATGCAGCCGGCGTACATGACACCCACACGATCGCAGACCTCGGCCACAATGCCCAGGTTGTGGGTGATCATGAGCACCGACGTGCCCATCTCCTCCTGCAGTTCCTCTATGAGCTTCAATATCTGGGCCTGGATGGTCACATCGAGAGCGGTGGTAGGTTCGTCGGCGATGAGCAACTTCGGTCTGCAGGACAGGGCCATGGCGATCATGACCCTTTGCTGCATGCCCCCGCTCAGCTCGTGAGGAAATGATCTCAGCACGTTCTGCGGGTCCGGTATCCTCACCAGGCGCAACATGCGCAAGGCCTTTCGGTTGGCCTCGGCCACCATGGGACGCTGGTACCGGCGCAGCAGGGGGACCTTGCCCATCCAGGCCAGCCCTATCGAGTCCGGTCTGGCGGCCATCCTGGTGTATATGTTCCTGTAAAAACGGTAGCCGAGCACGTTCGTGCCGCGGAAAGCACGGCTGACGAAGGAGCCTCCGCACTGAGGACAGACGCTCTGCTCCTCCGTCACCACAGCCCCGCAGTATGTGCACAGGAACTCGCCCTTGTCCCCCTTCTTCATGGACACCTTCCTGTAGTTCTTGCCCCGCGCCCGCTCCTCGTCCAACTTCTTGAGCACGGCCTCTGCCAGCTCTTTCCTTTCATGAAGAAGGATGATCTCGGAGATCTGGTCCCCGGCGGTGAACACCGGGTTCAGGGCGGTCATGGGCTCCTGGAAGATCATGGAGATAGCCCGTCCACGGATGAATCGGATGTCCTTCTTGCCCATGGTGAGTATGTCTATCTTCCCGTCCGCAGTGGTCTCCAGGGACCTCTTCCTGCGTCCTCTCCCCTTTCTTACCGCCTCAGCCTTCCTGATGACCTCCGCCGGAGCGGTGAAACGTATCTTGCCCCTCTCGATCTTGCCCGGTGGTTGAGGTACCAGGCCCATGATGGAATTGGCGGTGACGCTCTTCCCGCAACCGCTCTCGCCCACCAGGCCGAAGGTCTCCCCGGTCCTGATGTTCAGGTCCACACCGTCAATGGCCTTGACCACCCCGGCCTTGGTGTAGAAGTTGATCAACAGGTCCTCGATCTCGATAATGGTATCCTCGCTCATCGTATCACCGTCTCAGTTTCGGATCGAGTATGTCGCGAAGGCCGTCCCCCAGCAGGCTGAACCCCATGACGAATATCAATATCATCATCCCTGGAAGGGTCACCACCCACCAGGCGACGTACTTCACCCCCTCCCATTCCACCTCGGCCGTGAACCATTGCTGGCCATCCGATACCATCCTTCCCCATTCCGCGTATCCGGTGGCCACGCCGAAACCGATGTAGCTGAGCCCGGCCGCCACCAGCACCACGGTGCCTATGTCCATGGTGGCGGCGACGATGAGAGGTGATATCGAGTTGGGAATGACATGCCTGAACAGTATGCGGTTCTTCTTGGCCCCTATGGCCCTGGCCGCTTCCACATATGTGTTCTCCTTGATGGAGAGCACCTGTGCTCGGATGAGACGCGCGTATGGGGGCCACCACACGATGACGATGGCCAGCATCATGTTCTCCAGATTTCTCTCCAATATCGATGCTATGGCCATGGCCAGGATCAGCGCGGGAAGGGAGAGGAAGACGTCGGTTATCCTCATCATCACATTGTCCACCTTGCCGCCATAGAAACCGGCGATGGCACCAACGACGATGCCTACGATGACCCCGGTGAGCACCACGAACAGGGATATCACGATGGAGGTCCTAGCCCCCCAGACCATTCCATAGAGCATGTCCGCGCCCCAGTTGCCCGTGCCCAGGACGTGCCCGTCAGCGCCGGGGGGCTTGGGCAACCCAAAGTCCTTCGGTATCTGCATGGGGTCCTGGGGATTGGACGGTGGACAGATGACCGGGGCGAACACCGCTATGATGATAATGAACAGGACGAAGGCCAGACCGGCTAAAGCCGTGATGTTCTCCCGTATGAGGCCCATGGATGCCCTGAGCTCCCTCAGCCGTGGTTCCAGCTCATTGTAAAGGTTATCCAGATCGAACATGCTGGTATCCAGTTTTCCAATGGACCGTGCGGGAGGTTGAGGTCGCGTCCCAACATCCTTGATCGATGAATCGTTATCTGATTTCAGTTCATCATATGTTCGTTCATCATTCATCAAATATCACTCCAGGCGGACCCTCGGATCGAGATAGGCGTACATCACGTCGACGACCAGGTTCACCACCACGTAAATGATGGCGACAAGCAGACAGAAGCCCAGGACCGAATTGTAATCGAACAGCTTGATGGAGGTGGCGGACCATTTTCCCAGACCCGGCCAGAAGAATATGGATTCCGTGAGCACCGCTCCAGTCAATAGACCGCCGAAGGACAGCCCGATGACGGTGGTAGTGGGAATCATAGCGTTCTTCCGGGCGTGCTTCCATATGATGCTCCGTTCGTTCAATCCCTTGGCCCGGGCGGTCTTGATGTAGTCCTGGCTGAGCACCTCGAGCATGCTGTTCCTCATGATCCTGGTGACGATGGCGATGGTGCCGAAGGATAGGCATACAGCCGGCATGATGAGATGGAGTGCTGAATCAAAGAAGAGGTCCATGTTGCCGACAAGTAGTGAGTCCAATGTGTACAAACCTGTGATGTTCGGTATCGATTGTGTGAGATAGAAGGAGTTCGAGGCCCTGCCTCCAGGCGGCAACCATCCGAATTGGTAATAGAGCAGGAACTGCAGGATGAGGGCCAACCAGAATATGGGTATGGATACCCCTATCAAAGACACCACCCTAGTGGTATGATCGAAGGGTCGATTGCGCCTTATGGCCGAACCTATCCCAAGGTAGATGCCCACCGTAATGGCGATGAGTATACTGATGATGGTTAGCTCTAAAGTTGCTGGAAAATAATAGGCAATGGCATCAGTGACCGGTCGTCCGGCGGTCTTGGACCAGCCCCAGTCCAGTTCTATTATTCCTTCCAACCAATAAAAATATTGCACATAAATCTCTTCGTTGAAATGGTACTTTTCCTTGATCTGTTCGATCTGGCTCGGGCTCATCTTCTCATTGATGTAGCCCGCGGCTGGGTCCCCTGTGATACGA
>JAFGPG010000060.1 GCA_016926075.1 Methanomassiliicoccales archaeon
GGGTTGTTCGCCCATTAAAAGGGATCGTGAGCTGGGTTTAGACCGTCGTGAGACAGGTTTGTTGCTTTTTGGTGGAAGTGTATTGATGCCTGACGAGAAGGACCCTTGAGTACGAGAGGAACGGGGGTTCGGAGCCTCTAGTCAATCAGTTGTCCGACAGGGCATGCTGAGCAGCCACGCTCTACTGGATAAGAGCTGAAAGCATCTAAGCTCGAAGCCACCTTGAAAAAGAGGCATCTTAAGACGCTCATAGTTGATGAGCTTGATAGAACCGGGATGTAAGCATCGAGGTCACCCGAGATGTTCAGTCCGCGGTCACTAACGTCTGTTGCCGCGTAAGCACTGTAGGCTTGCCATTGATGGTAGGCTTTGGCTTAACCGTTAAACAGGTTGCGTATTAACCCTCTTCCCGGGCCTTATTTTCAAAACCTACCATCAGGTGGAATGGTTTGCGTAGGATGTACCTGACCTCTTACCGGAAAAGACATTTGTCTGAAAGATCAGTAGGAGAACACGGTGTTGGTGGAGGTGGGCAGCTTGTCCCGTATCTCCTTGAGATGGGGGTAGAAGACCCTCATCTCGTCCTCCCTCTCCGGTTCCCGGCCAATGAGCCGGGAGATGACCTTGACCTCCATGCGCCCCATGACCTTCCAGTATCCTTCCCCGTAGGAGGTGTCGGTCATGATGAGTATGGGCAGTTTGAGATGGGCCGTCTCTTCCTCGTCGAGGATGCTGCTTAACAGCTGTAGCTCCTTACGGTCCAGTCTGTACTTCCTACCGTCCCTTCCCTGGTATGAGGGGTCCGGGTCCTCGAGCAGGGCGCGTAGCGTCCTTCTCTTCACTGGGACGTGCTGGTTCATGTCGTTGAACAGCCTCTGCATGACCCGCTCGTTGAAGATGTCGCTCATCCTGAATAAAAAGGGGAGGTACTCCTATATTTCTATTGAGGGTGCTCGAAAAGGGACAATCTATAATTACGCATCACTGGATATTCAACGAGCGATGAACGGCATGAGGTCCCAGGAGGAACTGGATGAGTGATCTCCCAGCGCATGTCCAGGAGATGTTGGACACTCACCCCTGTTATAACGAGAGCGCGCACCGGAAGTTCGCGCGCATGCACCTGCCGATCGCCCCTCGGTGCAACATCCAATGCAACTATTGCAACCGCAAGTACGATTGCATGAACGAATCGCGGCCGGGGGTCACCAGCGAGGTGCTGTCCCCCGAGGAGGCTATACACAAGATCCGTTATGTGAGGGAGAGGATACCCCAGCTCAGCGTCATCGGGGTGGCAGGCCCCGGGGATCCCTTGGCCAATGAGGAGACCTTCACCACCCTGGAGATGGTGAAGCGGGAATTCCCGGACCTCACACTGTGCCTGAGCACCAACGGCCTCAACCTTCCCAAGGAGGTGGGGAGATTGAAGGACCTGGGCGTCAAGTTCATCACCGTCACCATCAACGCCGTGGATCCCGCAGTGGGCGAGAAGATGTACGACTTCGTCATCTGGGACGGTAAGGTGCTACGAGGGAGGGCGGCCGCGGAGAGGTTGCTGACCAATCAGCTGGAGGGCATAAGGATGTGCACCGAGGCGGGCATACTGGTCAAGGCTAACACGGTCATGGTGCCCACCATCAATGCCGATCACATCCCGGAGGTGGCCAAGAAGGTCAAGGAGCTCGGGGTCTACATACATAACATCATTCCCCTCATCCCTGTCCCGGGGACCAAGTTCGCCGACATGCCCGCCCCCACACCCAAGGAGCGGAAGAGACTGCAGGACATGTGCGAGACCAACATACGTCAGATGCGGCACTGTCGCTTCTGCAGGGCGGACGCCATCGGACTGCTGGACCACGACCGTTCCGCGGAGTTCGCCCATGTCACCTGCGGTCTCCAGGAACCTTCGGCAGCGGTGCCCTTGATCATGGAGATGGAGATGCGAAGCCGGTACAAGGTGGCCGTGGCCAGCTCCGACGGTTCCATGGTGGACCAGCATTTCGGCCAGACCGAACGGTTCCTGCTCTACGAGATGGAGGATGGCAAACTGAGACCCGCGGGCAGCGTGACCGTCGACCCCCTCCTGGAAGAGCCGATGTTCGGTGATAGACACCGTCTCAAGCTGCAGCGCATGGTCTCTTCGCTGTCCGGGGCGGACATCGTGCTGGCCTCGGATTTCGGGGAGAGAGCCGAGGAGGAGCTGCTGGCCAGAGGCATCAGGCCCTATCGGTATCGGGGGAAGGTGGAGGATGCCATACGCTGCGCGGTGAACGACCTGTTCCAGACCAGGGCCATGATGTTCGAGTGATGGCATGAAGACGGCCAGGTTGCTGGTGGAATGCCTCAGGGAAGAGGGCGTGGAGCGCATCTTCGGCATCCCTGGGGAGGAGAACCTGGACCTCATGGACGAGATCGAGGCCGGGGGACTGGAGTTCATCCTCACCAGGCATGAGCAGGCCGCGGCCTTCATGGCCGGGACCGTGGGACGTCTCACCGGAAGGCCGGGGGCGTGCCTGAGCACCCTGGGACCCGGGGCAACCAATCTGGTCACCGGGGTGGCCGACGCCTATCTGAGCAACTATCCCCTTGTTGCATTGGTGGCCCAGGCGGGGGAGGCCCGTCTTGACCCCCCCGAGAAACAGGTATTGGACCTGCTGGCCATGTTCCGTCCCCTGACCAAGGGGGTCATGGACCTGGGACTGCCGGACGAGGTGCCCATGATGGTCCGGAAGGCCTTCGCCCTGGCCACGGAGGAGCGTCAGGGACCGGTGATGCTTCAAGTGTCGGAGGACGTGATGAAGAGGTCCGCGACCTCCTGGCCCATGACCCCGTCCGCCCCACTGAGGCGGGATGCCGAGCCGGACGATCTGGACGTCGTTCGCAAGGCCCTGCTGGACCCCGGAAGATGTTTGGCCATCCTTGGTCATGGCGTCGTACGCGAAAGGGCGGTGCCCGAGGCCCGGACCTTCTGCGAGGCATGGAACCTTCCGACCGCCTGCACCTGGTTGGCCGCCGGGAGCATGCCCTTCGACCATCCCCTGAGCTTGGGAAGCATCGGCATGCGGGAGAGCGACCTGGTGAGGGACTGCTACGAGGAGGCGGAGACCGTCCTGTTGTTGGGATATGACGGCGCCGAGTTCCAGCCCCGCTACTGGAACCGGGGGAAGGAGAAGAGGGTGTTCTACATGGGGAGGGCTGGCCTGGGAAGGGTCAAGGACCTGAGGTTGGAGAGGGAGGTCCGGGGCGACCTTCCGGCCATCCTGCCCTCTCTGAGCCAGGGAGCGGCTCCCCGGGAGGATTGGGGGCGGCCGTACCGTGCCAGGCTCTGTACCGAGCTGGAAAGGCCGGCCGGGGGGCCGAAGGGATTGGTCCAGGTCCTGCGCCGGCAAATGGGGCGCCAGGACATAGTGGTCAGCGACGTGGGCGCGCACCTCATCTGGATGGCGAAGTACTACCCCTCCTATGGGGAGAACACGCTCCTCCTTCAGAACGGGCTCATCCCCATGGGAGCGGCCCTGCCCTCGGCCATCGCCGCCCGCCTGGTGATGCCGGAGAGGAAGGTGGTGGCGGTGGTGGGCGATGGAGGGTTCCTCATGTCCTCGGCGGAGATGGAGACCGCCAAGCGCCTGGGGATCGATCTGGTCGTCGTCATCTTCAACGACGGCGGGCTGGGGTTGATCAAGGAGCGCATGGAACGTTCCTTCGGGCGCAGCTCCAACACCCAGCTGGGCCTTCCGGACATACCTGCGTACGCCAGGTCATTCGGGGCGGAGGGCTACTCGGTGGACGTACCGGAGTTAGAGGCCGTGCTGGAGGACTGTTTGGCGCGCGACGCCCTGGCGGTGATCGACGTCCGTGTCGACTATTCCGATAACCGCTCGCTGTTCTGAGGGTCAGGGATTAAATATCCGGCGCTGCCTAAAAATTGGAGGTCAGCATGGTCATCGGAAAGGCGACGTTCGCGGCGGGATGCTTCTGGGGGGTGGAGGCCACCTTCCAGAGCGTGGAAGGGGTGCTGGAGACCGAGGTGGGATACATGGGCGGTCATACCGAGTCCCCCACCTATCGAGAGGTGTGCACCGACCGTACCGGTCACGCCGAGGTGGTGCAGGTGACCTTCGACGATTCCCAGGTCAGCTACGCCCGTCTTCTGGAGGTGTTCTTCCGTTCCCATGACCCCACCCAGAGGAACCGGCAGGGCCCCGACGTGGGCACCCAGTATCGCAGCGCCATCTTCTATCACGACCAGAGGCAGAGGGAGGAGGCGGAGGCCTACAGAAAGGAGCTGGGGGCCTCCGGCAGATATCGCCGGCCCATCGTCACGAGCATTGAGCCGGCCGGGACCTTCTGGCGGGCCGAGGAGTACCATCAGAAGTACCTGCAGAGGAAGGGGCTGACCTCATGCCGTCTTTGAGCTGGACCCTCTGCATGGAAGGCTCGACCCTGGACCATAACAATATACTTATAACGACCCAAGGATAACGCCAGCTATGACCGGCTCAGAGTTCGACCTCGCTTTCTTCAAGGACAACGGGTTCCAGCGCAGGCGCTGTCCCAAGTGTCAGAGGTACTTCTGGAGCCTCGGCGATTGGGAGACCTGTGGTGAGCCCCCTTGCGAGGAGTACACCTTCATCGGCAACTCTCCTATGAAGGAGCGGTTGACCTTGCACGAGATGCGGGAGGCCTATCTGAGCTTCTTCGAGAACAACGGCCACGGACGGGTCAAGCGCTATCCCATCGTGGCCCGCTGGAGGGATGACGTCTTCTTCACACAGGCCTCCATCTACGACTTCCAGCCCTGGGTGCTGAACGGGGTCATCGAACCGCCCTACAATCCCCTGACCATCTCCCAGACCTGCGTGCGTTTCAACGACATCGACAACGTGGGGAAGACCGGGCGGCACTTCACCTTCTTCGAGATGTGCGCCCATCATGCCTTCAACAAGAAGGACGGCCAGTTCATCTACTTCAAGGACCGTACCGTGGAACTCTGCCACCGCCTCTTCACGGAGAGCCTGGGGACCGACCCCCTCAAGATGCGCTACATCGAGGAATGGTGGGAGGGAGGGGGGAATGCCGGTCCCTGCGTGGAGGTGATATTGGACGGCGTGGAGGTGGCCACGCTGGTCTTCATGATGTACCGGGACACCCCGGAGGGGCGCAAGCCCATGGACATGACCGTGGTGGACACAGGCTACGGACTGGAAAGGATGACCTGGGTCTCCCAGGGCGTTTCCTCCGCCTACGAGGCCGTCTTCGGTCCGGTGGTCACCTGGCTGAAGGACCTGGCCAAGGTCGGTCCGGACGAGCGCGTGCTCACGGAGTACAGCAAGGTGGCCGGGTCCACCAACATGAGGACAGCGGCCGACGTGCGCCGCATCAGGGAGACCACCGCGGAGCGCATGGGCATCGGCTATGACGAGCTGATGAGGACCATCGCCCCCCTGGAGGACATCTATGTCATATGCGATCACTCCCGGGCCCTCATGCTCATGCTCAACGATGGGGTGGTGCCCTCCAACGTCCGTGACGGTTACTTCGCCCGCATGCTGGTGCGGCGCGCGCTGCGTTCCATACGCTCGCTCGACCTGGACCTCAGGCTGGCCGAGGTCGTGGGACGCCAGATCGACCATTTCCAGGACATCTTCCCCGAGCTGGTCGGGAACCGCGAGGACGTTCTGAAGCTGGTGCAGGTGGAGGAGGACCGATACTTCGAGACCCTGGGAAGGGGAAAGCAGCTGGTGGGACGGCTGGTCAATGGGTTGGGGGAGGGGGAGAAGCTGCCCTTGGAGAAGCTCGTCGAGCTGTACGACTCCCACGGCCTGAACCCGGAGATCGCCAAGGAGTTCGCCCCGGAGCGGATCGACGTGCCGGACAACTTCTACATGCAGGTGGCGGCCAGGCACGAGAGACCGGAGGAGGAGGTCTCGGAGGTCAAGGAGCGCCCGGAGTCCATGCCCGAGACCCGTCTGCTCTATTACGAGGACCCGGAGCTCACCGAGTTCGAGGCCACGGTCATGGAGGAGATAGACGGCGGCGTGGTCCTGGACCGGACCGCTTTCTACCCGGAGGGCGGCGGACAGGAATGGGACCTGGGCCTTCTGGACGGGAAGAGGGTCAGCCGGGTCATCAAGATCAAGACCACCGTGGTGCACTTCCTGGAAGGTGGGAACCCTCCCATCGGTTCCAAGGTCAAGGGGAGCATCGACCTGGAAAGGAGGCAGCAGCTCATGCGCCATCATACCGCCGCCCACCTCATAAACGGGGTGGCCAGGGGACTGTTCGGCAATCATATCTGGCAGGCTGGCGCGCACAAGGCGGTGGACCAGGCCCGTTTGGACGTGACCCACTTCGAGAACCTGAGCACCGAGCAGAGGGACCGGTTGGAGAGGGAGGTCAACCGGGTGGTCCTCAAGGACCTGCCCATCAGCATCCAGTTCATGCCGCGGGACGAGGCGGAGGCCAAGCATGGCTACCGGCTCTATCAGGGAGGGGCGGTGCCTGGCAAGATCATCCGCGTGGTGGACGTGAAGGGCCTGGACGCCGAGGCCTGCGGAGGCCTGCACTGCTCGCACACTGGGATGGTGGGCCCCGTGCGCATCGCCCGCACCAAGCGCATCCAGGACGGCGTGGTGCGCATCGAGTACACCGCGGGCATGGCCGCGGTGGCCGGCATGCAGAGCGACAAGCGCTTGGTGGAGGGGCTGGGGGACGAGCTCAACGTGCCCGCGGAGAAGCTGCCGGACATGGTGACCAAACTGGGGCAGGAACTACGCGAGCAGCGCAAGAGGCTGGAACAGCTGTCCGCCGTCATCAATGAGATGAGGGTGAGGGAACTGTTGGAGGCCGCCGACCAGGTGGGGGAGGTCAGGGTGGTGGTCCATGAGGCCCCACCGGGCGAGGACCCTGACGAGATGTCCAAGCAGCTGTCCGCCATGCCCCGCACCGTGATCGTGATCGGGGTGCGGGGGGAGAAGGCCAAGCTCCTGGTGGCCCGTTCCGCGGACCTGAGTATGGACTGCCGCAAGGTCCTCAAGGCCATCATGGCCCCGATGGGGGGAGGGGGCGGGGGAAAACCGGACCACGCCCAGGGTGGTGGTGGTGACCCCCAGCTGCTGGAGGCGGCCTTGAAGCGGTCCCTGGACATCGTGTCCAGGGAGCTGTCCGAGTGAGCCGCCCCTGTCCCTGGTGGCAGGGAATGCTTATATACAGGATAGGGATTGGCTTGTCCGACAGAATCGATACTGTTGAAGGGGTCCCTCATGAGAGGGACTTGTTCCCGGACCGGTAGCCCTATCCGGAGATGGGAACTGCAAGACGCGCGCTTGAGCGCGGGGCGCACTTCGCGAGGGCGAGATACCGATTCACGATCATCAACGAGGGATGTTCTTGGCTGAAGCGAAGGATACGAGCACTGAGGAGAAGGACGACTTCCGGTACATTGTCCGCATAGTGAACACGGACATCGATGGCAACAAGCCCACCGTGGTCGGTCTGCAGAGCATAAAGGGCGTGGGAAAGAGAGTGGCCGAGATCGTGGTCCAGAAGGCCGGGGTGGACCGCCTGGAGAAGATCGGGAACGTGGACGAGGCCAAGGTGGAGGAGATGACCAAGCTCATCGCCACCTATTCGGACTACGCCCCCACCTGGGCCATCAACCGCCAGCACGATTACGAGACCGGGGAGGACCAGCACATAGTGGGCAATGACCTGGAGATCGTCCTCAAGGACGACCTCAACCGCCTGAAGATGATCAGATGCTATCGTGGTCTGCGCCATGAGACCGGGCACAAGGTACGCGGTCAGCGCACCAGGTCCAACGGCCGGAAGGGACTGACCCTGGGCGTTTCCAAGTCCAGGCCGGGGAAGTGAGGGGGTTAGGAGATGGGAGATCCTAAGTTTCCGAGGAGGAGCTTCGACACGCCGTCCCACCCCTGGCAGGGCGAGCGCATCAAGGAAGAGGCGCTGCTGGTCAAGGAGTACGGCCTGAAGAACAAGAAGGAGCTGTGGAAGGCCAAGACCGTTCTACGGAACCTGCGCAAGCAGTCCCGCGAACTGCAGGCCAGGTTGAGGACCGGCGAGCATCAGGCCAAGATGGAGACCGACAACCTGCTGCACAAGTGCGCCCGCATTGGCCTGCTGCCCATGGAGGGTACCAGGCTGGACGACGTGCTCGGCCTGCCGGACGTGGCCCTGCTGGAGCGCAGGCTGCAGACCGTAGTCTACCAAAAGGGTATGGCCAGCACCATGGGACAGGCCCGCCAGTTCATCGTGCACGGGCACGTGTGCATAGAGGACCAGAAGGTCACCATCCCCGGGTACATCGTCACCCGCGACGACGAGGACAAGATCGTGATCAACCCCCGCTCCCCCATCGCTGACGAGATGCACCCCTTGAAGCAGGCCCAGAGGGAGGTCACCGAGGCCAGGGCCCAGAGGGAGGAGGCCGCCGAGTTCAAGAAGGAGATGGGCAAGAAGAAGTTCGTCAAGCACGTGCCCAAGGACGTGGAGGCAGCAGTGGAGGATGTTGAGGACGTTCCTGAGGAAAAGCCGACAGAGGAGGTGGAATAATGGGAAAATGGGGAATAGCCAACGTCTTCGCCAGCTATAACAACATCATCATCACCTTGACCGACGTGACCGGTGCCGAGACCATCACCAAGTGCACCGGGGGCATGGTGGTCAAGGCGGCCAAGGACGAGTCCTCGCCGTACGCGGCCATGAGGGCCGCGGAGAAGGTGGCGGAGATCGCCAAGGAGAAGGGCATCGAGGGCATCCATGTCCGGGTGCGTGCCCCGGGCGGCAACCGTTCCACCTCCCCTGGGCCGGGGGCCCAGGCGGCCATTAGGGCATTGGCCCGTGCCGGGCTGAGGATAGGAAGGATCGAGGATGTCACCCCCATTCCGCATGACGGGACCAAGAAGAAGGGCGGACGAAGGGGCAGAAGGGTGTAAAGAGGCGCCTTTATGCAGATCAAGCTGAGCAAGGACCAGGAGACCGAGACCTGGATCAAGTTCCTGATCACCGATGCCAGTCCGGAGAAGGTCAACGCCCTGCGCAGGGCGCTCATCATGGACGTCCCCAAGATGGCCATCGATGACGTGGAGTTCCTGCTGGGATCCATCAGGGACGAGGACGGCAACGAGTACGAGAGCGTCAGCCCGGTCTTCGACGAGATCGTGGCCCATCGCCTGGGGCTGGTGCCCATACCCACGGACCTGGAGCTCTTCGGGTTCCGGGACCAGTGCTCCTGCGGAGGCGAGGGCTGCCCGAGCTGCACCATCATGTACAAGCTGGAGAAGCGCGGGCCCTGCGAGGTCTACTCCGGTGACCTGGACTCCCTGGGAGGTGACGCCTATCGCCCCAAGGACGAGCTCATCCCCATCGTGCGCCTGGGGGACAGACAGGGAATACTGGCCTATGCCACCGCCGAGCTGGGCACCGGTCGCATGCATGCCAAGTGGCAGGCCACCCACGGGGTGGGATACAAGTACCTCCCCAAGGTGACTATCGACCGGAGCAAGTGCGACAACGGCGGCAGCTGCATCAGGGTCTGCCCCGCCCATGTCATGGCCTACAAGGAACGTGAGGTGCAGGTGGTGGACAACGATGCCTGCATCCTGTGCCAGGACTGCGTTGAGGCCTGCCGCACAGGGGCCATCAAGGTGGAGAGCTCCGACCGTTCCTTCATCTTCGAGTTCGAGACCGACGGGTCCCTCAGCGCGCGGACGGCGCTGATCAAGGCCCTGGAATCGCTGGAGCGCACCTTCGATGACTTCCGGGAGAAGGTGGCCTCGCTGGAAGGCTGAGGCTGGGGGACGCTCCCCCCGATCCCTTTTCGATCGTTCCTCTTGTGTATGGAGCGTCCACGTTCAGAAATCGTCCAGGCAGACCGTCCTTTTGGCCGGAGGGGGCTCGGGGCGGCACATCTCCCTCTCCTCCTCCGGCTCATCGGGGTCCGGCCTTGAGAGCCCCTCTCCGTTCGCCTCGCCCTGGTCGAAGGCGTCCAGGGTGAGAGGGCCGTTTGCCCCGTCCTCCCCGAATATGGAGTTGATGGCCCCTTCTATGAGCCGTATACGCTGTTGGGTGTAGTCCGATACGGCATAGACCCGACCGATCTCGCTGGTCACCTCCAGATACTTCTTGACGCTGGCCTCGTAGACGGTCAGGTTCAGTTTGTGGCCGCAGTAGCAATGGCCGCTCAGGGGCACCCTGCGATAGCTCTCCCCGCACTTGGTACAGCGGAACTTCTGTCCGGAGAAGCTGTTGAGATTTCCTATGAGGTCCGGCAGGAAATGCTTGGTGATGACGCGGTGCACGACGTCCCCCTCGTCCACCGCCCGAATGCGCTTGGCCAGCTCCAGCTGTGCGGTCATCTTGTCCATCATGGTCTCCAGCGTCTTATAGGCTGATTCGGAAGGTCCTTCGGCGATGTCCATTGTATCGTGGGTCATGCCGAACCCCTCGTACTGCAGCAGGGACCTGATCCTCTCGGACACCAGGTCCATCTGGCCCTGCAGCTCCTTGGGATGGCGCATCCCCACACAGGCCCTGTAGAACTCCAGGGGGTATTCCCACAGCAGGTCGATGTTCTGGGCCTCCTTGTCCACCTCGTTGGGGTCCAGACGGATGCCCAATACCAGCGGGGCGTCCATCAGGCCGCCCCGGCTGTCCGGCAGGTAGGCCCGGGAGAAGTTCAGCAGCCCGTCCAGGAGAAGGACCACGCTGTCCTCGTCCCCGTCCGCGTTCCGCCGCTTGGCGGCATGGAAGAAGGGATGGCCGAAGCAGACGCTGGCCCGTATGAAGCCTATGATGCGGCACAGTATCCCCCCCGAGGTATGGGGGGCCAGGCCTATGGCCAGATGGCCGATGAGGTCCTCCCTGCTGCGGGCGTTGTAATACCTCGGCATCCCGTAGAACCTGTCCAGGAGATCGTCCACGAAGGCTGCCACCCGCACCATGAACTCCCCGCAGGAGATGGAGGGTACGATGTCCTGGACCTTGAGCTCCATCAGCTGGTCAGGGTCCACGAGGGGTCTGTCGTGCACGTCCCTCTCGTACCCCAGCTCCCTGGCCCTTTCCACGCTCAGCCCGATCTCCCGGGGCCGGAAATGGGTCAGGGGGATGTCGGTCAGGTCATACCGGATGGTGCCGTCCTTGTTGACGAACACCTCGTGCTTGCGCCTCAGTATGCCCTTCTCCAGGGGTTCCGGGCTGAGGTCCTTGGACCTCAGCTCCTTCTCCCCCTTCAACCGAGGGAGGGCGGTCCTCTCACCCAGGTTGCGCCGTGCCTTTTCCAGTTCATCCCTCAGGTTCACGGGCACGGTCTGGGGTTCGCCCACCGAGACGGTGTGCCCGCCGCAGGGGCAGCGGTAGTACACGCGATGCTCTCCGCATCGCTCGCATCTCCTGACCCCCAGCCTCACCCGGACCGTGCCCTTCTCCGCCGCCTTCTCCATCAGGCGCTGGGGTCCGCCAGCCATGCCGATGGGGAAGATGGTGTGGGAGGGGGCCTTCATGCTGCGGTCCTTTGCCTTCTCCGGTCGGGCCATGCGCGCCCCGATCCTGGTGACCGAGCGGGGGTTGACACGGACACCGGTGCAGTCCGATACGGCCTCCATGACCGTGCTACCGTTCAAGGGGATGGCGTCGGTCAGGGAACCGTCGCCCCTCAGTCCCAGGCCGGCCAGCAGTGGTTCGGCATATCGTTCCATCACCACGTTCCCCTCCTTAACATTGTGCAGTGCGCCCAGCAGCTCCAGGGTGCGCTTGCATTTCCCGTCCAAAGGCAGGGACAGGGTCCGGCCGTCCCAATGACCCTTCTCCAGGAGGTAGGCCCGCAGATCCCGCAGCTCGTCCAGGTCCAGGTCGTTCCAGAAGAGATTGTGGTCGGGGTGCAGGGGCACCCCATAGCGCTTGGACTGGTCCAGGGCGGCCTGGAAGCTCTCCGGCCTTTCCCATCCCGAGGGTAACTCCCCGGCGTTGGCCGCCCGCAGCTCGGCCCGGTGCCATTCCAGGTCGTAGTCCCCTGGTAACAGCAGATGATTGTTCTCCACGAACTCCCCGAAGGGGATGAGGATCTGACCCACGTCCACGATCTCCTGGACCTGGTCCTTGCACCCCAAGAACTCCTGGACGCCGTTGGTCTGGACCAGGTCCCCGCTTTTCAGCAGAAGGATGGGACCCTCCAGGCGGTCGCAGGGCGTCACCGCCCCCGCCTTGCCCGGCCTCTCGATCTTGATCTGCGTGCCCACGGCCAGGAAGTCGTCCAATGCGAACATGGTGGCCGGGTTGAGGGCGATGGCCGCCAGCCCGGTGGTCCTGGCCCTGCCATAGCGCAGGCGCAGACCTCCCGGGCGTGAAGGGTGGCCGATGACCGGCCTTCCGGCCACGATGTCCTTGAGGTACTTGAAGTCCGGAGCGATGCGCGACCCGTTCTCCTCCTTTTCCCCGCCCTTCTTCGACCTCAGGTACTCGCTGATGAAGTCCCAGCCCTCCAGGCCCAGCTTCCTGACGTGCTTTTCCAGCTTGGGCGCTTTCAGGCACAGCCCTTCGGCGATGACCAGACAAACCCCCCCACGCACCGCGTTGGTCTTGATGCGGGGCAGGTCGCGGTAGCCGGAGATCTCCTTGTCCTCGGTCCTCTCCCCGTCCACGCACACCGGACAGTGCCGACAGATAAGATCTATCTCCTCGTTGCTAGGGGTGTACTGTAAGTGCTGGCACTGCTTGTAGAGAGGTATCTCCTCCTTGAGCCGTTCCACCTCGCCATGGGTGGGCAGATAGGTCCCGATGCCGAACTCCCGGCGCACCACGTCGGCAATGAGCACGCTCATGGCCTGACCCGTGCCCCCTGCGGACCTGATGGGACCGTTGAAGAAAATGGAAAGATACTCCGTGCCGTCCGGGTTCTGATTGATCCTGACCCCGGCGATGCCCACGATGGGGGCCACCAGGATGCCTTCGGTGAGAACGGAGAGGCCGACGCGCACCGCCCGCTCGATGGCCATCTCCCTTCCCTCCTGAGAGGTGACCGCTTCCCTGGCCAGCTCCTTGGCGATGAGCAGGGAGACCTCCTCGCGGCTCTCTATGCGGCTGGACAGCTCCCGGATGCGTTCCGCCACCCCCTCCACCTGCCAATCGGCCAGCTGCTTCTCCACCCTGGCCGCCAGGTCCTCGGCCTGGGGGATCTCCACCGTCATGCTGGGATCCAATCCCTTGGAGCGCGCCTCCTCGGCCAGTGAGTAGCAGCGCTCGTTCTCCCGGAAGAGGTCGGAAAAGTAACGACGCATGGATTCGCTGCAGGCCAGCTCCTTCAAGGGCATCCCGTGCGCACTAAGTGTAGTGGAGATAAAAACGTTTTTCTCAGAACATGGGCTCGGGGCCTTCCAGATGCTCGATGGAGGTCAATAGTGCGCTCATGATCTGGGGGACCCCCTCCCCGCTGACCGCGCTCATCTTGAGGCGGTCCGAACCGCTGTCCAGGAGGTCCATCTTGTTCTCCACGACCAGGATGGGGACCCCGGGAAAGAGCTCGCGCACCGCTTCCAGAAGTCGCAGCTGCCCCTCCAGGTGATAACCGCAGGTCTCCGAAGGGTCGAGGATGAACAGTATGGCGTTGGCCAGGTGCTTGAGGGCGGTGACCGCCTGCATCTCGATGCGGTTGCGGTCCTCCAGCTCGCGGTCGAGAAGGCCGGGAGTGTCAATGATCTGATAGCGGCGCCACCCCCGCTCGTGTATCCCTACCTCGATGCCCTGGGTGGTGAAGGGGTAGGCGGCCACCTTAGGCTGGGCCGAGGATACCTCCCTCAGGAACTGGCTCTTACCCACGTTGGGGAACCCGGCGATGACCATGGTCAGCATGCCCTCGTCGAAATCCGGCACCTTGCGGAACTCGTTCCTGGCATAGGCCAGGAACTCCAGGTCCTTGGAGACCTTGTTCACCACCGAAGAGGCCCGACCATAGAATGCCTTCCGGGCGCTGTCCGCCCCCTGCACCGAGGAGGAGGACATCACCTTGCTTGTGTACTGCTTCTGCAGTTCCTTGACCTTGGAGGCCGCCCAGTCCAGGTTGGAGAGGGCCTTCTTGAGGCGGTCAACGCCCACCGTGACCTCTATCATCTCGGCCAGGAACACGTCCCTCTCGTTGATGCTGGGGAAGGCCTTGACGTATCTCTGCAGGGTGGAGGAGATGACATCGGTGGCGGAGGCTATGCGGGCCATGGACTTGCGCTTGACCATGTCCATATGGACCGGCCCCTCCTTGTCGATCTTGCCCACCCGGCGAAAGGCCTTGTCCAGGATCTCGTCGGCGGTGAGAACGGTAGGAACGCGTTTCCTGAGGTTTTGCACGATCCGTCACAAAGTTGAGGTAGTTTATATAACATGGCTCTGGACATGAGGTATGGCCTGCGGGTCGAATTGGTGCTCACCCTGGACGGTAGGGATGTGGCCGATGCGGATGACATGCGCGCATTGATCGCCCTGCGTTCCTTGGGGATGCTGGAGGCCGCCTCCGAGCTGGGGATGAGCGTGTCCACCCTGCGCCGCCGGGTGCGCTCCCTGGAGAGGAGATTGGGAGGGGCGGTGCGTGATAACGATGGACTGACCCCTTTGGGACGGGAGGTGCTGGGACGCATGGAGGTCCTATCTAGGCAGCTGGAGGAGCAGATGGAGAACCTCTGGCGAAAGCCTACCCTCACCTGTGACGGGCTGGTGATATGGGAGGGACGGCTGCTGCTGGTACGCCGGGGAAGGGAGCCGTTCAAGGGCCATCTCGCCCTGCCCGGAGGGATCATGGAGTACGGGGAGAGCGCAGAGAGCTGCGTGGTGAGGGAGGTCCTGGAGGAGACCGGGCTGCGCACGGAAGTGGTGCGCCTGGTCGGGGTCTTCTCCGCACCGGAGCGCGACCCGCGGGGGCATTTCGTCACCTTGCTCCATGAACTGAAGGTCGTGGGAGGCGAACTGAAGGCCGGGGACGATGCGGAGTCCGCGATCCTCGTGCCTTTGGAGGAGGTCCCGCCCCTGGCCTTCGATCATTCCGAGCTCGTCGCTCAGGCCTTGAAGGCTAGGTGTGAGCATCATTAATAGCCTGTTGACGGATATAGCATGTGATGTCGCAGGACGACCTGGACCGGAGCATACTGCGCATACTGCAGGGGAACGGAAAGGTCAGCATCGAGGAGATCGCGGAGATGTTGGGGCGCTCACCCTCCACCATCAGGGACCGCGTCAGACGCCTGGAGGAGGAGAGGGTCATCCTAGGCTACTCGGCCATCGTGGACCAGGACAGGTTGGACATGGAGGCGGAGGCCCTGGTCCTCGCGGACATTGACACCGAAAGGGAGGGCAAGGCCATCAGCGCCCTCATGGCCATGGAGAGGGTGAGCGAGGTGATGAAGGTCACCGGGGAACCTCGTCTGATGTTCCGGGTCCAGGCCGTCGACCGTCGGGAGCTGTTACGATTCCTTGACCGCAACATACGCCCCCTGGGCTTCCGCCGATTGGACGTACGGATGGTGTTGGAGCGTACGGTGCGCTACCCGGGTTTCGTTTGAGGGCGCAGCCTTATCTATCCACCGCTTTCTACCTCCCATAGATGCAGACCGCCACCCTGTTGGCTTTGCTCATCTTCCTTCTCACCTATGTCATGATATCCGTGCGACGGGTGCGCACTGTGAGCGTGGAGAGGCCGGCCGCGGCCCTCTTCGGCGCGGCGCTCATGATCGTCTTCGGTCTCCTGCCGGCAGACCAGGTCTTTGCGGCCATCGACCTGGACATCATCGGACTTCTGCTGGGCATGATGATCATCGTTTCCTGTCTAGAGATCGTGGGCCTCTTCGCTCGCGTCTCCGACCTTCTACTTCGGGCCTGCGGGGACCTCTTCACCTTCCTGTGTGCGATCATGGGGGTCACCGCCCTGCTGTCCGCCCTCATCCTCAACGACACCGTGGTCCTGATGTTCACCCCTATCATCATCAAGGTCTGTCGTTCCCTGGAGGCCAATCCCGTGCCCTTCCTGGTCGGAGAGGCGCTGGCCGCCAACATCGGCAGCGTGGCCACCGGCGTGGGGAACCCCCAGAACGCCTACATACTGATACATTCGGGCATGTCCTTCCCCAGCTTCGCATTGGCACTGACCCCGCTGGCAGTGGTCTCCCTGGTGGTGGCGGTGTCCGTTATGGCCCTGGTCTTTAAAAGGGACCTCTTCGACAAGGCTCTGGCAAGGCCACGGACCGTAGACCACTGCCGTACCATCCACGAGCCGGGGAGAGAGCGGGGGAAGGCCCCGCTCTACATGGTCCTGGGGGTATTGGTGGCGGTCTTCCTCGGTTTCGTTCTCTCCCCCCTTTTGAACACGCCCATATCGCTGATCGCCTTCCTGGGGGGCTGTTTCCTTCTACTTGCCCTGCCCTTGCTAAAGAGGGACACTGGCACCACACCCATCCTTCGCGGGGTGGACTGGACGCTCCTTCTCTTCTTCGTAGGCCTCTTCATTCTGCTGAAAGGGGTGGAGACCTCCGGGCTGATGTCCCTTTTACTGCGGTCCTTCGAGCACATAGGAGCGGGGATGGCCGGTGTGGCCGGCATCTCCACCGTCTCCGCAGTGCTCTCCAACCTCATTAGCAACGTCCCAGCGGTCATGCTGCTGGCCCCGGCCGTTCCCGTGGGCAGCGACACGCTCTGGCTGGCGTTGGCCACCAGTTCCACCCTGGCCGGTAACGCCACGGTGCTGGGCGCGGCGGCCAACATCATAGTGGTGGAGAAGGGCCTGACCATGGGGGTAGAGGTCCGCCTGTGGGACTTCATGAAGGCTGGACTACCGGTGACCTTGGTCACCCTGCTGATCTCCGTGCTCTATCTCGGTGCCTGAAAAATGAAGGAAGTGGTTTAGAAACGGACGGTCCTCAGACCTTCTTGGTGCAGAACCACCAGTCGTAGCAGTCCTTGCCGATGCCCTTCTTCCTCTCCATGGCGGTCTTGTAGTCCCTCGCCGGGTGGAGTATGGCCTTGTCCTTCAAGAACTCGTTGTCTGGCCAGTTCTCCGGAGTGGCCAGGTCGTACTCGTCACAGAACTGCAGTGCCTTAAGGGCGCGTACGACCTCGTTGACGCTCCGACCGATCTCCTGAGGATAGTAGATGATCAGGCGTATTATGGCCTTGGGGTCCACGATGAAAACGGCCCTTACGGTATTGCTGGCCTTGTTGGGGTGTATCATGCCCAGCTGAGTGGCCACGCTGCCGTGGTCGGCGATGATGGGGAAGGGTATCTTGACCTTCATGTTCTCCTCGATCCACTCCACCCACTTGATGTGGGAGAACACCTGGTCAATGGACAGACCGACCAGGGCTGTGTTGAGCTTCTCGAACTCCGCTGCCCTATTGGCGAATGCGATGAACTCAGTGGTGCAAGTAGGTGTGAAATCACCTGGGTGGCTAAAAAGGATCATCCATTTGCCTTCAACGTCCTTTGGGAGTCTCATCTTGCCGTGGGAGGTGACGACCTCCATATCCGGGAACTTATCCCCGATCAGGGGCAATCCCATGACCGAATCCTCATAGTCTTCGCACATCAGAAATCACTGAGATTGAATACCCACCCTATCATTATTTAATTCTTCTTTTGACCGTGCTATCGTCCGGCACGATGCCTGGGTCATGGTTCGAGGGACCCTAAACGGCAAATTGGGGGGATTTCCTGACCCAACCGTGACAATTCATGCCTAGAATGGAAATAAATTCTAAATATGCAGTTATTCATTGAAGGAACCATGTCCATAGCCACTGACCTTTCCTTGGCATTCATCGTGATCGGTGTGCTCCTGCTCCTGGTCGAGCTGAGCCAACCAGGTTTCTTCATTCTGGTGCCGGCCACGGTCCTGCTGGCCTTGGGAGGCATTGGTCTTGTATTCCCGGACCTGTTGCTCACCTGGTGGTCGCCCATCACGGCCGTGATCATCCTGGTCCCTACCACCCTTCTGACCATCAAGCTCTATCAGAAGCTGGCCCCTCCATCGCCTCCGGAGACCACGGTGGCCTCGTCCCTCATCGGAAAGGAGGGCTTCGTGGAGGTGGAGGTGGTCCCCGGTTCGTTAAGGGGCAAGGTACGCATATCGAACACCATCTGGAGCGCCACCTCGAGCGTTCCCATACCGGTGGGGAAGAGGGTCAAGGTGCTGCAGAGCGAGGGTGTGCACGTGACCGTGGAAGAGGTCTCGGGCGGATCATAATCAAATCTTAATAGATCATAGAAGGAGGAGGTAATCATGGCAATAAGTCCGGAAATATTAGGGATGTTGATGCTGGTCATCATCGCGGCCATCGTCATCTTGGTCAACGGGATCAAGATCGTAAGACCGTACGAACAGGCGGTGTACATTCGGTTGGGGAAGTTCATCAAGATACTCGACCCCGGCTTCAACTACGTTGCCCCGCTCATCAACGAGACGGTCAAGATCGACCTGAGGACCATGGTGCTGGACGTTCCCCGCCAGGAGGTCATCACCAAGGACAACTCCCCGGTGTTCGTCGATGCCATCATCTACGTCAAGGTCATCGATCCCAAGAAGGCCTACTTCGAGGTCACCGACTACCGGGCGGCCACGGTGTACCTGGCCCAGACCACCCTAAGGTCCATCATCGGCGACATGGACCTGGACGAGATACTCTCCAACCGTGAGAAGATCAATCTCAAACTGAGGGACATACTGGACGAGGCCACCGACCAGTGGGGGGTCAAGGTGGAGGCGGTGGAGATAAGGGAGATCGACCCTGCCCCCAGAGTCAAGCAGTCCATGGAGGAGCAGACCTCGGCCGAGAGGCTGAGGCGTGCGGCCATCCTCAAGGCCGACGGTGCCAAGACCGCGGCCATCCTCAATGCCGAGGGTGAGAAGCGCTCGCGCATCCTGCAGGCTGAAGGATTGCGGCAGGCCAAGATCCTGGAGGCCGAGGGTGAGCGGCTCGCAATAATCCTACAGGGTCAGGGTGAGGCCCAGAAGCTCAGGATACTGAGCGTGGGCGCTAGCACCTTGGACACCAAGGCCCTCACCGTGCTCTCACTGGACACGGTGCAGAGACTGGGCGATGGGCAGGCCACCAAGATCGTGCTGCCCTTCGAGGTCAGCAGGCTGATAGAGGGCATCTCCGATTACATCGGTGCAGGCAGGCAGGTCCCGGAAAGGGAGATATCCAAGCCCGAGGAAATCGAGAGGTACGTAGGCAAGGCCGATACCATCCTGGGTCCCATACCCACCTCCGAGGAGCTCCGCGCAGACATGAAGAAGCTCGAGGAGGATATGGCCAAGGACAAGAAGGTGGCCGAGGCCATTGCCGCCCAGAGCAAGATGGCCGCCCCGTGAACGGGGCTCCAAACCTCTTAATCTTCACTTCTTTTCATATGGTGCGTGACCAGTGTATAAAAAGGGGGCTGTTATCCTAAGGAGATCCCCTTATCGAGTAGGGGGCATTCGTTCGGCCATCTTGCGACGAGCGGGGATCGTCGACCGGGGACCGGTGTTCCGACCCTGGGGTGAGCCTCCACATCATACCTTTTCCCCTTCTGGAATTTTAACGGAGAACAGGCATTTGGAACTGCCTCCCAGCACGCTCTTCAGCACCTCCACCTCCACCGGCCGGTCGAAGATGGCGTCCCAGGCCGCCTTGAGGAAGCTGGCGCTGCAGTAGCAGAAAGTGGGGGAGACCTTGGGCCAGCCCTTCCTGATGGATGATCGGACCAGCGGGCAGTGGCAGTAATAATATCTGCGCATGATGAGAGAGCCCTCCGGATAATATCGGGGTGGATCGAAGGGCACCTTTTCCACGATGATCCTGTCCCCCTCGCGCATCCCGACCACCACCCGCTGTTCCGCGGTCACATGGTCGATGAGGTCCTGGGTGACCATCTGTTCGTGCCAGGGCCTTCCTGTTGACATGCATTCCTGCAATTCCTCGATCAGCAGCTCGTGCTCCCTGGCCAGGAATTCGTCCAAACTGTCGGCCTCCAGATACCTGGCTCTCTTCTCGGCGAAAGCCTCCTTGGGGATCCCATGATAGTTCCAGCTGAGCAGGGCCCGGCATTGCTCCTCGGACAGTTCGCTCTCCATTCGATCGATTATCCGGGATACGATGGGGGCATACTCGTCCGGATCGGTGCCCAGGGGAGGTTGTACAAAACCGTAGAAGACGGTTTCCTGACGGTTCCGACCGAACATCTCGCCCATCCTTTTCTCCATCAACGGCAGGATATCGTAGGAGTTCAGTATGGTGGCCATGTAGATGTATAGATCGTACCTATGATGGAAATAGCAATATCTGGCAATGGAGAGCAGCCTCTGCTTGGAGTTCTCCCCTCTGGCGATGAGCACGGAGAGATAGTCCTTGAGATTGATCAGTTCGCATTTCTCCAGGTCCAGACCCTTCTCTTCCAGATATCCCATGAACTCCGAGGCCATCGATCCCATCCTTCGGGCCTCTGCGCTGTCGTTACCAATGCTTTCAAGGTAACCCTCGAATCCTTCGTCGCTCGATTCCGTCATCGTTGTTAAGATGGCGGAGGTCATCGATAATCTTTCCCCGAAATCGATCAAGGGGGAAACCACAGGTCGTACGAGGTAGGGGGAGTGGACGGGCCGGGATTTGAACCCGGGACTTCCTGCTTGCAAAGCAGGCGATCTTCCGAGCTGATCTACCCGCCCAGTGTGGGCGCATAAAAGGAGTCTGGATAAAAAGGTTTCGCGCTCAGCGGCAGATGGCCCCGGTAGAGGCCTCGCCGACCAGGCGGCGGTATTTGGCCAGGACGCCGGTGGGGTGACGGTCGACCACCTCGACCTTGGCCAGCCTTTCCTTGAGCTCCCGTTCCGAAATACGCAGCTCGAGCTTTCGCCCAGGTATGTCGATGTGTATCTCATCACCATCGAGGACCGCGGCCAGCGGTCCCTTGTCGAAGGCCTCCGGGGAGACATGCCCGATGCACGGCCCCCTGGTAGCGCCAGAGAACCGTCCGTCCGTGATGAGCGCCACGCTGTTGGACAGGCCCATGCCAGCGATGAGGCTGGTGGGGGACAGCATCTCCGGCATGCCTGGGGCTCCCTTCGGCCCTTCATACCGGATGACCACCACATCCCCCGGTCCTATTAGATGGTCGGAGATGGCCTCGATGGCCCGTTGCTCGGAGTCGAAGACCTTGGCCTTGCCCTTGAACCTCATCACCTCCGGGGCGACCGCGGCCTGCTTGACCACCGAGCCCTTGGGGGCCAGGTTGCCATAGAGCACGGCTATGCCGCCCTCTTCGTGGAACGGCCGGTCCCGGGGCCTTATGACCTCCTCGTCCCTAACAGTCGCCCGCCTGGCCACATCCCTGATGCTGCATCCGTTCACGGTCATCTCGTCCGAGAGATCGTCCAGCAGACGGCTGAGCATTCCGGGCACCCCTCCCGCCGCGTCGAAGTCCTTCATGTAGTAGGGGCCGCTGGGCTTGATGCTGGTGAGGTGAGGTATTCTCCGGGAGACCTTGTCGAAGGTGCTCAGGTCGATCTCGATGCCGAAATCGGCGGCGATGGCCGGGATGTGAAGGGCGGTGTTGCTGGAGCCGCCGATGGCCATGTCCAAGACGATGGCGTTGAGGAATGACCCTTTTCTCACGATTCCGCGCGCGGTGAGCCCTTCCTCCACCAGCTCCACGGCGCGCCGGCCGCTGTTCCGGGCCAATTCCTTCTTCCTTGGGTCCGTGGCTAGCATGGAACCGCACCCGGTGAGGCTGAGGCCCATCGCTTCCGTGAGGCAGGCCATGGAGTTGGCGGTGAAGAGGCCCGAGCAGGCCCCTTCCCCGGGGCAGGCATGCCTCTCGATGCGAAGCACCTCCTCCTTGGACATCCTGCCTGCCTTGTTGGCCCCCAGGGCCTCGAACACGCTCTGCAGGTCAAGGGGCCGTCCATCCAGTTCCCCAGGTTCCATCGGCCCTCCGGTCAGGATGACCGTGGGTATGTCCAGGCGACCGGCGGCCATGAGCATCCCCGGAGTGATCTTGTCACAGTTGGTCACCCCTACCCAACCGTCCATCTGATGGGCCTGCACCATTATCTCCACGCAATCGGATATGACCTCTCTGGATACCAGGGAGTAGCGCATGCCGGAGTGGCCCATGGCCACACCATCGCACACCGCGGGCACGCCGAAGATGAGGGGCACGCCCCCGGCCTCGAGAACGCCCTTGCGGACCTCCTCGACCAGCCGGTCCAGGTGCACGTGTCCCGGGACCACGTTGTTCCAGGAATTGGCGATGCCTATGAACGGCTTCTCCATGTCCTCGTCCGTCAGCCCGGAGGCGCGCAGCAGGCTGCGCTGTGGGGCCCGGTCCACCCCTTTCTTGACCGCATCGCTTCGCATCGCATCGGGTTATGTTCAAGGGGATAAAATAAGTTCTTGGCTCAATCGTTCCCGAACTCGATGCCTTCCGTGTAGAACCTCCTGTGCAGCTCGTTCAAGTAATCGGTAACGATCTGGTCCCGTCTGGTCACGTCCCTGATCCATATCTTGATCTCCACCAGGACCTTCTCGCTCTGGATGTCCTTGATGATGATCAGGGGGGAGAAAATGGACATGTCCACCTTCTTCTCCAGGTAACGACGCACGCTGCTCAGCTCGAAGACCTTGGATATCTTCTTCTGCTCCTCCTCCCCTACATGAGGGAGTATGTAAGGGTCGATGTCCGCCACCTCCAGTACGATGTCCTTGATGCGGTCGAAATACTTCATCGAGCGCAACCACACCGGGATGCGTATGGCCACGAACCCCGCCCGGGAGTAGTTGATGACCTTGTTGGTGATCAGGAAGGAGTTGGGGACGTAGTGTATCCTTCCATCCAGGTCCTTGAGCACCGTGTTCATCAGGTTGATGTCCTTGACCTTGCATGCACCTGTGAGGGGCATGCCGGCCACCTCCACCCATTCGTCCAGCTTCACCGGTCTGATGACCGAGATGAGAATGCCGGCGAACGCGTTCATCAGCACCTGCTGGGATGCGAGCGCTACGCCCAGACCGAGTATGCCCAGGGAGGCCAGGATGGCGGTGAGGTCCAGACCGAGCACCTCCCAGAACCCCAGGTAGAAGCCCAGGGCCAGCACGACGTACTGGTATATGCGGGCCAGGGCCTTGGACTGGACACGGACCATATGCTCGTCGAGCAACCTGCGCACCGCCATGTAGGTGACCTTGGCCACGATCACCGTGGCCACGATGATGAGGAAGAAGGCGATGAGGTCAATGACCGATACTCCGAAGACGATGGTCTCAGCCATTCGGGCCTACAAAGGTGGCCGCCCTTAATACCGTTGTGCTCAGGGAACGGTGATGCCCTGCGCCCCCAACCTGTCCAGAATCTCGGAGAGTATCTCCGAGATGATCCTCTCCCGGTGCTGGACCTCCCTGATCCAGAACCTGACGCTGAGGTTCACCCGCAGGCCGGTCAACTCCCGTACCCAGACCCTGGGCAGGAACTGTTCCATCTTGGTGCGGTCGTTCAGGAACCGTCGCAGACGCGGGACGTTCAGCTCCCTCTCCGTGGCCATGAGCTCCGCCCCCTTCACGTTGGGAAGTACGCTGGAGTGTTCCTCCAGGACCTGGAGAATGGTGTCCATCGCCCCTTGACGTTCCGCACCCAAGGGCAGCGGGAATGGTACGACGACCTCCACGAAACCCGACCGGGTGTAGTTGACCACCCGGTTGGTCATCAGGAGGGAGTTGGGGACCACCATCATGCGGCCGTTGATGTCACGCAGGATGGTCCTGGTCAGGGTGACGTCGACCACCCGGGCCGGCCGGTCCACGGGCTCCCCGGTGATCTCTATCCAGTCCTCCATTTGTATGCGGTGGTCCACCGCTATCATCACCCCGGCGATGAGGTTCTGCACCAGCTGTTGAGAGGAGAAGGCCACGGCGATGCCCACCAGCCCGAGCGAGGCGGCCAGGGCGGTCAGGTTCAGGTCCAGTATCTCGAGCACCCCATATCCTAAGCCCAATCCCAGCAAAGCGTATTGGACGAAGTTACTGGCCACCTTGGACCTCCTCTTTCCTATCCTGAGGTCCAGTGCCCTTCTCATGAGGGAGTAGACGGCCCTCGCCAGCAGCATCGTTCCCACCATCACCAGCAGGAACACCAATAGGACGATGAGGTCTATTCCGAAAATGGTCGTATCGGCCACGTACCGAGATGGGGAGGGGCGATTATAAGATTGAGGTCAGAAAAAGGAAGGTGTTGGGTAAGGGATTTGTCTCAGGACCTGAGCACGATCTCGATGTTGACCCCGTCCGGGACCTGGATCCTCATCAGTTGTCTGAGGGCCCTCTCGTCCGCGTCCAGGTCGATGAGGCGCTTGTGAATGCGCATCTCCCACCTGTCCCAGGTCTCGGAGCCCTCTCCGTCCGGGCTCTTACGACAGGGTACCTGCAGTCTCTTCGTGGGCAGGGGGATGGGCCCGCGGATGGCCACCCCTGTTCGGATGGAGATCTGCTTGATCTGGGTACAGACGCTGTCCACCTTCTCCGGGTCCGTGCCGCTCAATGAAATCCTTGCTCTCTGTGCCATGTGTTAGTCCCCGAAATGGAAAGGGTGGGAAAGGGTTTACATCTCCTTCTTTTCGACATCGATGCACATGCCGGCGGCCACGGTCTGGCCCATGTCGCGGATAGCGAACCTGCCCAGCTGCGGGAAGTCCTTGGCCTTCTCCACGACCAGGGGCTTGGTGGGCATGACCTTGACGATGGCCACGTCGCCTGTCTTCAGGAAGGTGGGGTTCTCCTCCTTGACCTGTCCGGTCTTGGGGTCCAGCTTCTTCTGCAGCTCGATGAAGGTACAGGCCACCTGGGCGGTGTGGCAGTGGAAGACGGGGGTGTACCCGACCGGGATGGCGGTGGGGTGGTTGAGCACCACGATCTGCGCCACGAAGGTCTTGGCCACGGTGGGCGGGTTGTCGACCGGTCCGGCCACATCTCCCCTCTTGATATCGTTCTTGGCGATCCCCCTCACGTTGAAGCCGACGTTGTCACCAGGCTTGGCCATGGGCAGCGTTTCGTGATGCATCTCGATGCTCTTGACCTCTCCTACCTTGTTGGAGGGCATGAAGATGACCTTCATGTCCGGCCTCAGCACCCCGGTCTCCACACGGCCCACAGGTACGGTACCGATGCCGGTGATGGTATAGACGTCCTGTATGGGCAGGCGCAGGGCCAGTCCCTCGGTGGAGGTGGGCTGCTTGAGCTTGTTGAGGGCATCCAGCAATGTATCGCCCTTGTACCAAGGCATGTTCTCGGACTTCTTGACGCAGTTGTCGCCCTTGTAGGCGCTGATGGGGATGAAGGGGATCTCATCAATCTTGTAGCCGACCGCCTTCAACAGGTTGGTCACATCGTCCTTGGCCTTGTTATAGGAGGCCTCGTTATAGGCTGGTTTGACGGCGTCCATCTTGTTGATGGCCATGATGATCTGCTTCACGCCCAGGGTCTTGGCCAGGAAGATGTGCTCCTTGGTCTGGGCCTGGGGGCCCTCGATGGCGGAACAGACCACGACCGCAGCGTCGGCCTGGCTGGTCCCGGTGATCATGTTCTTGACGAAGTCCCTGTGACCGGGGGCGTCGATGATCGTGAAGTAGTATTTGTCGGTGTCGAATCGCTTGTGGGAGACGTCTATGGTCACTCCGCGCTCCCTCTCCTCCTTCAAGCTGTCCATAACCCAGGCGAACTCAAAGGTCGCCTTTCCCTTCTCTTCGGCCTGCTTTCTGAACTTCTCGATCACATAGGAGTCGATAGAGCCGGTGTCGAGCAGCATTCTGCCTACGGTGGTGGATTTACCGTGATCGACATGACCTATGAAGACCAGATTCATGTGAGGTTTATCAGCCATGTATTTTCCTCCAGTTCTTATTTAAATATGAGTTGGTTGCCTCTCGATATTATTCTTTCTATATAACCGTTTTTCATGCTCAGGCAGAGTAGTATCCGGCATCGTAGGGCTGGGGGTTCAGTCCCTTCCTCTTCCTAATGTCTCCCACGACCTTGTCCTGCAGTTCTCCCGGTACCCTGACGAAGCCCGAGTTCTCGGTGGACCACAGGGCACGGCCCTGGGTGGCCCCGCGTATGGCACTGGCGAACCCGAACATCTCGGCGACCGGGGCCTTGGCCACGATGATCGTGGCATCGTGGTCCTGGCGAATGTCCTCGATGGTGGAGCGTCGTCCCTGCAGTTCGCGGGTCACGTCCCCCATCATGTCCTGGGGGGAGTTGATGTAGACCTTCTGCAGGGGCTCCAGCAGCACTCTCTCGGCCTGGCACATCGCCCCGTAGATACCGGAGCGCGTGGCCGGGATGACCTGCCCCGGACCGCGGTGTATGGAGTCCTCGTGCAGCTTGGCGTCGACCAGCATGACCTTGACACCCATGACCCTTTCGTTGGCCAGAGGTCCGATCTCCATGGCCTCGTCGAAGGCCTGCTTGCACAGCTCCATCGTCTCATGCAGGTTCTGTATGCCCTTGGTCAGGTCTAGGAACACGTTGTTGTTCTTGAAGGAGACCACGCCCTTGGCCTGGTCCTTGTCCATGCCCAGGTCGGTGAGCTGCTTGGCCAGGGCCTTGGGGTCCTTGATCTTCCCCTCGGTCTTGATCTCATCGTTCTTGATGGCCTGGACCACCGCCTCCTCCAGCGGCTCCACCATGATGTAGAACTTGTTGTGTTTGTTGGGGGACTTGCCCTCGAAGGGGCCGGCCCTGCCCTTCACGCTCTCGCGGTACACCACGATGGGCTCGGAGGCCTTGATGTCCACCTTGTGGTCGTTGACGATGCGGTACTGGGTGATCTCAAGGTGAAGCTCGCCCATGCCGGAGAGCAGGTTCTCCCCCGTTTCCTGGTTTATCTGCACCACGATGGAGGGGTCCGCCTTGCCCACCGTCCTCAGCACATCGACCAGCTTAGGAAGGTCCTTCATGTGCTTGGCCTCGATGGCCACGGTGACCACGGGCTCGGTGTAGTGGGATATCTTCTCGAAGGGCTCCATGTCCTTTTCCGAGGAGCAGGTGGCACCGGAGATGGCATCCTTGAGCCCGGACAGGGCGACGATGTTGCCCGCCTCCACCTCGTCCACCGCGATGCGGTCGGCCCCGACGCTCATGGCCACGGTCTGCACCCGGTTGACGTTGGGCATGCCCAGCACGTACATCTCCTGTCCGCGCACCACCTTGCCGGAGAACAACCTGCCCATGGCCACCTCGCCGGCGTGGGGGTCGATGATGATCTTGGTGCACATGAAGGTGGTGGGGCCGTTGCGGTCGCAGCTCATCATGGCCTTGCCCACCTCGGAATCCAGTTCTCCCTTCCAGATGACGGGGATACGGATCTTCTGGGCGTCGAAGGGGTTGGGGACGTGGGTGATGACCATGTCCAGAAGCACCTCGTGCACCGGGGACTTCTTGGCCAGGGTCTTCTGGTCCTCGTTCTTGCAGTAGTTGTAGACGTCCTTGAAGGAGATGCCGCTCTTCTTCATGTAGGGGACGGATATGGCCCAGTTGTTGAAGGCGGAGCCGAAGGCCACGGAGCCGTCCTCCACCCGGACCTGCCATTTCTTACGGAGGTCCTCAGGGAGATTGGCCATGATCCTCTTGTTGACCTCGGTGATGATCTGTACGAAACGCTGCTGCATCTCCTGCTCGGTGACCTTCAGTTCGTTGACGAGGCGGTCCACCTTGTTGATGAACAGGACCGGTCTGACCCTCTCTTTGAGGGCCTGCCGGATGACGGTCTCGGTCTGGGGCATGATGCCCTCCACTGCGCAGACCAATATGACGCACCCGTCCAGGGCCCTCATGGCCCTGGTGACATCCCCTCCGAAGTCCACGTGCCCGGGGGTGTCGATGAGGTTGATGAGGTAATCATTGCCATGCCAGGTATGAACCATCGAAGCGTTGGCCGCGTTGATGGTGATGCCCCGGGCCTGCTCCTGCTCGTCGTAGTCCAGCATCAATTGCTTTCCAGCTAGGGTCTCCGACATCATGCCCGCGCCGGCGATGAGGTTGTCGCTCAAGGTGGTCTTCCCGTGATCGATGTGCGCGGCGGTGCCTATGTTCCTGATGAACTCAGGTTTCAGCATGATCTGCTGAGCTTTCTTGATATTGTCCTCTTTCCTGCCCATGTTCTCCACCCCGATCCTAACGTGCCGAGGAGGCCACTCTCTCGATCTCTTCCTTCTTGGCCACGGAGAAGCTGTTCATGTCGCCCTTGGAGGCCAGTATGAGCTCCTCCGCCAGGCACTGCTCTATGGGTTTGGTGTTCTTGAAAGAGGCGTTCACGGAACCTTTTGATATGTTGCGCAGAGCAATGTCCAGTCTGCGGGAGGGAGCGATGTCCACGGCCTTGGGGACGGAGATGCCTCCGAACTGCAGGCGGGTGATCTCCTCCCTAGGAGCAGCGTTCTCCAGGGCTTCCACGAGCACCTGGATGGGATTCTTCTTGGTGCGCTGCTCGACGATCTCGAAGGCCTTCTTGGTCACGTTGTAGGCCTTCAGCTTCTTGCCGGTGAAGACCTCTGTTCTCATCATGTTGTTGATCAGCCGCTCTACGATGCTGACCTTGGACTTGCCGAACCACTTGTTGGCGTGTCGGGCATTGGTGTGCGGTACAGCGGTGGGGGTCAGGTTGATGTACTTGGCCAGACCGCCGTCCTTGACCACCACCTCGCCGCTGGAGTACCTGCCGAAGAGCATGATGTTGTCGAACTTGAAACTTCCTTCCTCCATCTGCATCACCTCACCGGCTTCTCCTTCCTGCCCCTTACCAGCTCGTTCAGGGAGACGTTGTTCACCTGTATGACCTTGTACCTGACCCCGGGAATGTCACCGTAGGAACGACCCATCCTACCTCCGATGCCTTCCACCAGGACCTCGTCGTGCTCATCTATGAAGTTGATGGCCCCGTCGCCCACCGCGAAGGCGGTGATCTGACGACCGTTCTTTATCAATTGAACCTTAACGCACTTTCTGATGGCGGAGTTGGGCTGCTTGGCCTCAATCCCCACCTTCTCCAGGACGATGCCTTTGGCCTGGGCTGCGCCTTCGAGCGGATCGGACCTCTCCTTGAGCTTCAACAGTCTCCTCTTGTAGGACCTGTCGCTCCAGCGGGACTTCTGTCGATCCTTCCGCAGCTTTCTGGCAGTGTATAATCCTCTTGCCAAATGTTTCACCTCAAATTCGGGGGCAGCCCTCTATTACTGATTTTGTATATAAGAATATGGGATTGTTAGATACGGCCATCATGCACACTGGACCGATGACGTGCTCGGTACCTGTACCGCCGAATTCAACATACATAGGGGGTCTCCACCTTGGCCACATCTGGGTGGACGGGCCTGAGCACTCGGATGAGGTGCCCGGCGCCGTCGTAGCCATAGACCATATAATAGAAGAGCCACCAGTTGTTGAGCTCCAACATCATGTACCGCACCTTCATGGCCTCGGCCCGGGGGGCCATGACCACCAGTCTGACATTCTTCCTAAGCACGTCACGGTAGGCCATGAGGCGACCCTCCGTCTTCCAGGAATCGGCGGTCTCTATGATCTCATGGCCGATCCGCCGCCCCTGATAGAAGATGTCGATAAGCCCCCGTCCCTCTCCGTCGACACGGAAGTTGGTGGCGATGTCAGGGTGCGGGATCTCCTCCCGCAACTCCTGCAAACGGCGCTTTGCCACCTTGATGACCAGGTCATCGACCACGGTAGCATAGAGGGGGTGGTCGTACGTTTAACGTTTTCCGCCGGCTCAGGCCTTGCCCTTCGATTCACCGCGTACCAGGGCGGTCGCCACCAGGTGGGCCAGGCGTATGGGCTCGGGGAGGCAGCCGCGCACTATGCATCTGCGCAGGGCCTCATCGGCCTCCCTCTCGTCGATCCCGACCGAGGCCACGTACACGGTCCCTTGGACCAGGGGGACCTGGCGGACGCGGGAACGGGAGATGATGTCCAATCGGCGTTCCCAGTCCACGAAATGCGCCCTCAGCGCGGAACGTATGGATGCCAGGTCAGGCTCGTCCCGGGACACGGTCATTACCGGGAGGCCCAGAGCCTCATGGAGGGCCTGGATGTCCACCACGTTGAAGCCTCCCAGGGCCGCCCCGTCGATCATGATCAGCCTTACCTGTTCCCTGAAGCGGGAACCGCACACCATTTCCTCGATGATCTGGTTGGCGTCCTCCCCGTCCACGGCGCAGGAGGAGACCAGTACCCCTTCCACGTATGAAGGGGGGCAGACCAGCACCCCCACCACCGGTACGGACGCCTCTCCCTTCATGAAGGGGGCGTCGTCGATGCCCAGAACTCGGGCCTGCTCCTTCAATCACATCAACCCCAGGTGTCCGGTGACCCTGTCCACATCCTCGTTGGAGGCTGGACCTATGCCCAGGCAGGTGGTGGTCCCCGGGGGCAGCTCGGTCAGCCCGGCGTCCACGATGAGCGATGTGATGAGCCCGGCGTCCTCCGCGGCCTGCTTGAGCTGGAACAGCTCCGGCAGGTCCATCACCTTCACCACCACCTTCTTCTGTCCCTCGGAGTACCATTCCTGGAACTGGGCGGACCTCTTCCTCTTACAGGCCAGGGCGCAGTTCACCGCGGCATGCGCCACCTGGGCCGCCATCTTGCCCGGGGAGAGCCTGAGGTCCTTACGCACCGCCACGACCATCTTGCTGGAGAATTCCATGTGGGCGGCCTCATACGTCCCCGAAGGTCAGGGGGAAGGACCGCTTAAGGGCGCGCTCCTGGTTCCTCTTGGCGATCTCCACCTGTCTCTCCAGCTCCTCGGGGGTGAACTTGAAGCAGACGGTCCTGCCGCAGATGGGGCAGGGGAACTCCCGGCCCTCCGCGCAGTCCTTGACTTTAACGGAGATCAGTATCTCGCATTGAGGGCAGCACATCACTATGGAGTCCATGACATCACTGCTCAGCAATTCTCAACAGGGGATATATGAATTATCCCGTTATTCTCCCGCAAATCACATTTAATATAGGGAGAGCAAATGGGGCCGGTATGTTGGAGCTCATCAGGCGGGACGGCCTGGCGCGAATATGTCGCCTGCATACCAGAAGGGGGGAGCTGGAGACGCCGTGCCTGCTGCCGGTGGTCAACCCTCGGCTCATCACCGTCCGACCTAGGGAGCTGTACGACATTTTCGGCTTCCAGGCCCTTATCACCAACTCCTACATCATTCGGAACGATCCCCTGACCCGTGAGGCGGCGCTGAGGGACGGTCTTCATCAGCTGCTTGACTTCCCTGGGGTGGTCATGACCGACTCCGGCACCTTCCAGTCGCACATGTACGGGGAGGTGGAGGTGCAGAACCGGGAGATCGTGGAGTTCCAGCGGGACATCGGATCGGACATCGGCACGGTCCTGGACATCTTCACCGAACCGGAATGGGGCAGGGAGAGGACCGCGGAGTCCATCGAGGTCACCCTGGCGCGTACCGTCGAGGCCGAGGGGCTCAAGGGGGACATGATGCTGGCCGGGGTGGTGCAGGGGTCGGTGTACCCTGATCTCCGGGAGGATTGCGCACGACGTCTGGCCGACATGAAGGTGGACGTGCATCCCGTGGGAGGCGTGGTCCCTCTGATGGAGCACTATCGCTTCGCCGATCTGGTGGAGGTGATCGTGGCCTCCAAGAAGGGTCTACGGCCGGACCGCCCGGTCCATCTCTTTGGGGCCGGCCACCCCATGCTATTCGCCTTGGCCGTGCTGTTGGGCTGTGACATGTTCGATTCCGCGTCCTATGCCAAGTTCGCGCGGGACGACCGCTTCATGTTCCTGGAGGGGACCTTCCGATTGCAGGACATGAAGGCTTTGGAATGCCAGTGCCCGGCCTGCGCCGGCCATGACCTGGAGGAGATCAGGGGCATGACCCATTCCCGCAGGACCGAGCTCATCGCCCGGCATAACCTCTGGGTCTCCAAGATGGAGCTGGAGAGGGTGAAGAGGGCCATCCTGGAAGGTGACCTCTGGGAACTGGTGGAGAGGCGGTGCCGTTCCCACCCCGCCCTGCTGGACGCATTGCGATCATTGGGGAAACACCAGGAGTTCCTGGAGAGGTTCGAACCGCTGTCCAGGGAGCACGCCCTGTTCTATACAGGGCCGGAGACCCTGAACCGGCCGGCCTTCCTGAGATATCAGCGGCGTTCCAGGGAGAGGTATCAGCATCCCAGCACCGAGGTGGGGATCACCTTTGAGGAACCGGAGAAACCCTACTCCCGAACGTTGCGAGGGGCGATGGGCTCCATCCTGGAGATCAGCGACGCCCACTTCCATGTCATCTCTCCATTCGGTCCGGTGCCCATCGAGCTCGATGAGATCTACCCCATCTCCCAGTCCCTCTTCCCCAAGCTGGTGGACCAGCAGACCAGGGAGCGCATCGATCGTCTGATGGAGGACCTGGCCCACAACCATGGCTACCGGATGGGCGCCATTTGGGAGGGAGAGGGGACCTTGGAGATATTGAGGATGCTGTCCAAGGGAAGAGGATGTTTCGACATCGATATGGCCAGGGTCGGGGCGGTGGCCGATTATCAGTTCGGCAAGGGGGCGGCAGAGGCTCTGTTGGAAGGCAATGTCACCCTGGTCAAGTCCAAGAACGTGGACCGTATCCGCAACGTGCTGGTCGACGGGGAGCATGTGGCCTCATTGAGGGCCGAGGACGGCTTCTTCACACTTCATCCGGCCGGGGCCCGTAGGTTGCTGGGGGGGTTGGCCGCACCGCGATCGAGGGTGGTGGTTGACGACGACTCGGTGGAGTTCAACCGCAAAGGGAGGAACGTGTTCTGCTCCTTTGTCCTGGACGCCGACCCTGAGCTGCGTCCGCAGGACGAGGTCATGGTGGTGGACGGGAACGACGTCCTGGTGGCCATCGGGCGTGCCCAGCTGACCCGCGAGGAGATGCTGTGCTTCAGAAAGGGTGTGGCGGTCAAGGTGCGGGAAGGTGCCTAGTCCTCCTCCATGTCCGTGATCTCATCGGCCACCTTGAGGCAGGCCATGAGGTCCTCGATGGTATGCAGCAGGGACATGAGACCGGAGGCCTCGCATTCCACCTTCAATAGCCTCCCTTCCACCCAGGAACGGGCATGTCCCCCATGGTCCAGCTCCAGGGAGCGGTTGATGTTCTGGGCCCTTTCCTCGCTTTCCATGTCCAGCTCCAGTAGGCAGCTCGCGTGCACGGAGGGGCTATTCCTCGACCGGCATAAATCACCTTCCCCAACTGGGATCGTGCATGATGACGATGGTGGGGAAGGGGAGCGACAGAGGCGATATGGTGATGATAGCCCCGTCCAGATTCGAACTGGAGTCGCCGGCTCCAAAGGCCAGCATGATTGACCGCTACACTACGGGGCTCTAAGAGACCTCGATGACCTCCTCCCTATTTAATCTTCCATTTATCGCAGGGGTTCGCCATACAGGTGGGTGGAGGCGGCGGCGGTGATGCGCACTTTGACCCTTTTCCATAGGGGGAGCTCCCCCTTGATGACCACTGGCAGATAGTCGTCGGTGCGGGCCATGACGCTACTGCCCTTCCCGCGCTCATCGATGAGGACCGCGTACTCCCTTCCCATCTTTGAGGTGTTGATCTCGGAGGAGATGCGGAATCGGAGGGCGGTCAGTTCCCGGGACCTTTCCTTGGATATCCAACCCGGCACCTGGGATCCCATCCTCTCGGCCACGGTGCCGGGGCGAGGCGAGAACCTGGTCACGTTGACGATGTTCGGACGCAGTTCCTCCAGAAGTCGCACGGTGGCCTGGTGGTCCTCCTCCGTCTCACCCGGGAACCCGGTGATGACGTCAGTGGACACGGTCAGCTCGGGCACCGCGCCGCGCAACGTGCCTACCATGCGCATGTACTCCTCGGCGGTGTAGCCCCTGCCCATCGCTCGGACGATGCGGTCGCTGCCGCTCTGCACCGGCAGGTGGAGGAATCGATAGAGCTTGGGGTGCCGATAGGCCTCCCCCACCCCCTCTACGATGCTTCTCAGGCTGTCGGGGTTCATCATCCCCACCCGCACGCGGAAGTCCCCTGGCAGGTCGCAAATGCGCTTCAGAAGCTCGGGTAGGCGGTGCTCTTCCCCCGCCCCGTATGCTGCGGTGTCCTGGGAGGTCACCAGGACCTCTCTGCTCCCCTGTGCGACGGACTCTCGGACCCTGTTCACCAGTCTTGGCAAAGGATAGCTGACCAGGTCTCCACGCGCCAGTTTGGTTATGCAATAGGTGCAGGCGCCGTTGCACCCCTGGGCGATGGGCAGGACCAGAGGGGAGTCCTCTACCGGACCCTCCGTCCCCATGGGGGTGGAGCCGAAGGCGCGGGAGACCATCGGGGGGAGCTCCCTGTAATCCTTGGTCCCGCAGACCACGGCCTCTGGGAACTCCCTGCTCAGCCGGTCCCGGTCCACGGAGGCCATGCACCCAACGATGATCAGTCCCTTCCCCTGCGCGCTCAAACCCTCCAGGCGACGTCGGACCTTCCGCTCCGTGGAGGCTATGACCAGGCAGGTGTTGACGAGGGCGACATCGGCCTCCTGCTCGCCATCGACCTGCTGATGACCCATGCCCCTCAGCCAGGAGCTCAGCTCCGCTGACTCCCCCCGGTTCATGGTGCAGCCATAGGTCTCGACGAAGAACCTCACGATGCCGCATAGGTCATCTATTTATTATAGATAGTTTGCGAGGCATTTGATTGTGCGGGCATGTTGATCGATACGTTGTTGCTCCTGGCAGGGCTGGTCCTGCTGATATTCGGCGGCAATTGGCTGGTCAAGGGCGCCTCGGCCCTGGCCGCGTTCCTGGGAGTGAGCAACTTCATCATCGGTCTCACCGTGGTGGCCATGGGCACCTCGGCTCCGGAGGCCTCATTGGCGGTCCTCTCCAGCATGATGGGCGAACCCACTATCTCTTTCGGGGGTGTGATCGGTTCGAACATGGTGAACATAGGAGTGGTGTTGGCCATCACCTGCTTGTTCAACCCCCTCACGGTGCGGCTCGCCCTGTTGAGAAGGGAGGTGCTGTTCCTGGTGGTCTCCATATTGACCATCGCGGTCCTGGGTATCGACGGGAATATCGATGTCGGTAACTCATTGGTGCTCATCGCGGCTTGGCTGGCCTTCCTTTACTTCATAGCCCGCTCGGCATGGACCGAGCGGGAGGCCCGACGTATCGGAGCACCGGCGGAGGCATTGATCATGGAACGGTGGCAGGCGGTGGTGCTCACGGTGGCCGGATTGGTGGCTCTGATAGCCGGTTCGGAACTGGTGATCGATGGGGGTGTGGGGCTGGCGGAGGACCTGGGGGTCGATGAGTTCATCATCGGCGTGAC
>JAFGPG010000013.1 GCA_016926075.1 Methanomassiliicoccales archaeon
AAGGTGGACCTCCAGGGATGTGGGGAGCATATATCCATGGCCATGGACGGCCTGGGAAGGATGCACATCAGCTACTTCGACCCCGTCGGTGAGAACCTGATGTACGCCTCCGCCATAACCATCCCCTCCACCCCCATGAACCTGACGGCGAGCGTTAGCGATGGGACGGTGACCCTACATTGGGAGGCCCCTGCCAACAACGGAGGGGCGAACATCACCCAATATGCGATCTACCGTGGTGGCAGTGAGAATGGTCTGACCCTTTACACGATCGTGAGCGGGAGCATAACCAACTACGTAGACACCGGACTGGAGAACGGCGTCACCCTCGTGTATCGCATTCGGGCCGTCAACTCCGAAGGGAGCAGCCCCTATTCCAACTCTGTAGAGGCCACTCCCTGTTCAGAGCCAGGCGCCCCGGACGTGAAGGCCTCTGGAAGGGATAAGGCGGTACAGCTCAGTTGGGATGAACCGGACAATGGCGGAGCGGAGATACTGGAATACAGGATCTACCGCAAGAACGAGACCGGGGTGTTCCATCAGATAGCCACCGTGGACGGCATAGAGACCAGCTACAAGGACGTTGACCTGGAGAACGGCGCGGAGTACTTCTACTACGTGACCGCGGTGAACCCCGCCGGTGAGAGCACCCCCAGTGCTACCGCGTCGGCCACCGCCAACCCGGACAGCACCTGGATGATCATCGTTGTGGTGATCGTGGTTGTGGCTGCGATCGGAGTGGGAGCCTTCCTCTTCCTACGGCAGAAGGGTAAGTTCTGAGAACGAGGGTCCCGACCCTCCTTTTTTTCCTTATTTTCATTGTTCCTCCACCTCAATTTTTATAGGTCCAACGGTCATAGCGAAGGTCGATGGGAGACGATTGGACCGAGCTGTACAGGCCTAAGGGGCTGAATGAGGTGGTGGGCAACCCCAAGGTGATCAAGGAGCTGATGCAATGGGCCATCTCCTGGGAGGAGGGTCGCCCCTCGCATCGCGCGGTGGTGCTCATGGGGCCTCCAGGGGTGGGCAAGACCAGCGCGGCTTTGGCCCTGGCGAACGATCTCGATTGGGGGGTGGTGGAGATGAACGCCTCCGATCAGAGGAACGCCGAGGCCATCCGGAGGGTGGCCGGCCGGGGCTCCCGCTCGGAGACCTTCACCGACGAGGGGGAGTTCCTGTCCAGCAAGGACGGTCGCCTCAAGCTCATCATACTGGACGAGGCGGACAACATCTTCGGGCGGGAGGACTCCGGAGGGATGCCGGCCATTGCCGACCTGGTGGCCAACACCAGGCAGCCGGTCATACTCATAGTCAACGACTTCTACGAGCTCAGCAGGAAAAGCTCGGCCATCAAGAACAACACCCTGCAGCTGAAGGTGAACCGGGTGCAAGGGGGCACCATGCGCAACGTGCTGCGCAGGATCGCCTTGGACCAAGGATTGGAGGTGCCGCAACGGGTCTTCGAGACCATCATCGAGAACAGCAATGGCGACATGAGGGCCGCGGTACGCGACCTCCAGGCGGTGGCCGAAGGGAACCTGGACATGGACGATGACGACGCCTTCGTACTGGGGGGTCGCGCATCGACCAAGAGCATGTACGATCTCATGCGGGACATCCTGCACGGTGACGACGTGAACAGGGCCCGCCGGACCCTCTTCGAGGTGGACGAGAGGCCGGAGCACGTCATGATGTGGCTCGATGAGAACGTTCCTTTGGAATACAAGCAACCTGAGGACCTGGCCCGGGCCTTCGAGCATCTCTCGCGCACGGACATCTTCCTGGCCCGGGTGATGCGTCGCCAATACTTCCGCTTCTGGGCCTACGCCAACGACCTGGAGTCCATGGGAGTGAGCAGCGCCAAGGACCGTCCCAACCGTGGCTGGGTGCAGTACCGTTTCCCATCCTACATCATGAAGATGTCCCGTAGCAAGGCCGCCCGGGCCATGAAGGCCTCCATATCCCGCAAGATCTCCGCCCATACCCACACCTCCACCCGTCGATCGGCCCAGGAGGTGCTGCCCTTCCTGAGGCGGATGATGCACGTGGAACGCGACTTCCGCCTGGCCATGATCGACCGTTTGGACCTGAACATCGAGGAGACCGCCTTCGTCATGGACAAGAAGGTGGACTCAGCGGAGATCAAGCACCTCATGCAGGAGGTGGAGAGGGTGCGCCAGGCTCGGGAAGCTGGCAGCCGTCCCATCCGAGAGGCGGTCAAGGGACCGGAGGAGAGGACCGCGGAGAGGAAGGTGGAGCCGAAGGGCAAGCAGAGCTCCCTCTTCGAGTACAATGGGTGAGGGCATGAAGGACGACCTGCGCGAGATCCTACAGAAGCAACATTACCGTTTGTGCGGGGAGCATGCGGGGGTCAAGCTCTGCCATTGGATGAAACAGAGCCTGCTCAAGGGGCGCACCTGCTACAAGCAGGACTTCTACGGGATACGTTCGCATCGCTGCCTGCAGATGACCCCCGTGATCAACGATTGCACGCACAACTGCCTCTTCTGCTGGAGAGTGCGCGGCTTCGAGTCCACGGTCACCAAGTGGCAGGAGCCGGAGGTGGTGCTGGACACCTGCATCGAGGGGCAACGCCAGCTGGTGACCGGTTTCAAGGGCGACCCACGTTGCTCCCTCAGCATGTGGCAGGAGGCCAGGGAGCCTGATCAGGTGGCCATCTCCCTGGCCGGGGAACCGACCATGTATCCCTACCTTGGTGATTTCATCGATCTTTGCCACCGGAGGGGGATGACCACCTTCCTGGTGACCAACGGCACCTTCCCGGAGGTGTTGGAGGCCTTGGACCCTTTGCCCACCCAGCTATACGTCACGGTGGCCGCTCCCAACCGGGACATATACCGTCGGCTGTGCGTGCCGCGCATCCCGGACGGATGGGAGCGCATCCGACGGACCCTGGAGCTGCTGCCCTCCCTGGACACCCGCACGGTCATCCGGCACACCCTGGTCAAGGACTGGAACCTGGGATGGGAGAGGGAGTATGCCGCCCTGGACCGTCTGGCCGACCCCACCTTCATCGAGCCCAAGGGCTTCGTGTTCGTGGGGGACTCCCGTCGTCGCATGACCATGGACAACATGCCCTCCCACGCCGAGGTCCTGGAGTTCGGCAGGAGGGTGGGGGATGAGCTGGGCCTGGTCCTTCTGGGGGAGAAGTCGGACAGCCGGGTGGCCGTGTTCGGCAAGGAGGGAACGGAGACCAGGATACCAGGGCGATAGGCTACAGGGGATGAAGCTCCAGGAACCTCAGCACCTGGGGACAGCACATGTTGGCGGGAATGATGTGCCCCGCTCCCGGGACCCATTCCAGCTCCGAACCGGCGATCATCCCCTGTAGCTCGACGGCGAAGTGCGGGGCCACCATGATGTCCTCGTCCCCGTGCACGATGAG
>JAFGPG010000061.1 GCA_016926075.1 Methanomassiliicoccales archaeon
AGGAACATTAAAGAACGGGGGAGGGGATTCGTTGAGGATGAGCCCCCAGGTCGTCTTCCATCCCAAAGGCCGAACGGTCGAGGTCCCGGTAGGGACCAATCTCCTGGAAGCGGCCATACTGGCCGGAGTGGAGGTGAACAGCGCCTGCGCCGGCAAGGGCGTATGCGGCCGCTGCCGGGTGGTGGTGGAGGGCGCGGTGGACTCCCCCCGCTCCGACAAGATTACTGATCAGGAATGGGATACCGGCTACCGCCTGGCCTGCCAAGCCCGGGTCATAGGGGACTGCACGGTCTTCGTCCCGGAGGAAAGCCAGCTTAGGCCCATGCAGATCGTCGGGGGCAAGGTCGAGATCGACCTGAAGGAACTCTCCCCCCTGGTGAACGCGATGCACGTCCATCTGAGGGCGCCCACGCTGCAGGATAACGACGGTGACCTGGAGAGGCTGCTCAAACAGATGGGCCTGGGGCCAGGGGGCTTGGGATGTCCCCTCTCCCTGCTCCAAGCACTACCCGAGCTGTTCCGGGACAGCAAGGGGGCGGTCACCGCATTCTACGACCACCGACATCTGGTGGACATACGTCCCTCGGACGCCACCTCGCGCAACTTCGGGGTGGCATTGGACGTGGGCACCACCACCGTGGCCCTGCAGCTGGTGGACCTGAGCAGCGGGACGTCCATCGCCCAGGTTGCGGACTACAACAAGCAGCTCATTCACGGCGAGGACGTGCTGACCCGGATCATGTTCGCCGAGGAGCAGGGGGTGGAACGCCTGCGCCACCTGATGGTGGATACCGTCAACCACATGCTGGCCAGGGTGTGTCAGGTGGGGGAAGGGGGCACCGGCCATGGCAACGGAACACGCGCGACGGAGATCAACGCCATGAGCGTGGCCGGCAACACCGTCATGATGCACCTCCTTCTGGGCCTGGACCCCCGCCACATCCGCTGTGACCCCTACATATCGGTGAGCAACGTGTTCCCTACTTTTTCCGCAGCGGAGCTGGAGATCAAGATCAATCCCCATGCCACGATCTACCTGGTCCCTGGGCGGGCCAGCTACGTGGGTGGGGACATCGTGGCCGACGTGGTGGCCAGCGGGATGTGCCAGAGGAAGGGGGTGAGCCTGCTCATCGATGTGGGCACCAACGGCGAGGTGGTGCTGGGCAATCGCGACTGGCTGCTGGCCTGCTCCGCCTCCGCCGGCCCGGCCTTCGAGGGCGGGGAGGTCTGCCAGGGCATGCGGGCCGGGGACGGGGCCATAGAGAAGGTGTCCCTGCGAGAGGGGGTGGAGTTCTCCACCATCGGCAACGTGCGCCCCAAGGGCATCTGCGGCTCTGGCCTCATCGACCTCCTGGCCCAGCTCTTTTTGACCGGGGTTGTGGACAAGAAGGGGCACCTGCAGGACGACACGCGTGTGCGCCAGGGGGAGAACGGCAAGGAGTACGTCCTGGTCTACTCCAAGGACGCCCAAAGGGACGGCTACGACCTGAAGGCCACCGACATGACCTGCTGCCCCGTGGAGATCGTGGAGCGGAGGCGGGACATCGCGATCAACGAAGCGGACATCGCCAACATCATCCGCACCAAGGCGGCCATCTACGCGGCGGCGGAGGTGCTGCTGGACACCGCTGGCATGTCCTTTGTGGACCTGGAAAGGGTGCACATAGCCGGGGGGTTCGGCCACCACATCGACCTGGACAACGCGGTGGCCATCGGCCTGCTCCCCGACATACCGAGGGAGAGGTTCACCTTCCTGGGCAACGCCTCCTTGGAGGGGGCGAGGCTCTGCCTTCTCTCTGAGGGAATGAGAGCGCAGGCGCTCCAGGTGCACCGTTCCATGACCTACGTGGAGCTGTCCACGGACCAGCGCTTCTTCGACCGCTTCTCCTCGGCCTCCTTCCTGCCGCACACCGATCTGGACCGCTTCCCGTCATTGAGTTAGCTTAAAAGACCTTCTCGAAACCGTTGCCGCGCACCCTCACCCGGGGGAGGTGCTTGCGGGCCGCCTTGCCCAGTTCCATCATGGTCTCCTCGGAGGGCCCGGGGCTGAAGAACCCGGCGTAGGAGATATCGTTGGGATTGGACATGAACTGGGTGAGCAGCAGTTCCTCCACATGCCCCTTGAGGTCCCTGGCTATCCTCTCCACCTTATCCCTGTCATGACGTTCCGGAATGATACGCAGCGTGGCCCTTACCCTCTCCCCCTTCAGCACCTCCAGGGTCCGGCGGGTGTTCTGCAGGTGCTCCTGCGCCCGTGGCAGATCGTAGGAGGTGAGCGTGGTGAAGAGCTCGGGATCGTCCAGCGGTGTCATCATCTCCAGTACGTAACGGGAAACCATGCCCTTGCTGTTGGCGACGAAATCGGGATCGTGACCAGTGGTCTTCAGCACCACCTCCTTGCCCCGCTTGTGCAGCATGCGGATCAGGTCCAGGGCCTCTTGCTGGTGCAGGGACGGCTCGGCCCCCCCGATGAACACGGAGCGTATGCCGTTGTCGGACATGGCCTGGACCACCTTGTCCAGGTCGTAATCCTTGAACGCGGCCCTGGTATGCGAGCAGTACTTGCACTGCATCGGGCAGCCGTAGAACTCCACCGAGGAGTTGGGCTTGTTCCGATTGATGGTGATGAGCCTCATGTGAGGCACTATCCCCCGAGAGGCCCATAATGCTTTCCCGACAGCATTGAAATATCCACCCGCACATCCATTTTTGTGAACGGGGATAGTGTCCAGGAGGTGTTCGGAAGAAGGGCGCTGGGATACCTGGACAGCGCGTCGCACGCTGACCAGGAGGTCCTAGGGAGGGTAAAAGAGATGTTCGGTGACCTACGGGAGAGGGCCGTTCTCGACGTGGCCACCGGCACCGGGCACACCGCCCTGCACCTTGCCCCGCACGCCGGACGCGTCGTCGGGCTGGACCTCACCAGAAGAATGCTGGAGCTGGCCCGCCAGGCGGGGGAGGGGTGGGGGATGCGCAATGTGGAATGGATCAGGGGCGACGTCCGTTCCCTTCCTTTTCCCGGAGAGACCTTCGATGCGGTGAGCTGTCGCCGTGCCCCTCATCACTTCTCCGACCTGGAGGAAGCGCTCAGGGAGATGGCCAGGGTGCTGAGGACGGGAGGCGTCATGGTCATCGATGACCGTAGCGTGCCCGAGGACCGTGAGGTGGACCGCACGATGAACATGTTGGACCGGTTGCACGATCCCTCCCACGTCAGGGAGTACAGCGCCAGGGAGTGGAAGGGGGCGCTGAGGAACACCGGTCTCCGAGTGGAGAGGGTGCACGAATATCGCCGGCATCTGCCTCTCAGCACCCTCACCTGGAACGCCGAGGAGGCGGACGCCAAGGAGATCGAGAGGGTGGTGGCCTCCCTGCCTGAAGGGCTGCGCAGGCGCATGGGCGTGAAGGGGCCGGAGGGCGAGATCCACCTGGACCAGTACTACATCACGCTGCGGGCCACCAAATGATTTAATAACGCATCCGAACACTTGGGGGACATGGTCTGGAACTGCGCCGCCACCGGTATCGGGTCCTTGCCGCATCAGGACCCCCGCAGGGCAGTGGACATGCTACTCTCCCATCTGCAGGAGGTGCCCTACTGGCCCCAGCTGCCCGCTCTGGGCTTCGGGGAGAACATGTACGCCCAGTTCTCCACCCGTCTGCCGGGGGTGCGCATCGACGAGCGCCGCAAGCGCATCATGGTGGACCTCTCGGAATACGACCCGGAGGAGTTCTACATGGCGGTGGTATCCGAGGACGTGGAGCACTTCTCCCACCCCAAGCAGAACTTCCACGGGCTGTACGCCCTTCTGGACGCGGCCAAGGGCCGGCGCTTCAAGGCGGTCAAGGGTCAGGTCACCGGCCCGGTGAGCGCCGGCCTGCAGGTCTTCGACCAGAACGGCAAGGCGGCCATATACGACGAGGCCTACGGGGAGATCATCCGCCGCAACCTGAACATGCAGGCCAAATGGCAGGCCCAGAAGCTGAGGGAGCTGACCGACCGTCCCATCATCTTCCTGGACGAGCCCTCCCTGACCCTCATCGGCACCCCCTTCGCCTCGGTGTCCCAGAGGCAGGTGGTGGCCTGGATCGACGAGGTGCTGGAGGGAGTGAAGGCCATCAAGGGGCTGCACTGCTGCGGCAACACCGACTGGCCGCTGGTGCTCTCCACCGACATCGACCTGCTCAGCTTCGACGCCTACAACTACGCCCACACGGTCTCCCTCTTCCCCCAGGAGATATCCGCCTTCCTGGAGGGCGGCGGTTCCCTGGGTTGGGGGCTCATACCCAACATGGAGGAGCAGATACCCAAGGAGACGGTGGGCACCCTCCTCCATCGCTTCGAGGGGTACATGGACATGCTCTTCCGCAAGGGCATGAACCTGGACCTGGTGCTGGAGCGCTCCCTCATCACCCCGCAATGCGGCCTCGGAGGGCTGGATGTGCCCAAGGCGGAGAGGGTCCTGGAGCTTCTGAACGGCACGGTGGACGCCATACGCGCACGCTACCGCCTGGGCGGCATGTCATGAGCCACCTGATCGCCGTGGCCGGCAAGGGAGGTGTGGGGAAGAGCACGGTCTCCGCCCTGCTGATACGCTCCCTGGTCAGGACAGGGACCGTGCTGGCGGTGGATGCCGACCCCAACAGCAACCTCGGCCTCATGCTGGGTGTTGAGGTGTTGGGCACTGTGGGCCAGGTTCGGGAGGGAATGCTCTCCAGTAAAGGGGAGATACCAAGGGACATGAGCAAGCAGGAATACCTCCAGCTCAAGCTGCGGCAGATCCTGGCGGAAGGGGAGGACTTCGATCTCCTCACCATGGGGAGACCGGAGGGCCCGGGCTGCTACTGCTACGTGAACGATCTGCTGCGGCTTTTCGTGGACCGTCTGATGTGCTCGTACGACCACGTGGTCATCGACAACGAGGCGGGCATGGAGCACCTTTCCAGGCGCAC
>JAFGPG010000062.1 GCA_016926075.1 Methanomassiliicoccales archaeon
CCCGCCTCCAGTAACCGGTCCAGGTATGCAGGGGTGAGCAGGTGGGCGTTGCTCTGCACGGTGACCTGGTCCGAGAGCTCCTTCAGACCGCGGACCAGGCGCAGAAGGTATTCCCGGTTCAGGGTGGGCTCCCCCCCGGTCAGCAGGACCTCCTCCAACCGTTCCCCGTACCTTGCCCGAGCGGAGCTGGAGATGAGGGACAGGAGATCCTGCACCGTCAATGGCTCCCCCACCTCCTCCCTGGCGATGGAGAAGCAGCCCCGGCAGCGGAAGTTGCACCCGGCCATGGTCACCCAGACCCGAGGGGCGTACTCGGAGAGGGTGATGAAAGGTATTCGTCTGGTATCGCTCATCGCTGCTCATCGCTCTCCATCGACAGGACCGCATTCAAAGCTTTCCCCGGAACGAGACCGGGATCACCAACCGCGGTTCAGCAGTACCCTCAGGTTGCGGGGAAAGGCGCCGAGGTCCAATCCCAGGGGCTCCAGGCGGGCTGCCAGCTTTTTGGCCTGGGGGCCGGAGAAGTCCCCTTTCATGAGGAACCGGGTCTCCTCCTCGTCGAAATGGGTGTGGTGCACCATCCAGTCCCGTACCTGTACGTTGACCGGGCACACCTTCTGGCAGATCATGCAGCCCACCACCGCGTTGTGCATGCCCTCGGAGACGTAATCGGGGAAGGGCCTGTCCGCCGGCATCTCGTTGTGATAGGTGATGCACCTTTCCGCGTGCAGTAGGAAGCGGTCCTCCGCTATGGCCTTGGTGGGGCAGGCCCGCAAGCAGGCCTCGCACCCCTCGCACCGCTCCATGACCCTCATCTCCTGCCAGTCGTCCGGCAGCTCACGGTTGGTGAAGAAGCTGGTCAGGCGATGGAAGCTACCGTATCCGGGCACGTAGGTGATGTTGTTCCGCCCATACTGCGCCAGGCCGGTGCGCACGGCCATGGTCTTGTGCGGGAGCACCGCCCGCATGAGGTGAAGCCCATCCCCGTCCGCCTCCTCCAGCAGCCCCATGATCTCCTGGTCGATGTCCACGGCGTTGGCGTAGGTTGGGGGGACAATGGAACGGAAGTCCCTCCCCTCCCAAGCGAACGACACCTCCCAGATGGGCTGGGGGACGGCGACCACCACGATGCTCTTGGCCTCGGGAAAGGACTCCGGCACCTGATATCGGAACCGGAAAAGGTAGTTGTCGTAAAGGTACTTGTCCAGAAGGCCTTCGCGATACCAGCGCTCCACGTCCTCCCGCACCTGGTCCAGGTGCGAGACGGAGAGGAAGCGGGCCTGGTACCCGCGCTCTTTGAGCAGCCTCAGTATCTCCCGGTTCTCGTCCATGGGTCGGTACCGGGGAGTCATGCCCCCCGGGCCTTTTAATTAGTTTCCCCGGGGTCCGTCAGCGAAGAACAGTTTAATTAGGGGGAAGGGGTAGGCCGCTCGAACATGAAGCAAGTGCTCGAACAGGCCCTGAGGGTGCAGGACCGAGACCTATGCGACCATTGCCTTGGCCGCCCTTTCGCCCACGTGGGCACCGGAACGACCAACCAGAGGAGGGGGGCGGAGCTACGGGCCCTCATCGATGAGCACCGGGCCTCGCGTGGTCTAGGGCCAATGGTCCACTGCCATTGCTGGCTGTGCGAGGACATCTTCGATCAGGTGCCGCGCTTCGCGGAGGCGGTGGTCCGGAAGCTGGAAGAGGTGCAGTACGACAACTTCCTGGTGGGCACCAGGGTGGACCCCATGGTGCAGGCCCGGGAGGAGGAACTGTGGTCGGTGGTGGGCCAGGAGTTCGCGGAGCCCATCAAGTCCGAGCTGAACCGGGAGATAGGCAAGGCGGTGTTCGCCATCAACGGCAAGGAGGTGGAGTTCAAGAACCCCCAGGTGGTGGCCTTGGTGGACACCCGCTTCGCCCATGTGGAGCTGGACGTCGCGCCCCTCTTCATCTACGGTCGCTACCGGAAGCTATCCCGGGAGATCCCCCAGACCAAATGGCCCTGCCGGGTATGCCAGGGCAAGGGCTGCCCGCGCTGCTCCGGCACGGGGAAGATGTATCCCACCAGCGTGCAGGAGCTGATCGGGGACGTCATCCTGCCGCACGCCGGGGCAAAGGAGCATTTCTTCCATGGGATGGGCAGGGAGGACATCGACGCCCTCATGCTGGGGACCGGGCGCCCCTTCGTCATCGAGATCAGCTCCCCCCTAGTGAGGAATCTGGACATGGAGGCCGTTCAGGGAGAGATCAACGAGAAGGGGAAGGGGCTGATAGAGGTGATGGGATTGAGAGTCTCCACGCGTGAGGAGGTACGCAGGGTCAAGGAGGTCGATCCTGAGAAGGAGTACCGCGTGCAGGTGTCCATACAGGGCAAAGTTAATAAGGACAGAGTAGATGAGGTCCTTCGCACGTTCAATAGAACCCGTATCGTCCAGCGGACGCCCGTTAGGGTGGCCCATAGGCGTGCGGACCTCAAGCGCGAAAGGTGCATCATCTATGTCGTCCTGGAGGGCTTCCAGGGGGACAGGATGACGCTGCGCCTGCGTACGGAGTCCGG
>JAFGPG010000063.1 GCA_016926075.1 Methanomassiliicoccales archaeon
CATAGGCGTGCGGACCTCAAGCGCGAAAGGTGCATCGTCTATGTCGTCCTGGAGGGCCTCCAGGGGGACATGATGACGCTGCGCCTGCGTACGGAGTCCGGCACCTATGTTAAGGAGTTCGTGCACGGGGACCAGGGAAGGACCGAGCCCAATCTCTCGGAGATGTTGGGGGTCCCCCTGACCGTGGACTCCCTGGACGTCATCGGGATCATCGATAACAGCGAGGTGTAGAAATGGTCAAGGCATCACACGGTTTGAGGCGGAAGGGAAGGAACATACTGAGGAAGAGCCCCCGGGCCCGCGGTTTCTCCGCCATCACCCACGAGTTCGTCCAGTTCGAGGTCGGGGAGCAGGCCAACATCTACCTGGACCCCAGCGTCCACAAGGGCGCTCCCCACATCCGCTTCCATGGCAAGACCGGAAGGGTCCTGGCACCCCAGGGCCGCGCCTATGTGCTCTCGGTCAGGGACGGGGACAAGTACAAGACGGTCATCTCACGCCCCGAGCACATGCGTAAGGTGAAGAACTGACGGTGGACCGAACATGACCACCGACCAATATGTCACCTTGGCCGAGGTCAAGGAGATGCTGGATGCCGAGTCCCAGGACAGGGAGTTCACTCCCGAGCAGAAGCTGGCCTTGGAGCACGCCAAGGGGGCCAAGCTCAGCGCCGAGCAGGCCAGGAAGCTGAAGGCCGAACTGCTGGACCTGGAGTTCATCTCCGACCTGAACAACGCCGAGATGGTGGCGGTCAAGCTCACCGACCTGCTGCCCACCCATTTCGACGACGTGCGCCTCATCTTCCAGAAGGAGAGGCGCATCATCGACAAGAAGCAGGGAGAGCAGATTATTAAATTGGTGAATGACTATCTGTGAGCTGGTGTTGAGTTGGAGGACTACGCGCACATCCTTGACTTTCTACCGCAGGGGCTGCCCTCGGAGAGAGGTTACCGGAAGGAGCCTGTAGCGTACGCCCTAGGCAACACCGAGTTCAAGCTTTTCGAGCTGGTTCCCAAACCGGGGGTCATCATCAACATCGGGGAGATCGTCTACATCGGCAAGGACATGGACAAGCGGGAGAAGATCCTGCACGTGAAGAGGCGCGTGGGCTTCGAGGAGCTGACCGCCGGTGCCCAGAACGAACTGCCCTACGTGGTCCTGGAGGTGGTGAAGGCCAACGAGCCCCACTTCGTGCAGTTCTTCAACGAGGCGCAGTCCATCACCACGCGCTATCACATGCTGGAGCTGCTGCCAGGGCTGGGCAAGAAGACCATGTGGGCCATACTGGACGAGCGGAAGAAGGGTCCCTTCAAGTCCTTTGCGGACATCGCCGCGAGGATACCTACCTTCAAGCACCCGGAGAAGGTGGTCTCCAAGCGCATAGAGTCCGAGCTGGCCGACCCCGCGCAAAAGTATCGCATCTTCGTTTCCAGGTGAGATGATCGGCATCGGGGAGCTGCGCTCCCTTCTCCAACGCTATGACGTACATCCCTCGAGGTCCAAGGGACAGAACTATCTGTTGGACCGCCGGGTGGCCGAACGGGAGGTGGAACATCTGGGCATCTCCCCCGGGGACCGCGTGCTGGAGGTGGGCCCCGGGTTCGGGGCGTTGACCTCGGCCCTTCTGGAAAGGACCTCCCAGGTCACCGCCGTAGAGCTGGAGGAGGGGGCGGTGAGGTATCTGCGGGACACGTTCCCCCAGCTGAAGGTCATCCATGGCGATTTCCTGGAGGTCGAGGTGCCCCCCTTCGACCTCTTCATATCCAATCTGCCCTACAGTCTGTCCTCCCCCCTGCTTTTCCATCTGCTGGAGATGGACTTCAGCCGGGCGGTGGTCATGGTGCAGAGGGAGTTCGCCGAGCGCATGGTAGCCACCTGCGAGGACAAGGGATATTCCCGCCTATCGGTGAACGTCTTCTACCGCGCCGAGTGCCGTGTGCTGGAGAACGTCCCCCGCTCCCGCTTCTGGCCAGAGCCGGAGGTGGACTCCACCGTGGTCCTCATCACCCCCCGCCCCGCCCCCTTCCAGGTAAAGGACGAGGAACATTTCCTGGGGCTGGTGGACCTGCTGTTCCAACATCGAAGGAAGAAGATCGGCACCGTGCTCAGGATGAAGGGATTCCTGTCCGAGGGCCGGGGCAACCTGCCCTATCTTGACCAGAGGGTGGAGCGACTGAGCCCTCAACGGATCGGTGAGCTGTCCGATGCCCTGGTGGATAGATGATCGCCCGCCTGGTCGGGTAATTTGATAATGTCGCCTATGAATGGACATGGGGATAACATGACCGAGAAGGATACGACATCCATCGCCGACCTGGGGCGGGCGTTGGGCGAGGGGGCGCGTCTGGAGCTCAGGCCGCTCTGCGTGTTCGAGAGCAGGGAGGCTCCTGGGGGAAGCCGCCCCTTCGGGTCAGTGGACCGATGCCTGGCCAAGGCGGTGTACCTCTGCGCCAAAGGGGAGGAGGGGACCATGCACATCGGCCCGGATGCCAGCTCTGGGGTGTGCCC
>JAFGPG010000014.1 GCA_016926075.1 Methanomassiliicoccales archaeon
CCTTATACATGCCCATCGTGGACGCCATGAACCGGCGCATACTGCAGCTCCTGGTCAACGATGGCCGGATGACGCACAACGAGATCGCGGCCAAGCTCAAGCGCTCGCCGTCCACCGTGCGGGACCGCATCCGGCGCATGGAGGACGACGACATCATCCTGGGCTACTTCGCGGTGGTCAACAACGAAAGGATGGGCGTGCAGGTGGACGCCATACTCCTGGCCAATCTGAGACCGGGAACATCACCGGAGGAGCTGCGCAAGCTCAAGGAGGTGGAGGAGGTCAAAGAGGTACTCCAGATCAGCGGACCAAGACGGATCATGGTCCGCATGCAGGCACAGGACGCCTCTTCTCTGGAACACGCCCTGAGCAACAAGGTGCTGCCCCTGGGCCTGGAGGACACCGAGCTGCGCATGGTCATGAGCTCGGTCAACCGGCTCCCGGGAAGCTAGATGTTGGTCTTGTCGTAGTATCCGGAGAAGGGCCTGCTGGAGCTGGGGGCGACCTTCACGAACTGGGACGGGTCGACGTCCACCTCCAGGGAGAAGGAGCGCTGGAAATCGTCCATCAGCTCCCGCACCTCCTCCCGGTCTCCCTCGGTCAAGGGGAAGAGGGAGGCGGCCGGTCCCAGCTGTTGCGGGGCGACCGTTCCACGCACGAATATGCGACCGCCGTGCATGCCCGCTCCCACGCTACGCCCCACCACTGGGGCGGTGCGGTCGAGGCCTAGCACCAGTATCGTCCCCCCGGCCATGTACTCCCCCAGGTAGTCCTTGGCCGTGCCGCCGACCACCAGGGTGGGCCTGGTATCCCCGAACTCCTTCATGTGTATGCCCACCCGGTATCCGGTGTCCCCCCGGACCAGTATACGGCCGCCCCTGGCGGCCAGCCCGGTGACGTCCCAGGCATTGCCATGGATGATGATGCGACCGGAGTTCATGGTGTTCCCGGTCATGTCCTGGGCGTTGCCGAACACCTCTATGGTCGGTCCGTTCAGAAAGGCGCCCAGGTCGTTGCCGGGCGTACCCCTTATGGTTATGTACAGCCCCTCGTCGGAGGCGGTGGAGGCGATGTAGCGCTGCCCCATGACCCCTTTGAGCTCGATCCTCTTGCACCCCTGCCGCATGGCCATGCGCATGATGCAGTTCAGGGTGGTGAAGTGCATGGGTTGGACCTTGGAAAGCCCCAGGTCCACCACCGCCCGGTCCCCCTGGATGGTCATGCATTCCTTCCCGCACACCTCCTCCGTGCCCTGCCCTTTGGGCCGTTGGTCGGGGCCCATCAACCCCACCCCTCCCCGATGTGCTTGACGCCCATCACCTCCGCTATCCTGGGGTTGGGACCGCGATAGCGCAGGCGGTCCCTATTCCCGACCAGGCTCTCCACGGCATCGATGCCCATGGCCCCCAGCACCTCCTTGAGCTCCTCGTTCCAGGCCCGGAAGAGATGCACGATGCGCTGGGCGGCCACCTCGGGGTCCAGGCGGGCGCACAGATCGTCCCTCTGGGTGGCTATGCCCCAGGAGCATAGGCCGCGATGGCACTGCTGGCAGACACGGCAGCCCATGGCGATCATGGCCGAGGTGGAGACCATCACCACATCCGCTCCTAACGCCAGCGCCTTGATCATGTCCGCCGAGGAGCGTATGCCTCCCCCGGCGCACAAGGTGACCCGGTTGCGCAGTCCCTCCCTCACCAGCCGCTGGTCCGCCGCGGCGATGGCCACCTCTACCGGTAGTCCAGCATGGTCCCTGATGACCCGGGGGGCGGCGCCCGTCCCGCCCTTGTAACCATCCACCGTCAAAAAGTCCGCCCCGGCCCGGACCAGCCCGGAGGCTATGGCCCCCACGTTGTGCACCGCGGCGATCTTCACTCCTACCGGAACACGGTACTCCGTGCTCTCCTTGAGCACCGATATGAGCTGCGCCAGGTCCTCGATGCTGTAGATGTCGTGATGTGGATAGGGGGAGAGGGCGTCCGTGCCCCGCGGGATCATACGGGTCTCCGAGATCATGGTAGTGACCTTCTCCCCAGGCAGGTGGCCGCCGTGGCCGGGCTTGGCGCCCTGACCTATCTTGATCTCCACCGCGGCCACCTCCTTGAGGTACTGGGGCTTGATGCCGAAACGACCGGAGGCCACCTCGGAACAGATACGATCGGCGTAAAGGTAGAAGTCCGGGTGAAGGCCGCCCTCCCCGCTGCCGGCCACGATGTTCAGCTCCTTGGCGGCCATGAAGAGCGCCTTCTGGGCATTGTAGCTGATGGACCCCAGGGAGATGTGTCCGAACATCAGGGGCATGTCCAGTCGGATGAGCGGGGTATCGTCCTCCCGGATGATCACCCGTCCCTCCTCCACCTCCAGGCGGCCCGGTCTCCGACCCAGGAAGGTGACCGTCTCCACCGGCTCCCTCAGCGGGTCAATGGAGGGGTTGGTCACCTGGGCGGCATCCAGCAGCAGATCGTCGAATATGCTGGGATGCTCGTCGTCCGCCCCGCAGGAGGAGAGGAGGACGCCTCCGGAACTGGACTGGGCCAGGATGGCCCGGCGGCTGCGCTCGGACCAGTTGCCGTGGGGTGCGAACTGCGGGGGGACGGTCCTGATCTCGATGCAACCCGCCGGACACACCGCCAGGCAGCGTCCGCAGGCCACGCACCCGCCGGCCGGCACCACCTTGGACCCCTTGAACTCCAGTGCCTGATAGCTGCAGTCGTTGACACAGCGCTTGCACACCCGGCACAGCTCATAGTCGATGACGGGCACGAACCGCTCCGGAAGGCGATGGTCAAGATACTTCCCCTGTCTGTTCAGCTCGCTCATGTCCGCACCCCCTGGAACGGATTCTCCGTCCCTCGGCGCACTATGCCCTTGCCCACCGTGGCCACGAAGGGATTCCCGGCCTCCGGGGCCCAGGTGCTGGCCTCCGGTTCCACGATGCGTATCGACGACTCCTCGCTGGCGCAATAGGCCATGTCCTCCTCGGGCGACAGCCCTACGATCATTGGTCTCAGCTTCTTCCGATCGGCCAAGGCGATCAGCGAGGTCTCCGGGCGGCTACGTCCCACGATGATGCTGAAAGGACCGTTGAGGAAGGCCTCCCTATATGTGATGCGCAACCACTCGGCCAGACGTCGCTGCTCCGGAGGCATGAGCGCGATGTCCTGGAAGGTCCAGGGGGCCATGACGAAGGCGGCCACCTCGACGGGCAGCCGGTTCCGCCGAACCAATAGGTCCCAGAGGTAGACCACCACCTCGGTGTCCGTGAGCACAGTGCAGCGATAGCCGTTCATCTCCACCAGCTTGCGGTTCACCCCGTAGGAGGTTATCTCCCCATTATGGCATACCCCCCAGTCCAACAAGGAAAGGGGATGCGCCCCCGCCCACCAGGCCGGGGAGTTGGTGGGAAAGCGGGAATGCGACAGCCACATGGTCCCGGAATACCTTTCCAGGTCGTAGAAATCGGCGATCTCGTAGGAATAACCGTTCCCCTTGAAGACCGCCATGTCCTTGCCGCTAGAGATGCAGAAGGCCTTCTCCACCCTCTCGTTGATATGCTGCACGAGCTCCACCAGATAGTCCTCCTCGCCGAGGTCCTGCCTCCCGTTCCATTCCCTGGTCCTGGGAACGTCGGCGAAATAGCGCCAGACCAGCGGGTAGGGAGGGGATATGGTGGAACGGGAACGGGTGAAGACCTTCTCATCGTGCACGACGTCCAAGCGGTCCCCGAGGAAATCCTCCACCCTATGTTTCCCCTCCTCATCATCAAAGAAGAACTGCAGGCAGTACTGGTCCTTACGATGGGGGAAGAGGCCATAGCAGGCATACCCCGCTCCCAGACCGTTCTCCCTCTCCCCCATGATGGTGAGCATGCGGGCGATACGGTCCCCCGGGACGGGCTTACCGTGCAGGGATATGCAGGACGCGATGCCACAACCGCCCGGCTGACCATCCCAGCGGGGCGGCCTGGAGGCGGTGAAGCTCTCGCTCCTTACAGGCAGCCCACGCCTGTCCCTTCGCTCGCCAGCGTCTCCCTCGACCTTCATCCTTTAACACCTCTTCCCCACCCCGGGCCAGGTGAAAGATCCGGAGTTTAGTGGGGACATCCCGTCATGGGACCTTTTTCGATGCTCATTCATCTTATTTATTTCCTTTTTTTCGTGTGAACGTCCAAAATTCAACAAGTTCATAGACGATTGAGCACAGGTCCGGACAAGTAAAAAAAACAGGAGATATTTAGTCATTACCAAAGTAATTGAATTTGGTACGCGTCGCATCTCGATGTTCGTGGGCGGTAGGGACCTCATCGGCCGTCGACCGCCCATCGTCCATGAGCAACGTTCGATCATCCCCTTGACATGTGGGATCCTGTACAAAAGGCCACGCGCTGGGGATGGACCCCAGGGAATCAGTACGATAGGTTGCTGAAAAACGATAATAATATGATGATCATTCATGAAAACATTGGAGAAGGTGAGTCTGAATGACGTCCTCCCGAACCGCCATGGTCCCACAATTGCCGGACCTGGACAAGATTAGGCAGATGCGCAAACGATTGAACCTTTCCCAGAGGGAACTGGCTGGGTTGGCAGGGGTCAGCCAATCCCTCATTGCCAAGATCGAGAGAGGCACCATCGACCCTTCGTACAGCAACGTGCGCAAGATACTGTCCGCCTTCGAGGAGGTCATCCGGAGACGGAAGGTGGAAGGGGTGCGCTCAGGGACACAGCTCACCGTGGGCGACCTGGCCACACGGGGGGTCATCTTCGTGACCCCCGAACAGTCCTTGGGCGAGGCCGTGGAGAGGATGATGAAGGGGCGATTCACACAGTTACCGGTGATCGTGGGCGAACGGATCGTAGGCGGGCTGACCGATGACGCCATCCGTGACTATACCATAGAACAGACCAAGACCAGGAAGAAGACATATGAGGAGGTCATGCGAACCACCATCGAGGAGATCATGGAGGCCCCCTTCCCCATATTGAGCGAGGACACCCCGATAGACCTGGCATCCTTCCATCTGCAGAGGGAAGAGGCCATATTGGTATCCAGGAAAGGGGCCATCGTGGGCATCCTGACCAGCGCGGACTTCCTGAACCTGGGACTGAACCAGTGAGGGTCGCTCTGGCGACGTGCATCACGTGCGTGGAGGAGGGGCGGGCATGAGGCGAAGGGAGCTGGAGATGACCCTGCAATCCTTGGAGGGCTTCACGGCCCCCCGTCCGGAACTGGAGCAGTATTCCACCCCCGCCGTCATCGCCGCCGACCTGCTCTTCGAGGCCCTGGCCCGGGGTGACGTGGAAGGGAAAAGTGTCCTGGACCTGGGGTGCGGCACCGGCGTACTGGGCATAGGCGCCTCCCTGCTGGGGGCGAAGAGGGTGCTGGGAGTGGACAGGGACCCCCAGGCCATCGAGCAGGCCCGGGCCAACGCCCTCAGGGTAGGGGCGTCCGTGGAGTTCCAGGAGATGGGCGTCGATGAGATGAGAGAGGGGATGGATACGGTCATCATGAACCCCCCCTTCGGTGCACAGAGAAGGGGAGCGGACCGTCCTTTCCTGATCGCGGCCATGCGATGCGCCCCCGTCATCTATTCCCTACATCTAAGCCAGACAGAGGGCTTCGTCCAGCGCTTCACCTCCCGAGGAGGGTTCCAGGCCAACGTGCTGAAAAGGTATAAATTCGGGATCCCTTATATGTTCGAATTCCATAGCAAGATCAGAAAGGATGTCGAGGTAACGCTTTTTTACATCCTCAAGATAGGTGTATCATGATGAGCAGCAAGAGAAAGGTTCTACCGGGTGACGAAGTGGCAGTGGCCGAGGAGTATCTGCCTGCCGAAGGCACCTACGAGGAAGAAGGCATAGTGTACTCAGCGCTCACTGGTGAGCTGAGGATCAACGACGAGGACAAGACTGTCAGTGTGGAGGCCGAGAACCCCATGGTCTCCCTGGCCATAGGCGATTCGGTGTTCTGTGAGGTGACCGATGTGCGTGCCTCCATGGCGATATGCGAGGTGGTCATGGTGGAGGGCAGGTCCCGCAACATCACGGGGGACACCAACGGCACCATACATGTGTCGAAGATATCTCAGGACTACGTGCAGGAGGTGGGGCGGGAGTTCAGGCCCAGCGACATCATACGGGCCAAGGTGGTCCAGGTCAAACCCTCCATTCAGCTGAGCACCACGGGAGCCCATTACGGGGTGGTGAAGTCCCTGTGCCGGTTCTGCCGCTCCCAGCTCAGGCGCACGGACAAGGGTCTCTATTGCGACCTGTGCGAGGAATACGAGCACCGCAAGATGGCCGATGACTACGGTGACGTGAAGACGATCCTGCGGACGGGCAAGAAGTGAGGTGATGGCCGTGGCCGGCGCCTTCGAGCACGAGGCGGGCGGACCGAAGGTCCCTGCACCTGACGAACGGCTCTCATGAAGCTGATCGCCCTGCTCTCCAGCGGGATAGACTCCCCAGTTGCCGCTTTCCTCATGGCCGAAAGGGGGGCGGAAATGGTCCTTCTGCATATGGACAACCGTCCCTTCGGCAGCGAGCTGGGGGTGCGAAAGACGGTCATGTTGGCAGAGGCATTGCGTCGTACCACGGGCCAGAGGATGCCTCTCTATATGGCCCCCCACGGGGAGAACCAGGCGATCAATATTGAGCAGTGTCGCAGCCCCTACCGATGCGTGCTATGCAAGCGGCTCATGCTGCGCACCGCACAGGAGGTGGCCATTGAACTGGGCGCCAGGGGCATCGTGACGGGGGACTCCCTAGGACAGGTGGCCTCCCAGACCCTGAGCAACCTGAGAGCGGAACAATACGGGCTCAGGCTGGCAGTGCTGCGCCCGCTCATCGGTCTGGACAAACTGGAGATCGAACGCATGGCCCGTGAAATCGGCACCTACGAAACGTCCATCATCTCCGACGGGACCAAGGACTGCACCGCCGTGCCGTCGAGGGTCATCACCAACGCCTCCCTGAGCGAGGTGCTCGCCGAGGAGGCCAAGATAGACGCCGATTCCATGGCCAAAAGGGCCGCGGAGAGGGCGGTTCGGATCTAGAGGCCCGGATAATATTCACAGGACAGACCCACCTGGGGGTCGTAGATCATGTCCGGGGTGACCTTTCGGATATAGCGGGCCTGGATGCGGGATATGAACAAACTGTTCCCGCCTATAGGGATCACAATGTCGTTGGACTTGGGGGACCTCAAGGTCACGGGCAACATGACCGGACCGGAGCAGGAGGTGCATATCCGGTAATCCTGACCGCTCTGGTTGATGAAATCCACCACATTCTGGTCCACCGCTATTTTGAACATCAAGGGTGGTCAAATTTTCGCCTGTATATAAATTGAACGAGGTAATTCCCTTCCGGACAGATTTATCTATCTTGGCCGACCATGGGGCGGACATGAGAGTGGTTCTGGACACCTCGGCCCTATTCGAATTGGAGCAGATCCCCATGGATTGGGAGGGGTTCGTGACCGATGGGGTATTGGCCGAGCTGGAGAGATACGGGGACCGTCGTGTCGGGCATCTGCTCACCCGGCTGAAGGTCTCTGCGGCCACCTCACGGACCATCGAACGTGTGCGCGAGGCGGCCAGGACCACCGGCGACCTCTCGCGCCTCTCCCCGGTGGACGTGGAGGTACTGGCCCTGGCCTTGGAGCTATCGGCCACGTTGGTCACCGATGACTATTCCATCCAGAATCTGGCCGCGGTGCTCGGGGTTCCGTATATGCCCTTGGGCACAAAAGGAATAACGAAGGTCGTACGTTGGAAATACGTCTGCACAGGTTGCGGCAAGATCTTCCGGGAGCAGCACCAAGAATGTCCGGTGTGCGGCTCCCCGATACGCACCACCAGGAAACGATGAATCAGCTATCGCCGCCCAGCTCCTGGCTCCTCTTGGTGGCGGCCTCAACGGCATCGATGAGGGCACCCCTCACCCCGGCCTCCTCCAGTACCCTCAGCCCTTCGATGGTGGTACCGCCAGGGGAGGCCACCATGTCCTTGAGCTCGCCAGGATGCCTCCTGGTCTCCAGGTAGGTCTTCCCGGCCCCCATCACGGTCTGGGCCGCCAGTTGCAATGCCACGTCCCTTGGCAGACCGGAAAGCACACCGCCGTCCGCCAAGGCCTCGATGATCAGGTAGATGTAGGCGGGACCGCTGCCGCTGAGACCGGTCACCGCGTCCAGTAGCCTCTCCTCCAGGCAGAAGGCCGTTCCCACCGAGTCCAATATGTTCTGCACCATCCCCCTGTCGTTCTCTTTGACCGAGCGCCCCAGGGCGAATCCGGAGGCGGAGGCGCCTACCAGACAGGAGTGGTTGGGCATGACCCGTACCACCCTCACCCCCCAGTTCAAATGCGATTCCAGGAAGGATATCTTGACCCCTGCCGCGATCGATATGAGAAGGTGGGCATCGGTCAGGTACGGTTTCAGCTCCATGAGCACCGGTCCCACGTGATGCGGCTTCACAGCTAGGACCACCACATCCGAGGATCTGACCACCTCGACGTTGTCCGAGACGGTCCTTACGCCCAATGTCCTGGTAATGTAATCCCTTCTCTCTGGTATGATCTCGCTGGCTATGATGTCCTCGAACCTTGCCACCCCAGCCGAGGTGATGCCCTTCATCATGGCCTCGGCCATATTGCCCGCACCCAAGAATCCGACCTTCATTCTCTCACCCACACCTGGCAGTTGTCCTCTATGCCCGCGATCGTATTAATCTGATTTGGTGCGTTTGGAATCCAGGAACGCGAGGACCCCCCGCATGAAGGCTGGCAGGTCATCCGGACAACGGGAGGTGATCAGATTCCCGTCCACCACCACCTCCCGGTCTATGTACCGGGCCCCGGCGTTGATGAGGTCGATCTCGATGGAGAAGAAGGAGGTGACCTTCTTCCCCTTGACCACGTTCGCCGAGACCAATAGGGAACCACCATGGCATATCGCCGCCACCAGGTCGCCCTGGTCGAAGATGCTCTTGACCAGCTCGACCATCGCCGGGTAACGACGGAGACGGTCCGGGGCGTTGCCCCCCGGGACGATCACTCCTTGGAAAGGGCAAATGGCAGCCTCCACCGCCGAGACGGAGGACTCGGCCGACAGTCCTCTCTTGCTATGGTACCTCCTGACCTCCGGTCCGACAAGGACCGGACGATGTCCGGCCTCCAGTAGACGATAGTAGGGGTACCATAGCTCAAGATCGTCGTAATCGTCCTCCACTAGCACCGCGATCCTCATCACTCCCTCGGTCATCATCTCATCATTCATCTTGAGGGTATTAATATTTCATTGATTGTTTCCTGTCTTAACACTTAATATTTTTTTAATATTAAATCATGTAAATAATTATATCTGGGGAATAAAAAAATGTGTTCACATTGGAACAATTATGGACATCAAAAGTTTAAATAACGGAATCTTTATCCCCCTACAATGCTCGTAGACGACTATTTGGCAGTAGGACTTTTCGCGCTGATAGCCTTGTTGGTCCCCCTGATTGCCACCTTTGTGGGGAAGTTGTTCCGGCCTACCAAGCGCGCCGAGCTGAGAGAGACGACCTACGAGTGCGGTGAGAGGCCCATCGGAGTGGCCCAGATCCAATTTCACGTTCAATTCTACATCTATGCCATCATCTTCGTGGCCTTCGACATCGTCACGGTTTTCCTGCTGATATGGGCCATGTCCTTTACTGAGCTCTCCGAGACCGCTAGGATCTTCGCGGTCACGTTCCTGATCATCCTGCTCGTAGGGGTGTTCTATTCGCTGAAGAAGGAGAGGATACTGTGGATATAGACCTGTCATTCCAGGCCATGACCATGACGGCCAAGCAGTTCAGCGAGATGAGCAAGAACTTCATCCGTGAGACCATGGTGACCACGGGGGCCAAAAAGGCCATCGACAAGCTGACCGCCCCTATATGGTCCTGGGGACAGAGGAACGCACTGTACCCCCTTCACTTCGGCATCGCCTGTTGTGCTCTGGAGATGGCCGCCTCCTCCGGAGCCCGCTTCGACGCGGAAAGGCTGGGAATCATCTATCGGTCCTCACCGAGACAGTCCGATGTTCTGCTCGTGAACGGATGGATATCGGCCAAGATCAGGCCCTCCCTGAAGGCTCTGTACGAACAGATGCCCGCGCCCAAATGGGTCATAGCCATGGGCGAATGTTCCATATCGGGAGGGCCATGGTACGACGCATATAACGTCATACAAGGCGTGGACACCTTCCTACCGGTGGACATCTACATCCCCGGTTGTCCGCCCCGGCCGGACGCCCTGCTTGATGGTTTCCTTAAGCTTAACCGCAAGATCACCGCGGAGAACCGTGGGAGCTTCCTAGAAGACTGAGGTGCAATCATGAAGGTCATCATCTATGACAAGCCGGACAGGTCCGAGGACGATGTCGCCAGGGCCATCGAGTCCAAGTTCCCCGGTGCGGTGGAGGTTCTGAAGACCGCCCCCCGCAGGATCTTCCTCAGGGTCACGAGGGAGAGCTTCCTGGACGTCTGCACTTATATGAAGGACGAACTGAGCTTCGAGCACAATTCCTGCGTGAGCCCGGTGGATTATATTGAGCACTTCACCGTGGTCTATCACATATCCTCCTGGGCCAATCACATCATGGCGGAGGTCCAAGTGGACCTGCCGCGCGACGACCCCACGGTGGACTCCATCACCCCTTTGTGGGGCGGGGCGGACTGGCACGAGCGGGAGGCCTTCGATCTCATGGGAGTGGTCTTCAAAGGCCATCCAGACCTGCGTCGCATCATGCTCCCGGAGGAGTTCAAGTTCCATCCCCTAAGAAAAGATTTCCAGGTAGGAAGGAGGGTCTGAAATGGCAGATGAGATGTGGGTCAATATGGGGCCCCAGCACCCGTTCAACCACGGTCTTTGGAACCTGAGGGTGAGGTTGGACGGAGAGACCATCACCGCGGCCGAGCCCATAGTGGGGTACCTGCACCGCGGGTGGGAGAAGATGGTGGAGAACCGGACCTATCCCCAGATCATCCCACTGGCGGACCGCCTTTGTTATGGGTCGTCCTTCTCCTGGAGCCACCTTTACTGCCTTGCCGCCGAGCGGCTCTTCGACATCGAGATACCGGAGAGGGCCAAGTACATACGCACGGCCTGCCTGGAGATACAGCGTATCATTTCCCATCTTACTTGGCTGATGGCCCTGGGCACGGACCTGGGCAGCTATACGATCTTGATATGGTGCCTCCGAGAGAGGGAGGTCTTCATAGACCGCATGGTGGACATATGCGGGGCTCGCATGACATATAACTACCCGCGCATCGGCGGGGTCAGGAACGACCTGCCGCCGAACTTCGCCCGGGACGTGATCCGCAGCCTGGACCTCTTCGAGACCCGCCTGCAGGAGATCGAGGCCTTGACCGACAGCAACGCGGCCTTCCGCATGAGGACGGTCAACATCGGCAACATCTCCGCGGAGAAGGCCATCAATCTCGGGCTGACAGGACCGAACCTGCGCGGCAGCGGCGTGGAGCTGGACCTACGCCGACATGAACCCTATGAGGTCTACGACGATATGGACTTCGAGATATGCACGGCCACCGATGGCGATGCCTGGTCCCGCTATCGAGTGCGCGTAGACGAGATGAGGGAGAGCGACAAGATCATACGTCAGTGCCTGGATAAGATGCCCGAGGGCCCCGTACGGGTCAAGGTTCCCAGATGCCCCCCCAAAGGGACAGTGGGCTGCCGGGTGGAGGATCCCCGCGGCGAGTCCCTGATGTACATCGTGAGCGACGGGACCGACAAGCCCTACCGCCTGAAGGTGCGCTCCCCCAACTACATCAACCTTTCCGCAGCCCCGGCCATGCTGTTGGGCTACAAGATATCGGACGTCCCGTCCATCATGGGCGTGTTGGACATGTGCATCGGGGAGACGGACAGGTGATCGAATGGACACGCTGTACACTGTATTATATGATCTGTCGGATTGGGTCCTGGGCCTGCTAGCCTATATCGTGGACTGGACCAGACTGGACTTCCTCAGCGGTCTTGCCGATTGGCTGGTGAGCGAACCAGTGGTCGTCGTCGTCGCGGTCCTGCTCCAGGCACTTATCTACTTCGTCACCTTGCTGTTGCTCGGTCTATGCTTCATATGGATGGAGAGGAAGTTCCTCGGTCGTTTCATGGACCGGCGCGGTACCCAGATCGGTGTGCTCGGCTTCTTCCAGAACTTCGCAGACGGTGTCAAGGTGGTCCTGAAGGAGCATATCGTGCCCAAGGCCGCGGACCGCGGCCTTTTCGAACTGGCCGCCTTCGGCATCCTGGCCACCTCCTTCATGCTCCTGGGATGCGTTCCCCTGAGCCCCCAGTTCTACATCATCGACGTCGACCTGGCATTGCTGCTGGGATTGGCCATATTCTCCTTCGCCCCCTTCTCCATACTTGTCGGAGGGTGGGCGTCCAACAACAAGTACACCCTCATCGGTGGGATGAGGGCCGCCGCCCAGCTCATCGCCTTGGAGATTCCGCTGCTATTGGTGGTGGTCTCCGTGGTGCTCATGACCGGCAGCCTGTCATTCGTGGGCATCGTCAGCTGGCAGCAGGAGCACCTATGGCTGGCATTCCCCCTGTTCATTGGCATGCTGACCTTCCTGGTGGCCGGCATCGGCGAGTCGGAGCGCGTGCCCTTCGACCTTCCTGAGGCCGAGGCCGAACTGGTGGAGGGGTGGCAGACCGAGTACGGCGACGTACGCTGGGGACTGATCATGGCCTGCGACTATCTCCGCGCCTACATCATGTGCGGCCTACTGACCATGATGTTCCTGGGCGGATGGGACGGCCCCGAGTTCATCTGGGCCGAGGTATGGTACCTGGCCAAGACGTTCATCGTGTTCTTCTTCTTCGTTTGGATAAGGGCGGCCATGGTGAGGATAAGGACCGACCAGATCCTGATGTTGGGATGGAAGAAGCTGTTGCCCCTGGCGGTGGTCAACCTGCTGGTCGCCGTGATTCTGAAGACCGCGGAGGTGTTCTGATGAGGTTAGAGGAAAGGACCTACGACAAGGCGGACCACCTGCGGCCCACGGGATACATCTGGAAATCGCTCAAGGTCACCTTCAAGGTGCTATGGCGATGCACGAAGAACCGCCCGAACACCGTATTGTACCCGTGGGAGAGGCTGGTCTATCCGGACAACTACCGCGGGCGCCCCGGGATCATCCTGGAGAAGTGCATAGGCTGCGGAAAGTGCGCCAAGATATGCCCCAACCAGTGCATCGAGATGATACCCATCGAGATCCCCGAGCTGGGCAAGGTCAAGCGCCCCCAGGTCAATGTGGGGCGCTGCATGATGTGCGGCAACTGCGCGGAGGACTGCCCTACCAACGCCATGATCGTGACCCCGGAGTTCGAGCTGGCCACCTACAACCGCATGGACATGATGTACGACCCCTTCAAGCTACAATACTCCTACAAGCCCGGGTACGAGGTCAACTGGGGGTTTGCGCTGCCCTCCGAGATGAAGGCCGGCGGCGCCAAGATATACGCCAAGAACGATCCCCTGGTGCATGACACCATCGTCCTGGAAGGCCCCAAGTGCATCTCCTGTATGAGATGCGCCAAGGTCTGTCCCACCAAGGCCATCGAGATGGTGGAGACGGGTGAACTGAACCCCAAGAACAAGAAGCCGATCAAGCATCCCAAGATCGACGACTCCAAATGTGTGGTATGCGAACAGTGCGTCGAGGTGTGTCCCAAGTCGGCCCTTTCCGTAAAGGAGGTGTTGTGATGGACCTGACCACACTTATCTTCCTGATATTCTCCGGCCTGACGGTAGGATGCGCCGTGATGGTGCTGGTATCCAAGGACATCGTACGAAGCGTGGTGTTCCTGGCCGCCACCTTCATCGGCGTGAGCATCGTCTACGTGTTCCTGAACGCCGAATACCTGTTCCTCATCCAGATACTGGTGTACGTGGGCGCCATCAACGTCCTGATACTGTTCGGTATCATGCTCACCAAGCGTCGCATGGTGGGCGAGGAGATATGCGAGACCGAGGCCAAGGGGAGGTGGAGACCATGAGGAAAGAGGATTCCACCCAGGCCATCGTGGTCAAGCTGCTGGTTGTGGGTCTTCTCCTCGAGCTCATGCTGTACTCCGTCTTCTCCCTGGAATGGGGGGAGGTGGGCGACGCGCTGCTGAAGACCGCAGAGGTCGGCGAGGTACTGTTCAACCAATACGGGGTGGCGGTGCTCATGCTGGGGCTTCTTCTCCTGTCGGCCATACTAGGCGGGGTGTTCATCGCCCAGGAGGAAGAGGAATGATTCCTTTGGAATACGTGCTGGTCCTCTCCATGTCCCTGTTCGCCATCGGGGCGGCCGGGGTCGTCCTGAAGAAGAACGCCATCATCGTGCTGATGTCCATCGAGCTCATGCTCAATGCCGCCAACATCAATCTGGTGGCCTTCTCCACCTACTTCGGGGACGCCTTGGGGCAGGTCTTCGCCCTCTTCTCCATCGGCATAGCCGCCGCCGAGGTGGCCGTAGCCCTGGCCATACTGCTGAACCTCAACAAGCTGAGGAAGACCGTGAACGTCGACGACATTAACCTCCTGAGGTGGTGATGATGGACATACTGAACTACGCATGGTTGATCCCGGTCATACCCCTGCTCGCCTTCGCCATAGTGGGATTCCTGGGCGGCAAGATGAAGGACAACGGCGGCCTGGTCTCCGTACTGGGCGTGGGGGGCGGAATGGTCCTGGCGCTGTGGGTCGCCTTTGAGGTCCTGACCACCGGGCGCGTATATGAGGAGTCCATGACATGGGTCATCCTCTCCTCCGATTACCAATTGGAGATGGGGGTGTTCCTGGACGGCGTGGCGGCCATGATGCTCATCGTGGTCTCCTTCATCTCCTTCATGGTGATCATCTACTCCCTCGCCTACATGCATGAGGAGGGTCCGCGCCGCCACCGCTACTTCACCGAGATATGCCTGTTCGTGGGCGTCATGCTGGGCCTGGTCATCGCCAACAACTTCATACAGCTGTTCATCTTCTGGGAGCTGGTCGGCCTCTGTTCCTATCTGCTGATCGGCTTCTGGTTCGAGAGGCCCTCCGCGGCCAGTGCGGCCAAGAAGGCCTTCCTGGTCACCAGGGTAGGGGACGTCATGTTCATGATCGGCCTCTTCATCCTGTTCACCGAGCTCAAGACCCTCAACTTCGCCCTGGTGTGGAGCGAGATGGGGACCATCGACGCATTGACCCTGGCCCTCGCCGGCTTCTTCCTGTTCGGTGGTGCCATAGGGAAAAGCGCCCAGTTCCCGTTGCACGATTGGCTTCCTGACGCCATGGAAGGTCCGACCACCGTATCCGCACTGATACACGCGGCCACCATGGTCAACGCCGGGGTCTACCTGACGGCCAGGGCCTTTCCCATACTGACCACCAGTGCCGAGGTGAGCCTCTTCGTGGGCATCATCGGAGGCGTCACCGCCTTCATCGCTGCCACCATGGCCCTCTGCGCCCCCAAGATCAAGGGGGTGCTCGCCTACTCCACCGTGTCACAGCTAGGGTACATGATCCTGGCCCTGGGGGCCGGGGCGTTCATGTGGCATCACGGTCATCACATCGAGGCCAGCCTGGCCTTCGGTGCCGGTCTGTTCCACCTCATGAACCACGCCTTCTTCAAGGGCCTGCTCTTCCTGGGCGCCGGCTCCGTGATCCATTACGTGCACACCGAGGAACTGACCAAGATGGGCGGTCTGTCCAAGTACATGAAGGTGACCAGCATCTCCATGCTGGTCGCCTCGCTGTCCATCGCGGGCATACCCCCCCTCTCCGGCTTCTGGAGCAAGGACGAGGTGCTGGCGGTGACCTTCCATGCCGGGGACGGCAGCCTGACCTTCATGGTGCTGTGGATATTGGGGGTGCTGACGGCCTTCATGACCGCCTTCTACATGTTCCGCATGTGGTTCATGGTGTTCAAGGGACAGCCCAGCGATAATGCCAAGCAGGCCATCGAGCACGGTCATCACAAGCGGGAGGCGCCTTTGGCCATGCTGCTGCCCCTGGTCGTGCTGACCATGTTGGCCTTCGGGTCCGGCTTCTCCCTGTTCATCGGGGACGGCTTCTTCGGCAGCGTCTTCTATCAGGAGGCCGAGGTGATGACCGTCGGGGAGCGCCTCGTCGAGGTGTTCACCTCGCCCCTCACCTACCTGTCCATAGTGGCGGCGGTGGGCGGCATAGTGCTGGCATACTTCACTTTCCTCAAGACCAAGGTCTCCGCGGAGAAGGTGGTGGCCAAGGGATTCCCCAAGGCCATGCGCCAGCTGCTGCTGGAACGCTACAAGTTCCCGGTGGCCTATGACCAGTTCGGCTACCTGGGCGTGTATGGCCTATCCCTGCTGCTGGACAAGTTCGACCGTTATGTCATCGATGGC
>JAFGPG010000064.1 GCA_016926075.1 Methanomassiliicoccales archaeon
ATGGCGTTGGCCGCCGCGCTGCTGCTCTTCAACCCCCTGGACACCGGGATCTGGGAGCGGGTGCGCACCACCGCTCGCCTGCGCACGGAGAAGAGTTCAAGCACCGCGGCCACGCAGTCCGTGACCAGTTCCGTGGGCTCTCCCGCAAGGCCTTCCAGGGAGGCCTCCACGCCCTGGCCCGGGAAAAGCTCCACCTCGGCCCAGGTGCGCAGGTCCACCCCCACCGCGCAGCCCTTGCCCGCGGCGATGGCGTTGACCACGGTCACCGCGCCCCGCGCCTCCCCCCTCCCGATCACGGCTGCGCCTCCCGGAAGGCCCTCTCCATGACATCGTACTCGGCGGCCTTTCCGGTCCAGAGCTCGAAAGAGGCCAGGGCCTGGTATATGAGCATGTCCTTGCCGTTGACCGCCTTTGCCCCCTTGCGCGCGGCCTCCGCCAGCAGCGGTGTTGTGGGAGGATTGTAGACGGTGTCCATGACGAACTGCCTCTCCTGCAGGCAGTGGGGGGAGATGGGGATCTCTTGGGGAAAGCCCTTCATGCCCAGGGGCGTGCAGTTCACCACGATGTCGTAACGCTTCTCCTCCGCCACCCGGCGCCCTACGGGGGTGACCCCCTCGAAGACCTTGGCCAGGGCCTCCGCCCGGCCCATGGTGCGGTTGTTGATGTCCACCTCGGCCCCCTGGGAGGTCAGGAAGGCCAGGACGGCGCGGGAGGCCCCTCCCGCCCCAAGGACCAGGGCCATTTTCCCTTTGACATCCACCTCGTTCCTCTGGAAGGTCATCTGCACCCCGTTCAGGTCGGTGTTCATGCCCACCAGCTTGCCGTCCTCGTTGACCACGGTGTTCACCGCGCCGATCCTTTCGGCCATGGGGTCCACCCGGTCCAGGTACCCCATGATGCCCTCCTTGTGGGGGATGGTGACGTTGAACCCCCTGATCCCCAAAGCATCCACCACGTCCAGGATGTCCTCCAGTTCATCGCTGAGGGTCACCCAGCTCAGATAGATGCCCCGGGTGCCGGTGGAACGTAAGGCGGCATTCTGCATCTGAGGGGAAAGCGAATGGTCCAGAGGGTAGCCTATGATGCCGATGACCAGAGGGTCCTTTCCCAGCCACTTCATGGTCCCCAGGTCCAGTTGGCCGGGGGCGGTCTCCTTGCCCTGTCTGCAGGAGGCGTATGTGAGCACGGAGCCCAGACGATGGGCCAGCACCCTGGTCACCATGCCCAGCTCCCCCATGCCGATGACGGTGAAACGCTCCCTGCTCAGGCCGAACCACATGGTGCCCTCCACCACCTGCGCCAGGTCCTTGACCGTGCGCACGTTGAAGGCGGCCTTGGTCATGTCCGCCCGTGCCGTGCACTCCACCAGGGTCTCGATGACCCGGGCGGTGTTGGGGGTCTTCTTGAAGTCATGATAGGAGATGATGATCTTAGCGGGTCTCAGCTGATGGACCCGACCGATCAGGGGATGTCCGCACTCCAGGTCGATGTCGAAGCCGGCCTTGGCCGCGGAACGCAGGAAGTCCCACTTGGTCTCCAGATCACCGGACCACCCTCCTCCCTGGTCCTTCTCCCGCAGGGTGGCTATGCACCGCAGGTTGAACTCCTGGAAGGGGGAGAGGTCCTCCGGGAGCGCGGTCATGGCGTCGAAACGGAACTCCAGGCACTCAGCGCCCTGGCTGACCGCCTCCCTGGCCGCCGCCAATGCCGAGGCCACGTCGACCTCCGAGATCGCCACGCATATCCTGGTCATCTCTCCACTACGCTCTCCTTCACCGCATGCCCGAAGTGCCGTCCCCCCTTCTCCAGACGGACCAGCACCTTGTCGCCTTCCTTAACTGCCGCGACGGATATTGAACCTTCCTTGGTGCACAGGCGTATGGTCTCCGCGTTCTGCAGTATGGTGGTGTAGCGCTCCCCATCCACCTCCGCCTCCAGCAGCAGCAGGGGGCGCACCTCCACCTTGGCCCTTCCCACCACTACAGGGCGGGTGCTCCCGGTGGAATCGACGGCCAGGAGCTCCTCCCCGCTGCGCACCTCCGATAGGTACTTGGTGCGGCCGTCCGCCCCCAGCACGTAGGCGTGCACAGCGCCCGCGTTCACACGAAAGGGCCGGGAGGAGACGTACTGGGAGTCCATGGCCTCGCTCTGAACCAGAAAGAGGCAGGCGGACTGTGAGCCGATGAGCATGCCCTCCCCCACCCTCAGCAATGAGCAGGTGTCCACGCACACCCGGTCCCCCACGTTCACCGGGCGCACCCCGCGCACGGTGGCCTCCACCAGTTCCACGTCCGAAAGGTGGGCTTTGGTCAGGGCGGAGAACTGGGACAACCGGGTCGGGTCCATCACAGTGATGGCCAGGCCGTCCACCCCGCTCTCCAATGTGGCAGCGAAGAGCTTGGCCTCCTCCAGCGTGGAGCAGGAGGCGATCACCTTGGTGCTGCTGCCCTGGAACTCGGCGATGAGGTTCTCCAGGGGGATGACCTTCCAGTCCTCCGATTCCACCAGGACGAACTCCTGCTTTCCCTTAAGATTAGAGGCCCTCTCCGCGTCCTTCGGCCCGCGTATGGTGAGCAGCACCCCGATCTGTTTGCCATCCGCGAGGAGCCTGTCGCCCTGGCGAACGATGGAACAGAACCTGGCCACCTTGCTCAGGGCGGCGTCCTCCTCGCGCAGCACGATGTTGGAGTATCCCGCCTCCAGGGCCGATGTGACCATGCGTTTTCGCTCACCGGCCGAGGGTAGGTGGTCGGACCTCACCCAGACGATCTTGCCCTTGCTGGACATGTGATCACTTCAGTAGCTGCATGGCCTCTTCGACTTCCATGTCCTCCAGGACGATGCCGCTGATGGCCTTGGTGATGCC
>JAFGPG010000065.1 GCA_016926075.1 Methanomassiliicoccales archaeon
AGCGGCCAGGGCGGTGGCCGTCGCCGCGGCGGACGAGCTGAGGAGCAAAGGGGAGCGGACCCCTACGGCCAGCATCGAGACCTCCAGATGCTCCCTCTGCCTGACCTGTCTCCGCCTCTGCCCCTATCGCGCCCCCCGATTGGAGGAGGGGGTCATGGTCATCTCGCCGGAGGGGTGCCGCGGATGCGGCATGTGCTTGGCCATGTGCCCCGGTCTGGCCATTGATATGGCGCCTACGGACCTGCGCGGGGAGGTGGGGGGAACGGTCATGGGACCAGGGAGGCCGTCCTGATGCTGGTTTGCTACTGCTGCTCGAGGTCCGGGATGCCCGCCGCCCTGCGGGCCCTGGAGGACGGGGGGATGGAGGACGTGCTGCTCAGGGAGGTACCTTGCACCGGGGCGGTGGAGGCCTGGGAGGTGCTGCACGTTTTTCGGCAGGAGGCCGAGGGGGTGCTCATCGTAGGCTGCCTGCTGGAGAACTGCGCCCATCATTACGGTAGCGAGGTCGCCGGAAGAAGAGCGGCACGCCTGGACGACCTTCTGGTCGACGTGGGACTGCCCCGGGGCCGGGTGGCCATGGTGCATCTGGCGGAACATCAGACGGAAAGGTTCAGGCGAGCCGTCGAGGACATGCGCGAAAGGGTACGAGTTTCGGAGGGACGCCCATGATCATCGCGGAGAGAAAGCCATTGTCCGAACTGTTGGGCATGCTAGAGGGAGCCAAGGACATCACCGTCCTGGGCTGCCGCTCCTGCACCGCCATATGCCTGGCCGGTGGGGAGAAGGAGGCCAAGGAGCTTAGCGAGGCCCTCTCCCTGCACTCAGAGCTTCAGGGCAAGGGATGGAGGGTCGCAACGATCACCGTGGAGAGGGCCTGCGAGAAGGAGTTCCTCTCCCCCCTGGAAGGGTCCGTGGGAACGTTGATCAGCCTGGCCTGCGGGGTGGGGGCCCAGGTGGTGCAGGCCATGTGCCCCGAGCTCCATGTGCTGCCAGGTGTGAACACCACCAGCATGGGCGCCCCGGAGGGGATGGGGGTCTTCCTGGAGCAATGCGCCGGCTGCGGGGACTGCATATTGCACCTCACCGCCGGCATATGCCCCATCGCCCGCTGCGCCAAGAGCCTGCTGAACGGGCCCTGCGGGGGGAGCCAGGACGGAAGATGCGAGATATCCCCGGACACCCCCTGCGCCTGGGAGCAGATCGTCCGGTCCCTGGAGGCCCGGGGGCGCCTGGACCTGCTTGAGGCCAACATACCCCCCAAGGACTGGAGGTCCAGTCGTTCAGGGGGGCCCCGCAGGACGGTCAACGCCGAGGCATCGGCCGGGGAACAACAGAAGGCCTGGAGGGAGGAAGGATGAGCGTCAGCCGACTGCAGGCGGTGCTCGATGACGGTAGGTTCGGGGTCACCGCGGAGATAGGGCCTCCGAGGTCCTGCGATGAGGAAGGGCTCAGGACGCTGGCGCGCAGGCTCAAGGGCTGCGCGCACGCCTTCAACCTCACGGACAACCAGGGGGCCAACGTGCGCATGTCCAGCCTGGCCGCATCGGTACTGTGCCTGCAGGAGGGTCTGGAACCGGTCATGCAGATGACCTGCCGGGACCGCAACCGCCTCGCCATGCAGAGCGATGTCATAGGGGCATGCGCCCTGGGGGTGCGCAACGTCCTGTGCATCAGCGGGGACCACCAGGTCCTGGGAAACCAACCGCAGGCCAGGAACGTCTACGACCTGGACTCCATACAGCAGCTGATGGTCCTTCGCCGCATGAGGGACGAGGCGGTCAACTGGGCCGGGGAGGAGCTGTCACACCCCCCCCAGCTGTACCTGGGGGCGGCCGCCAATCCCTTCGCCGACCCCTTCGAGTTCCGAGCCCTGCGCCTGGCCAAGAAGGTCTCCGCCGGCGCGCAGTTCGTGCAGACCCAATGCGTGCTGGACCTGGAACGGTTCGACAGGTTCATGCGCTTGGTAAGGGAGCGTGGGCTGCAGGACCGGGTGCATGTGCTGGCCGGGGTCATCCCCCTGCGCTCGCACAAGGCCGCGCTGTTCATGAGGGACAGGATAGCAGGGATGAGAGTGCCCCATTCCGTGATCGACCGCCTGCGCCAGGCCTCAGACCCCCGGGAGGAGGGGATCAGGCTGTGCGTGGAGACCATCGAGGCGCTGAGGGGCATGGAGGGCGTGCACGGGGTGCACATCACGGCCATCGCCTGGGAGGAGGTGCTCCCCCGTCTTGTGCAAGAGGCGGGAGTGAGGCCATAGGCTTCGTTCGCCCCCTGTCCCTAACGGACAAGTATATTAGCCGTCAGCGCCCAATGGTTGATAGGGGAATAAAATGGCCGAGCTGAAGGTGGATTGCGCGGGCAAGAACTGCCCAGTGCCTTTGATAGAGATGAGGAAGGCCATTAAGAAGGCCACCAAGGGGGACGTGGTGGAGATCAGGGGGGACCATCCCGCCTCCAAGAAGGAGATACCCATGGCCGTGGAGTCGCTGGGGCAGGAACTGCTAGAGGTGACCGAGGATGGGAAGATGTGGACCATCCGCATCCGCAAGGTCAAGGAGTGATCACATGCCTGGGAAAACATCAATCATCGTGCACAGCGGGGAGATGGATAAGATCTACAGCGCTCTGATAATCGGAAGCGGCTCCCTGTCCATGGGCATGGAGGTGTCCATGTACTTCACATTCTTCGGGCTTCTGAGGCTCAAGAAGGATGGGCTGGACAAAGGTTCCCTCTCCAAGATGAACATGCTGGGGCTGGGACGCTGGATGGTCAAGCGGCGCATGAGAGCGGCAGGGGTCGAGGAACTGCACAAGCTCATGTCCGACTTCCGGGAGCTGGGCGGAAGGATCATCGCCTGCGAGATGACCATGGAGGTCATGGGCATCACCCGCTCCCAGCTCCGGGAGGACCTCATCGATGAGTACGGAGCGGTGGGGACCTACGTGAACGAGGCCAAGGATTCCCAGATCACCCTTTTCATCTGAGGTGATGGGATGATCTACATGGACAACGCTGCCGCCACCCGCCTGGACGAGAGGGTGCTGGAGGCCATGCGCCCCTATTTCCTGGACTCCTATGCGGTAGCGACATCGGAGTTCGGTCATTCCATGGGCATCGAGGCCCGGGAGACCCTGACGGAGGCCAGAGGGTCGTTGGCTGAAGCTCTGGGAGTGCAGGAGGGGGAGCTACTGTTCACCTCCGGGGACACCGAATCGAGCAACACCGCCTTGAAAGGGGTGGTCATAGCGCTGAAGGGCGAGAAGGGGAGGCACATCGTGGTCAGCGCAATAGAGGACTTCCCGGTCATGAACTCCGCCAAGGCCCTGGAAAGGCAAGGATGCAGGCTCACCACCGTGCCGGTCGACCCCGACGGGCTGCTGGACCTGGAGGCGCTGGAGGAGGCGGTCACCAAGGACACCATGATGGTCTCGGTCCAACAGGCCAACCAGGAGATCGGCACCCTGCAGGACATCCAGGCGGTGGGGGACATCGTGCACGACAAGGGCTCGCTGTTGCACACCGACGCCACCCACGCGTTCCTGAGGGTACCGAGCGATTACGGGAAGCTGCCGGTGGACCTGGTCACCGTGAGCGCCCATACCGTCCACGGACCCAAGGGGGCGGGGGGACTGGTGGTGAAGGAGGGAACGCCACTGACCAAGTGGATGGACGGAGGGTTCCAGGAG
>JAFGPG010000066.1 GCA_016926075.1 Methanomassiliicoccales archaeon
GCCGAGGAGCCACCGGTGATGTTGAACTCGTTGGTAAGGAACTGTATGTCCTTGGCCACGTCCATCTCCTCGGGCAGGAAATCGTTGAGATCGAAGGTGGTCTGCAGGCTCATCGCTCCGTACCCGGCCCCGGCGGTGATCAGCAATGCCACGCCCACCACTGTCCAGGGGGCCTTGTGGGTCAGCTTACCAACGGCGGTGTTGAAGCGGCTTGCGCTGTACTTCCCATTGGCCCGCTTCTGATAGTGCCGGCTTTCCTTGCCCTTCTTGGCGTTGCGGGCATCCCTCAACACCTTGACGGCGGGGACCATCATGATCATCACCACGAAGCTGGAGATTATGCCCACAGCGGCCAGTATGCCGAACTCGGCGATGGCCTGCATGGAGGATGTGACGTTGGACAGGAAGGCGATGACCGTTGTGACCGTGGCCAGTACCAAGGCTTCTCCCACGGAGAGTATGGTCCTCTTTGTGGAGGACGGTGGGTCCTCGCCATCCGACCGTTCCTCCCGGTACCTCATGACCAGGTGTATGCTGTAATCGATACCTAGCCCCAGTATCAGTATGGGCACCACAAGAGTCATGGGGTTGAAGGAGAAGCCCAGGGCAGTGCCGAAACCGTACATCCAGATGATCGCCAGCACCAGTCCTGTCAGTCCTATGACGGTGTCCGCTAGGTCGCGGTAGATCAGGAGCAGGATGGCCACGATTGCCAATATGGCTATTGGGAACAGGTTGCTCACCGAGTCCATGGCGGCGTCCATGATGCTGTCGCTGATGATGGCCATGCCCATCACGGATATGGCCGCCCCTTCCCCGCCGGAGCCCATATCGGCCCGCAGGGCGTTCTCCAGGTCCAGGGCGGGGACGATGACCTCGACCGCATCCTTGCTGAAGCTGAACATGATCAAGGCTCCCCTGGCCACTGGTGCTGGGGAGTTGCTATCGAAATCACCGGTGAACAGGCGTGGAAGGTATGTTTTCACCTGTTCGGGGGTGTAGTTGGAGATAAGGAGACCGTGCACCGCGCCCTTGAGCATATAGGTGGGGGTGACATCCATCATCCTGATGAGATTGTCATAGGTGGGCACCTGGCTCAGTCCGGTGATGGACGCCACCTGAGTATCGTTCAAGGACATCAGGATGGAGGTGACGATCATGTCCACCGGGCTCACCAGGGAGTACGAGGGTTGGGAGGGTGTGCTCATGTAGGAGACCAGGGCACTGTCGTTCATCGCGTTCCATTCCGCCCTGAGGACGTCCAGGAAGGCCTTCTGGGTTATCACGTCATCGTCGATCCCCTTGACCAGCACGGTGACGCTGTAGTCCGTGGCGAAGGTCTCCGATATCTCTGTATTCGCCAGGGTGACCTCGTTCTCGGGCATGAAATCGGAGTTTTGGAAGCTGCTGTTGATGCCGTTGAATGCCACCGAGAACAGGGAGAGCGCGGTGATCAGTATCACTACGAGAATGGACATTTTCGGGCGCCTGCCCACGAAATTTCCCAAGGCGCCTAAGGTCTTGCTCATCATCATCACCTTTCCAATCTGGGTCAGCTGATTAGGTCTTTGAGCAGGTCATGCACCAGCCATACGTCCAGGGGACCCACCAGCCCGTCCTGCCTCTTGGGGCCTTCGGTGCCTAGGGGGAGCCGCTGGCTCAGACCCTTGGATGGTGGGTCGGTCCTGATGAGAGTGTGGGTCACCCTACCTAATCGGTACTCCTCGAGGTAGTAGTCCAACATTTCCGGTTCGGGCACCACGGAGATCTCCGTCCGCCGATGCTTGGGGCGGGAAAGGGGCATGAGCATCCTCGTGGACATAGGTTCAGGCACATTGAAGAGCCTATTTTAACGTATCGACCCCTTCTCGAAAAGTGATATTCCTAGGTCGTGAGGAGGCTGGTCAACTGTTCAAAGATTGGAAGGGCCGCGCACCAGTTCTCGTTGCTCCAAGCTCGCCGTGAGCAGTTCTGGCAGGTTGTCCTTGTTGATGAGAGCAACGGTCGGAGGGGAGGAGGGGAAGAGCCTCGCACATTCCCTTAACAGATATTCGTGCACCATTCCTGAGGAGCGCAATGAATCGTAATCCCATGCCTCCACTGCTTCCAGGACGCCTTCCCTACCGGAGCGGTAGAAGAGCTCGGCCAGCATGGAGGTGACGATGGTGTCCCCGGACATGACCGCCAGGTCCGCCTCCCTCAGGGCGTGCGCGTTTCCGTTGAAGGATATGGCCAGGCCGCCGCTGCGACGCACCACCTGCAGGGCACGGACGTCGGTAACCCCGTCCCCCACGTACATGCAGTCCTCCAGGGGCACGCTGAGCCGCTTGCATATCTCCACCACCGAGGTGGCCTTCTCATCCCCACCCACTGGATTGACCTGTGAAAGGAGCTGATGGCTGGAAAGCTCCATAATCTCGGTCCAGAAAATGTCCTCCAGGCGTCGCACGATGAGGCGGTCGTCCGGGGAGAGGTCTCGCACGCTCCGTGCGTTGTAGGGCAGATCGATGAGGGGCATCCTGACGATCTCCTGGGCCATCCTGCGCAAGGTACGCATCTCCCCTTCATCCACCTCGTACATGTCCATGCTAAGGCGGGTGCAGAAGGCGTTCTCGAAGGGGAACCCTATTTCCTCGCAGGCCGCCCCCACGTAATGTTCGTAGCTGGTGCTGACCACGAAGGTGGACATGAACTCCTGCACGTAGCGCATGGTCTTGTCCGCCCCCGGCACCACCCTCAGTCCCTCCCTGGAAAGCCTCAGCATCGAGGAATCGGTAGCGCCGTAGGCCTTCAGGAAGGGCAGCACCAGACGCAGAGTGTCCCCGGCCTTGATCCCTTCCTTGCGTATCACCTTGGCCAGGACCTCCTCGTAACGGCTGAGCACCCTGAACAGTTGTCCCCCGTTGTCCACCAGCCGGGCGGTGATCTCGTAGGCGTTGTCGTTGGCGGTGATGGGACCCTGCAGGTCGGAGACCAGTATCTTGCCCTCGAACGGCATCGCCTCGTCCAACAGGTCGAACTCCATGCATGCACCTCCTAGCCCTTATCCGGTAGCGGAGGGCATAACGGACCGCCCTCTTATTAAATAGCGCCCTCCGGGAAAGGGCGGGGTGCTCATATGTCGAGGACCAGGCGGACCGAGCGGTTATTGGGGTCCACCATCATCATGTGATATGTGACGGCCTTGACCTCATTGCGCGGTCGATGACGCAGGGGATCGAAGGGCTCACCCCAGGCCTTGCAGAGCACCTTGCACCCTTCGAAGCGCACCTCGAAGCGGGAGAAGACCATTCCGCTGACATCGAAGATGAAGAGCAGTTCGGAGAGGAAGTTGTAGAGCATCGATTCGCGATCGTCCCCCTCGGCGAATACCTCCCTCATGTCCCTGGGGAGCACCTGGGAGGCGTCCACCATCTGGTCGGTGAGGGCGAAGGCGGCGTTGGCGAAGCACTCCTCCAAGGTGTCGCCGTAGGCCTCCACCATGACGTCCGCGGTATGCTCCAGGGTCCGGTACCTCATGTACCTGGCATTGTTCAGAGGGATAATAACCCTGTTCCGGTCATGGACGCGATGGCGGAAGCGCTGGGACAGGGCGGGGACAAGGTTATATCGGGGTGAGGTGATTATGCGCCGATGCGACTCCTCATCATCGGCAGCGGAGCCATCGGCACCACGCTTTCCGAGGCCATCCAGGGCATGGAAGAGATCGATATATTCTATATCACGGACAAGAACGAGGACCGGGCCAAGAGGATCGCCAAGGAATGCAGGAAGGCCAAGTTCATCTCCCACACCGACGAGAGCGTCAAGGCCCACCTGAAGAACGTGGATTTGGTGGTGGAGGCCGCCTCACAGGAAGCGGTGCAGCACTACGTGCCCATCGTCCTGGGCAGAGGGGTGGACGTGCTGGTGATGAGCGTGGGGGCCTTCGCGGATGACGAGACCAGGGAGCGATGCTTCAATGTGGCCAGGAGGAGGGGCGGACGTCTGTACGTGCCTTCCGGCGCCATCTGCGGCACCGACGGATTGCATTCGGCCTCTGCGGACGTCATCGACAGTGTGGAGCTGACCTCCACAAAGGGCCCCAAGAGCTTCCAGGACGTCCCGTACCTGATGTCCAAGGGTGTGGACGTCAATGACCTTAAGGAGAGGACCGTTCTTTTCGAGGGACCGGCCCGGGAGGCGGTGGCCCACTTCCCCAAGAACATCAACGTCTCGGCCACCATATCGCTCATAGGCATTGGGCTGGACAAGACCAAGGTCAAACTGGTGTGCGATCCGCGCTGCGACTGTAACACCCACCGTCTGGAGGTGAGGGGCGTCTTCGGTCACATCGTGTGCGAGACGGACAACCTGCCCTTCCCCTCCAATCCGGCCACCAGCTATCTGGCGGCCTTGTCGGCCATATCGGCCATCAAACGCATCGCCAGCAATGTTTGGATAGGGATCTAGAACATCCCTATATATCGTCAACGCCCTTCCGACCTCGTGAGCGGGATGAAGGAGCGCGTGAAGTGGATATTCTCCAATTGCCCCGAGGAGCTGGACGCCATAGTCATAATGAACGCTGAGGAGCCGTTGATAGATGTGGCCTTCCCCTACGTGACCGGCACCAAGGTCGGTCTCTTCGAGGGTTGCTTGGGGGTCATCACCCCCGATGGGGTTTCCACCATCATCACCTCCACTCTGGAGGAGAGCTCGGCCCGCGCCGGGCGCGCCGAGGTGCTCGTCTACAGATCCCTCAAGGAGTTCAACGAAGTGGCCACCTCCTTTCTTTCTCGTTTCCGTACGGTGGGGTTCAATGCCCATGGCATCACCCATGCCAACTATCTGGAGCTGAAAGGATTGGCCGACGACGCCCGGCTGCTGGACGTGAGCTCGGGGCTGCAGGCCGCCCGGCAGATCAAGGACCGCGAGGAGATCGATCGCATACGCAGGGCATGCCGCATCGTCTCCCGGGTGGCTGACGAGATACCGGATTTCCTGAGACGGGGGATGAAGGAGCATGAGGCGGCGGCTGAGATCGAGTACCGTATGACGAAGGGAGGCGCCAGCGGGACGGCGTTTGGCACAAACGCCTCCTTCGGCCCCCATTCGGCCGAGCCCCATTATATCGCGGGGGATGCCGTGCTCAGGGAGGGCGACACCGCTCTCTTCGATTTCGGCTGCAAGGTGGAGGGCTATTGCTCGGACCTCACCCGTACCTTCTTCGTGGGAGAGGTGAGGGACTGGCAGAGGCGCATGTACCGGGTGGTGCAGGAGGCCCAGATGGCCGCCCTGAAGGTGATCCGGGCCGGGGTGAACGGTAAGGATGTGGACGCTGCGGCGCGCTCGGTGATCAACGCCAGCGAGTTCAAGGACCTCATGGTCCATTCCACCGGCCATGGGCTGGGGCTCTCGGTGCATGACGGCGGGCGCATGTCCATCAACCTGGACTTCCCGCTGAGGGAGGGCATGGTGATGACCGTGGAGCCGGGGGTGTACATCGCCGGTAAGGGCGGGGTGCGCATCGAGGACGATGTGCTCATCACCGCGGATGGGTACGAGATGCTCACCGATGCGGAAAGGGATTTGAAGGTGATATCATGATGGACCTATTGGATCTGGCCGTGGAGCGTATGCGGGCGGAGGGAGCGGACTTCTGCGATGCCCGCCATCAGGTCATCACCACCACGGCGGTGGCGGTGGTGGATGCGGCGGTCAAGCGCATCTCCGAGGACCGCATGAGGGGTGCCTGCCTGCGGGCGCGCAAGAAGGGGGCCTGGGGATACGCGACCACGGTGGACGTGTCCAAGGAGGCCTTGGTGGAGGCCGCGGCCTTGGCCGTGCGGAACGCCATGGCCGGGAACGCGTCCGGGAGGCCCATTCCGGAACGCGCCGGGCTTCGGTCCGACCTCCGGGCCGAGGTGGGGCTGCATCCCGCCGAGGTGGGCACGGAGGAGAAGGTGCAGGCGGTCCTGGACATGGACCGTGCCCAGAGGGTGGACCCCCGGATCGTCAACACCAACTCCATGCTGCGCGAGGAGATAAGGCAGAACATGCTTGTGAGCAGCCACGACCGCCATCTGAGCTGGGAGGAGGTGCGTTCCACCATCATGGTGGAGGCGGTGGCCTCCGAGGCTGGCCGCACCGAGTTCTTCTATGACATCAAGGGAGGGACGAGGGGCTACGAGGTGGTGAGGGATACGGACCTGGAGGCCTTCGGACGCCAGGTGGGAAAGGAGGCGGTCAAGATGCTTACGGCGGAGAAGGCGCCCTCCGGCCTGCTGACATGCATCACCTCGCCGAGCATATCCGGGCTACTGGCCCATGAGGTCATGGGGCACGCCTCCGAGGCCGATGAGATAGTGAAACGCCGCTCCTTCCTAACGGACATGGTGGGAAAGGAGGTGGGCTCCCCCTTGATCACCATGTTGGACGACGGCACGGTGCCCGGGGCCCGGGGAACGATACCGTTCGACGACGAGGGGACGGCGGCCTCCCGCACGGTCATCATCAAGGACGGGGTGTACCAGGGCTACATGCAGTCCCTGGAGACGGCGGCGGAGATGGACGTGGAGCCCACGGGCAACGGCCGGGCCCAGAGCTACGACCGGCGGGTATGGGTGCGCATGACCAACACCTTCTTCGACAAGGGCGATCAGGATCTGGACGAGATGATCGCCGATGTCCGGTACGGGGTGCTCACCGACCGCATGATCAGCGGCATGGAGGACCCGGTGGGAGGGGGTTTCGAGGCCAAGGCGCTGCGTGGATACCTCATCGAGAACGGGCGAGTGACCAGGATGCTGCGCTCCTTCACTCTTACGGGGAACGCCCTGGAGATACTCAGGACGGCGGACGCGGTGAGCGACACGGTGGAGCTTGATGGCGGGACCTGCGGTAAGGGCATCGAGGACTGGGTGCCCGTCTCCTCCGGCGGTCCACATTGCCGCTTCAAGATCGTGCTGGGAGGTGACTGAATGGACCTGGAGAGAACGGCCGAGAAGGCGCTGCGCAAGGTCCTGGAGGAGGGGGCCAAGGAGGCGGAGACCTATCTTGTGCGGGTGCGTTCCCTCACCGCTTATATCGATGACGACCGCATCAAGAACCTGGAGGACAAGCTCGACCTGGGAGCCTCGGTGCGGGTGTCGGTGAACGGACGGCTGGGGCAGTCCAGTACCACCCTGCACTCACTGCGGGAACTGGAGGAGTGCGGGGCGAAGGCCGTGGCCTTGGCCCGTCTCTCCCGCCCGGACCCTCACTTCAAGCGCTTCCCCGGATTCCAGTATCCCAGCGGCACGGTCGACGTATGTCAGGAGGACGTACTGTCCGCCACCACCGAGACGCTGCGGGAGAAGGCCTCCGAGGTGGTCAGGGCCCTGGGGGAAGGTCTGAAGGTCCCCCGCGGCCTGCTGCGCGCGGGTGTCGTCGAGAGGTCCTTGGCCAATTCCAATGGCGCCCTCCTCAGGGAGAGGGGGACCATGGTCTATGCCCACTTCACCTCCATGACCCAGGGGGCGGACCCGGGGGAGGGATGCGAGCGCTATTGCTCCTCGGGACTGTCCGGACTGGACCCTCAGGCCATGGGGGAGAGGCTGAGGGACAAGGCCGTGAACGCCCAGGGAGCGGTACATTTCAAGGGAAGGATGACCGGGTCGGTGGTGATCCCTCCCGAGGAGCTGGCGGAGATGCTGCTGTCCTCGGTCGGCTATTCCCTGGACGGTGAGAACGCCCTGCGGCAGCGCTCCCCTTGGAAGGACATGGTGGGAAAGGAGGTGGGCAATCGGCTGGTGGACCTCCATGACCGGCCCTGGGACCCCCGTTCGTCCCTCTCCTGCCAGTACGACGACGAGGGCACGCCCACCAAGGAAAGGCCTCTGGTGGAGAGGGGCGTGCTCAGGAACCTCCTCTATGACAATTACCACGCCCAGATGGGAAAGGTGTCCCCCACGGGCAACTACGTTCGCCGGGACCCTACCGACCCCCTCAACCTGTACCGCAGGGGAGGGGCCACCATGCCTGTGAACCTGATCTGGGGACCGGGCGGGAAGAGCGTGGAGGACATGATATCCGGGATGGAGGAGGGATTGGTCGTCGAGAAGCTGGCCGCCCCGGAGGTCAACGGGGTGACCGGCGGCTTCGCCCTGGAGGTGCGCAGCGCCAGGCTGGTGCGGGAAGGGGCGGTGGACGGCTACATCGACCAGTGCCTGCTGGTGGGCAACCTGTACCAGGCCTTGATGAGGGTGGGCGCGGTGGGGGACGACCCCTCCGTGCAGCTGAACTGTATCATCCCCTCGGTGCTCTTCGAGGGGCTGGAGATCGTGGGCAGCGAGTGATCAGTCCGCCCTCTCCAAGGTGACCGCGGTCCTGTCCGCCAGCTCGGCCAGGGCGCTCACGTTCCCCAGTACCCTGCCCACCGGGGTCACCGGGGAGTATGACTCTGGCCTTCCGGCGCTGGACACTGGGGTGGGACCGAAGAAGAAGCAGATGGCGCTGCCCTCCGGCCAGTATGCCACCTCCCCTTCCTCTAGGACCTTGCGGCCGTTCTCCAGTTCGCATTCCACGGGCACCGGGAAGTAGAACTCCCCGCCCCAGACGTTGATGTCCCTTTCCAAGGGCAGGGATATGTATATCTCCCAGGCGGCCCGGGTGTCATTGAGTTCGACCTCCCACTGTTGGTACCTGCTTCTCAACAAGATGCGTTCCATGCTCTCCCGGGGATGGGGAAGGGGTGGAGGGGTGAAAATGGTTTCGTCACTTCTTGGTCTCGAAGAGGGCCCGGATCTCTGTGCCCACCTTCTCGATCTGGCTCTCGGCCTCGGCTCTCTCCATGGCCTTCATGCGGGGCATGCCCGCCCCGGCGTCGGCCAGCCACTCCTTGGCGAACTCCCCGGAGCATATGCGGTCCAGCATCCTCTCCATGGCCGCGCGGCTCTCGTCGTTGATGACCTGGTCGCGGTTGACGAGCCCACCGAACTCCGCGGTGTTGGAGACGTTCCTCCACATGTTCATCATCCCCCCCTGGTAGATGAGGTCCACGATGAGCTTGACCTCGTGCAGGCACTCGAAGTAGGCGATCTCCGGCTGGTATCCCCTACTTACTAGGGTCTGGAACCCGGCGTTGATGAGGGCGGTCACGCCCCCGCAGAGCACCGCCTGCTCCCCGAACAGGTCGGAGGTGGCCTCCTCCCGGAAATCGGTCTCCAGCACGCCGGCCTTGGTGGCGCCGATGCCCTTGGCCAGGGCCAAGGCTATGGACTTGGCCTTTCCGGTGTGGTCCTGCTGCACGGCGATGAGCGCGGGGACCCCGAAGCCATCCACGAAGACCTTGCGTTCCATAGGCCCGGGGGCCTTGGGGGCCATCATGATGACGTCCACGGTCCTGGGGGGCACGATGACCCCGAAGGTGATGGCGAACCCGTGGGCGAAGTCCAGGGCCGCTCCCTCCTTGAGGTGGGGCTCGATCTCCGTCCTGTACACCTCACCCTGCACCTCGTCCGGTATGAGCACCATGACCACGTCCGCGCCCTTGACCGCGCCGGCCACGGTGTCGACCTTCAGACCGTTCTTCTTGGCCTCGTGCCAGGACCGCCCGTCCTTCCGCACACCCACGGTCACGTCCAGCCCACTGTCGTGCAGACAGAGGGCCTGAGCCCTGCCCTGGCTCCCGAAACCGATGACCGCGACCTTCTTCCCCTTCAGGACGCCCAGGTCGGCGTCCGACTCGTGATAGATCCTTGCCATGTGACCACCGTCAGTTGCTGTGATGCAATCTTTCCCCATTATTTACAATGTTCTACATTCGTCAGCATTGGCTCCAGCGACATCGCTTGCGGATCGTCCCCGAAGTACTGGGCACCCCTCCCGGCAGCATGGGTAGCATGTCCTCCTCGGGGTCGGTGCGTACGTCCACCACGAAGGGCACGTCGGATGCGAAGGCCGCTTTGAAGGCGTCGTTGAGCTCGCTGCACCGGGTGACGGTCACCCCCTCGGCCCCGAAGGACTGGGCCAGTTTGACGAAGTCGGGGTTGTTGCGCAGCTCGGTGCTGCTGTACCGGCGGTCCCACTGCAGCTTCTGCCATTGTTTCACCATGCCCAGCCACCCATTGTTGAGAAGGCATACCACCACCGGCAGCTCCTCGCTCATGGCCGTGGCCAGCTCTTGGAAGACCATCTGGAAGCTCCCGTCGCCGGCCACGTCCACCACCTGCTTGTCCCGGTGGGCGTACTTGACACCGATGGAGGCCGGGAAGCCGAAGCCCATGGTGCCCATGCCCCCGGAGGTGATGAACTGGTAAGGGTGCCTGAGGCGCATGAAGTGCGCGGCCCACATCTGGTTCTGACCCACCTCCGTGACCACGAAGGCATCGGGTGCCAGCACCTTGCGCAGCTCCCACACCGCCTTCTGGGGCTTGATGGGGTCCTCGTCGATGTCGATGTCGCAGATGCATCCCTCGGACAGCTCCTTGATCCTCCTGCTCCATGCGCTCCCCTCCCGGGAACGACCTAGGCCCTTGATGATGAGCTGGAGGCCCTTTCGGGCGTCCCCCACCAGCCGTACCTTCGTGCGCGGGTTCTTGCCCGCCTCCATGGGATCGATGTCCAGATGCACCACCTTGGTCTCCTTGGACATCTCGCTGTCGAAGCCAATGGTGCGGTCGGAGAAGCGGGCCCCGATGGCGAGGATCACGTCCGCCTCCAGCAGGGCCCGACGGGAACATTCCCGCCCGTGCATGCCCAGCATGCCCAAGGAGAGCGGGTGGTCCTCGGGGATGATGGCCTTGGCCATGATGGTGGTGATCACCGGGGCCATCAGTATCTCGGCCAGTCGCTGCACCTCGCTTGAGGCCCCGGACCAGCGGGCACCGCCGCCCACCAACAGCGCCGGTCGCTCCGCGTCGCGGAGCACCTTGATCGCGTCCAGGACCGCGGAGAAGTCCTCGAAGGGGGCGGGGACCGGGAACTCCTCCTCCAGTCTCTTCGGGTCGATCTCTCCCCTCTGCACGTCCACCGGCAGGTCGATGTGCACAGGGCCCTTGCGCCCGCTGTTGGCGATGCCCATGCCTCTCTTGATGGCCTCGGGGAGGTCGTTGGTCCTCAGCACCCGGTAGTTGTGCTTGGTGATGGGCATCATCAGGCTGAAGATGTCCGCCTCCTGAAAGGCGTTGTTGCCGATGAGACCCGTCGCCACCTGACCTGTGAGCACCATCATGGGCGAGGAATCGGCGTAGGCCGTGGCCACCCCCGTCACCAGGTTGGTTGCCCCGGGGCCGGAGGTGGCGATGCACACACCGGTCCTCCCGGTCGACCTGGAGTAACCGTCGGCCATGTGGGCGGCACACTGCTCATGGCGTACCAGGACATGGTGGATCTTCGAACCCAACAGTTCGTCGTAGATGGGAATGGTGACCCCGCCAGGGTAACCGAACATGACGTCCACCCCCTGTCCCTCGAGCAGTTCCAGAATGGCCTTCGAACCTTTCATACAATAACCTCTCATTCCTCAATTCCGGAGGACGTCCTAATCAAGTACGTCCTCTATCACAAGACGACGACTGCAGTGAGCACTGGTAAAAGCATCGAAATCATCTCACCCATGTTGTCGTTTGACACGGATTTTCTTCATGAATAGCATTATATTTAAGCGTATCTCCCATTAGCGAATGGCCCCGGGCGTGGTCATTGGTACGGATTGGCGGAGATGAGAGGCCCATATCCGATCCATTGAGCATAGTAAACCATCGAATCGTCGTTCGGACCAATGGAGGGTTGGAGGTATGGCAGCCCTCATCCCTTCCTCCTTCTCCTTAACAGCAGGATACCGACGATCAGAACGGCGAGAACGATCACCACCATTAATACGATCATCGATCCCACTCCTCCCCCTTCCGCGACGTCGATCTGGAACTCACCGTCCTGCATCGATTCGTGAATTGTGAACTCCTTCATCTCGCCCTGGGCTATCTGCTCCTCCTCATCCAGCTCCGCCATGATAAGGCCATCGTCAAGGACCAACACATTGAACTGATAATCCTCCAAAGATTGCTCGGCATCAGCGGCATTGATCACCACCCTGTAGTCATCAATGTCCTCGGGAAGGACGATCATCTCGGTCCAGATGGAGGTATCGACATCCCCGCAGTACCAGGCGCCCGGGACCTGGTTCTCCACCTCCCCTGTGTCATAATTCACTCCGATGTGCAGATCATCCACATATACGTGCAGGTCGAGGTCCCCGTTGCCGCTCGGTTCGTCTATCCTTATCTGGGTCCCTTGTCCGTATACATAGCTTGGCGTGCCCAAGGTGCCTTGATGGGTGTTGATGTCATAATTGAACTGATATTGGAACGTTGGCTCGGGCATCTCACCGTGATAGACCATTTCCATCGAACCTTCCGTTTCGATGATGAAGGGAGAGATGGTGGTATCCCCGGTCTCCTCATTGGTCAGTTCGAAGAAGAGCAGCGTGCCTTCCATTTCGCCGTCCGCGTAGTCCATGAGCGGCGCGGTCTTCACTCCCGTATAGTTCCATTCATCGAGGTCCTGGTCCGGGTACTTCTCGATGAGATCGAGCGCTATGTCGCTCCCCCAATAGTCCACGGTATCGCTGGTGCATCCCGCGACCACATCGCAGAACCCGGTGGACATCTGCTCATCGGTCGGGTCCGGTTCCATGAATATCGAACGGTGGGTGCTGATGTAGCTCACGTCCTCAGGCACATAGCCCCCATCGGCCTGGGCCTCCATGGCCTCCTTCACCAACGGAGCCAGCAATTTGGCCGTCCCATATGCGACGGAAACCGTGGAGGCGGCCGTGGCAACGGCCAACCCTGCGGGGGCCCAGCCTGGACTGGTGGCCAGCAATGCGACGGCCGTTCCGCCTAATATGGCAGCGGAGAGGGTCCATGTGATGAACATGTCGAAAGCCTCCCAGTCGTCCTCGGGGCAGTTATCACTTGTCAGTATGCAATCCAGCGATCTGAGGGTGGTATAGGAGAAATCGAGCCCGGCACTGATCACACCCAGCTTGTCCAAGAAGGGGGATTTGATGTGGCCCGCCTTCTGGGCGACCCCGACCACCGTATCCGCGGTCCCCTTCAACCCCATCAGCGAGTCGGCATCGATATCCCCGACCACCGGAACGGAGGAGAGGCTGATATCCAGTGGACTGTGATGCGTGGAGAAGTTGAGCATCATCAGGTGGATCTTCCCATCGGAGGAGGTCACCACACTATCCTGGTACTGGGGATTGATGTTCTCCCAATCGATGTCCAACGTGGAATTGTAATCGTCCGCGTTATCGATGATGATGAAATAACCTTCACTATCATTGATAACCGTGTTCATCGCGGTCATCACGCAATCGGTGAAGGTCACGTAATACTCTATCTGGCTCCTTTCGAACGTGGCGGTCCATTCGATCTTGAGCGGTGTACCGCCATAGATAGAATATGGGATAACTACGTTGACCTCCTCGGTCCCTTGGGGGGAGATCTCGATCTGATTGTCCTCCCACCATAGCCATTGACCGCTGGTGAGATAGGTGACCGTCGTGTTCACATCTATCTGCAGGGGCTCATTGAACTCGTTGGTCAGCTCAACAGTGACCACGGGGCCGTCCGTGGACACCAAGGGAGAGGTCGTGGACACGATTCTGACCTGGGGCTCTGAAGGTCCCTCGCCTCCGATGATTGCCTGCAAGCTTTGGATATCGAAGTTGGGTAGCAGCTCACTGTGGGTCAGACCTGCCGGCCAGGTCAATGATTCAGCGGCGCTGTCCTCGAAGAGGTAGGTATCGGTCGTCGAGGTGTCCGATATCACTATCCAGCCGTTCGTACCCACCCCGGTCCCTGTGTTGTCCAGGGCCGACGTGGTCCAAGGAGACGTCATTGCGGATATCTCCAAGCTCTGCGGGCTTCCGATCAGGCTTAGAGGGAAGGTCACTGATATGGAATGGCCATCATTGAGCAATTTGGCCGAAATATTGCAGGGACCGCAGGACCATTCCCCTGAGCCGGGAGAGGTCTGGTCGATGGGCCAATTGATATAATCGTCCGAGTTCCCCCAAACCCCGTCATCACCGTACCATCGAAGTCCCAACATGCCTGTGTCAAGGTTCACCTGTGCAGACATGGGGCCGGCACCGTTCCCGTAACGTCCATCCTCTGGATTTCCATTGTCATCGAACCAGATATAGTACATCGGTTTTGCCCATTCATTCACATTGGTCGAGCCGGTGGTCCAGGGATCATTGGTTTGAATGTCGCCTTCGACCGTCAATATCACGGTGATCGAAAGATCGCTCTCAACAGGAGACCCAATCGTAAGCCCAGATGGGAGGGATGTGAGCAGTAGAACAATTGTGATAAAAAGGATGAGAATCTTTTTCAAGGAAACGCCCCCAAACTGTCTTGATAATACCTCCCGGACAGTTTCCTATTTACTTGTCTTTCCAGTGTATATAAAATCACCTATCGGGTGATGCCAGATATACTGTAGGTGCCTCCTTACTCTTCATAGGATATGAAGTGCGAATATGTGAGATCTGGGTCGGGACGGGGCCGACCTCTTTTCATGGAAAATGGTGGAGATGTTGGGCGTTCATGGCGTCCACAGGCAAAACAGTATGGTTCTTCAATTTCCTTCAATTGTCTGATGAACGTGACGGCCTTTGGCATCATGGACCCCCGGGAGGAGATACGCCTCTCACCGTATCAGCCCGAATGGCCTTCCATGTTCCAAGAGGAGAGAGTGAGGTTGGCTCATGTCCTGGGACGGATGTCCGAAGGTATCGAGCATATCGGGTCCACCGCCGTGCCCGGTCTCCTGGCCAAACCGATCATCGACATCATGGTGCTGGTGGAGGAGTTCGACCTGGACCAACTTCGTTCCGCACTACTCCCTTTAGACTATGAGCATTTACCGATAGACGAAAGCGGACGGCTTTTCTTCCGAAAGGGCCTTCCCCGAACCTATCATCTGCACGTGGTCATCAAGGACAGCTGGGAGCATCATCACCACATAGCGTTCCGAGACTGGTTGCGTGAGCATCCGGACGACGCCCGGGAGTACGGGGAAATGAAAAGGACGCTGGCCAGGAGATTCCGTCAGGACCGGGACGCCTATTGCGAGGCCAAGTCCATCTTTGTGGAGAGGTTATTGGTCAAGGCCACCGGGCATGCATTATGAGCGCCGTCATTGTCCTGAAATAAAGACTATATGGCCAGTGGTCCTTCTCCTCCAGCAGGGAGCCCAATGACGACCGCCGAGGAGATAATGGAACGTGGGGCCAGGAGCGCGCTTCTGAACGATCCCTACGTAAGGAGGGTGTGGGAACTCATCAACGGGGATTCGCTGTTCAAGATGAGCACGGAGGACCTGGCGTCGCTCAGGGCATCCCTGCGGAGGGAGGCGCTGCAATATTTCGCCAGGCACAGCCCTTATTACGCTGAACTCTTCGAGAGGCTGGAGATCGACCCGGCCAAGGCCACCTTGCATGACGTGGCCAAGTTGGCCATCCCTTCGGACATGCTGCGGGGGGAGGGGCAGAAGCGCTTCCTCATCCAGGACGTTGAGGAAGGAGGAGAGTCCTTCTCCTCCAGCGGCACCACCGGCAAGGACCCGGTGCGGGTGTACCGTTCCCCGGTGGACCTGGCCATCATGCTCAAGGCCAATACGGATCTCTTCGAGTACGTTTACGGGGACGTACTGAAGGAAAGGGAGGGTGTGGCGCTCTTCATGGCCGCCCCTGAGCTGCGATACAAGCTCAGCTTCGTGGCCTTCGTGCATCTGACCCTGGAGAAGAAAGGCATCGAGCTCCTCTACGGCATGGACCTGGAGAACAAGGACCAGGCCGGGACGCCCTGGCAGAAGCTGGTGCCGAACAGGGAGAACCTTCTCAAGTTCCTCAAGTCCAAGAAGGAGCCCAAGCTCTTCTTCACCGCCCCGGCCGGGGTGCACATCATGTGCCAGAGGTTCGAGGGAATGGGTGTGGGCAAGAAGCTTGCCTATAGGATGGCCTCCGGCGCCCCGCCGGTGCGTCTGGGGAAGGGAGGGGTGGTGGTCACCGGGGGCGGGAGCAAGGGCTTCGCCGACCTTCCCGAGTATCCGCAGCTGGTCTCCAACGGCCGTAGGCATTTCCTCAGCCAGGACCGTTCCGGAAAGGTGCGGGACACGCCTTTCATGGACGTTCTGGGCATGACCGAGACCCTCACCGCGCTCATCGACCGCTTCGGGGTGATGGACAAGGTCCCCCATCCCCTGTCCGAGACCTTCCTGCTGGACCCCCTGACCTTCGAGCTGCTGGAGGATGATGGGGCGGAGGGGGTGTTGGGCATCTTCAATCCCTTCACCACCTCCTGGTTGGAGGTCTTCTATCCCGGGGACATCATGACCTGCCACCCTTCCCCCGGCCTCTACGGCAAGGAGTTCGTCTACAAGCGCCGGCTCAGCGTCAAGGAGGGTTGGGACCTGCAGCGGGCCTGTGGGGGCACCCTGGAAGAGATGATGGGCAAGGGGCAGTGAGCGCCATCATTTATCTTACCGAACGTGCATGGCCCGGGTCATGTGCCCCAAGGTGGCGCCGTTGCTGTTCGGGAGGCATCTTGAGACCGTGCCCAGCGGGGGGAAGGAGGACGTGCTGGAGCTCTCGTCCTCCGCCCTGGAGGAGGTGGTGCGTTCCGCCCCCCGGGTGCAATCCCTTCTTTCGTCCATTCCCATCGAGGAGCGTCTGGAGGTCATCGAGGGAATGGCCCGTCTGTGGAAGAGGAAGCTGGATGCTGGTTCTCTCGATCGTCTAAAGGCCGAGATGTCCTCCTCCACAGGCTATTCCCCGGCGCTCATGGATACAGAGCTGTCCTTCGTCCCCTCGGTGCTAGGAGCACAGAACATAAGGAGGAACCTGGAGGCCTCGGTGCAGGGAGGGGCGGAGGCCCTGCACCGCTTCGTGGGGATGGAGGAGAACGAGATGTTCCGACACGTTCCTGTGGGACCGGTGCTCATCATCAGTTCCGGCAATTCCATCGTTCCCACCCTCATACCCACAGTGGTGTCCCTGGTCACCGGCAACCTGACCATTCTCAAGCCCTCCATCGCAAACTACTCCGGGGTGGTGGAGGTCTTCAAGCTGTTGGACGATCTGCCGGCTGGGCGGGCCGTGCAGGCCGTGCGGGACGCGTTGGTCATCTCCTATTTCGCTCACGGCTCGCCGTCCCTCAAGGAGGTGTTGGAGAGGTTGCCCGTGGGCATGGTCAATTTCTGGGGGGCGGAGCCGGCCCGCAGCATCGTGGCCAACATGGTCGGTGTCAATCCCCACCACCCCCGCTTCTTCGTGAACGGCCCCTACACAGGCATGGCCTTCGTGGAGGAGGGTGTGGACCTCCCGCAGGCCGCGGACGACCTGGCCCTGGACATGGTGCTCTATGACCAGCAGCTGTGCTCCTCCCCCACCGCGGCGGTCTTCATCGGAGGTCATGAGCGGGGGAAGGAGTTCCTGCGCCTGGCCGGGGACCGATTGGACCGGACGGGAATGGAGTTCCCCCTTCCCGTCGACCCCGACCGCATGTTCATCCTCCAGGGGGCGAGACGCTACATACAGACGGTGGGCGGTCAGGTGCTCTCCTCCAAGGAGCCCCGGAACCCCTGGACTCTGGTCCTCTCCAAGGACCGCAGTTCCCTCGAAGGACTACCGGTCCAGTTCCCATCCCTCAACCTTTTCGGCCGCCGACGCTTCCTGGAGGTGATAGTGGTACCTGACGCCGAACGGGCGGTGGAGCTCCTCGAGGCCCTGCCGCGGCACCCCGCCTTCCTGGGCATAGACGGGGTTCAGAGCGTGGGGCTGGCGGTGACCTCGGGTTCCAGGACCGACCTGGTGGAAAGGCTGGTGCGGGCCGGGGTGCACCGCATCCTGCCCCTGGGGGACATGTTCATGCGCGGGGCGGTGGAGCCCTATGATGGGGTGACCATGAGCTCGCTCTTCACCCGTATCGTGTACTGGCGGGAGGGGAGCGCCTCCCTGGGGGAGCAGCCGTGAGGGTGCTGGTGACCGGGGCCACAGGGTTCCTGGGCGGGCATCTGGTGACGGAGATGGCCAAGGGGCCTCATGTCCCCGTGTGCGCCTATCGGGAGGGGAGCGACACCGGGCCGATCGACCGGCTGGGCCTGGAGAAGGTCCGGTTCGACCTCACCGACCCGGCCTCGATGAGGGGATCGCTGGACGGGGTGGACGCCGTGGTCCATCTGGCGGCCTATTACACCTTCACCGGACGCAAGGAGCTCTACGAGAAGGTCAACGTCCAGGGGACCGGTATGCTATTGAGGGCCTGCCAGGAGAAGGGAGTGAGACGCTTCCTGTACTGCAGTAGTACCGAGGCCATGGGCCCCATCGCCCATCCTCCGGCGGACGAGGACGCTCCCCTGGACCCGCAGTACGAGTACGGCCGCTCCAAGGTGCGGGCGGAGGAGCTGGTGAGGGCGTCTGGCCTGGACTGGACCGTACTGCGCCCCTCGGGCATATACGGGCCGAGCAACGTGGACGACGTGGCCTACTACTTCATCACCTCCTTCAACGGTCTGGCCTCCAAATTCATCATCGGTACGGGGAGGAACCTCATCCAGTTCGTGCACGTCCAGGACGTGGTGCGGGCCTTCCTTCTGGCTTTGGACCAGCCCGTCTCCATCGGCCGGACCTACATCATCTCCCAGGCCAGGCCGTACACGTACGAGGAGGTGTACCGACTGCTTGCCGATATATTGGGGAAGAGGGAGCCCCGATGGAGGCTGCCTAAGTGGTTGGCCTGGACCCTCATGCTACCGATAGAGGGGTTCAACGCGCTGCTGCGCAGGGACAACTTCCTATGGCGGCGGGAGACCGTTAGGAGCGTGACGAGCGACCGGGGGTTCAGCATCGAGCGGGCGCGGCGTGAACTGGGCTACGAACCGCGGTACGACCTGCCACAGGGTATGGATGAGACGGTGGCCTGGTACCGGGAGAACGGCTATCTCTGAGGCCAACCGTTATATCCACATTCCCATTTTACCCGGTCGAGGAGAGGATGGAGAAGAGCTCATTCTACAGGAAGCTGCTCAATCTGTTGAGGATCAGCTACACGCTCCCCTTCGTCATGGCCTCGGTGACCGGGGCGGCGTTCGCCCTGACCGTGAGCGACGAGTGGCTGATGGCCCTCCTCATCCCCCTGGACGTCTTCTTCCTGGCCCTCTTCGTCAACATCACCAATGACCTCTTCGATCACAAGAGCGGCACCGACGCCACGCGCTTCGGGTTCCTGACCTCCGAGCTGGAGGCGGCCATTCGGGAGCTCTATGACGAGCGTATCTATTGGGAGGGCAACATATTCGACAAGGGGGAGGTCAGCGAGCGCTTCGGCATAGCGGTCATCGCCCTCATCGTCGTCGGCGCGCTGGTGGTCTCCATTCCCATCATAATGTACGGCGGCTGGCCGGTCATCGTCCTGGGCGCCGTGGGCCTCTTCCTGGCGTTCTTCTACACAGCGCCCCCCTTGAACCTTGGCTCCCGGGGGCTGGGGGAGATCGACGTGGGCGCCTCCTTCTTCATGATGTCCTTCTTCACCTATTTCGTGATCGTCCCCGAATGGTCCTGGGAGATGTTCCTGATGGCCCTGGTGGTTGGTATCTCGGTCATGCTCATGCGCTTCGTGGACCAGATGTCCGGGTACGAGGCGCACGTCAAGGGCGGGGAGAGGGACTGGTGCGTGAGACTCGGGCTGGAGAGGGCGGTCGGTCTCGTGGGAGTGCTGCTGGTGGCCCTTTACGGCATCTGCGTCTTGCTTGTCTACTTCGACCTTACCTACGCCCTTCTTCTGCTCACCATCCCCTTGGCCAGGGGTATGATGGTGGGGCTTCGCGACACGGACGATCGGCTGCGCTTCATCCGCCCCGCCCCGCAGATGTTCAAGCTGGCACTGGGGAACCAGGTGCTGATCGTCATTTCGTTGATAGTCCAAACCGTCCTGCCATGGACATTATGGTAGTGAGACTGCCCCGGGTGATTAGGGAGTACTCCCGCACAGCGTTGAACCCGCATTTCCTGCAGGATTCCCCCCTCATGGGACAGCCGTAGCACTTGCTGCGGTCGGGCATCACGAACTCCGAGGCCCAGAACGGGCAGCGCTCGGAATAGTCCTCGATGAGCAGCTCCCTCAGGGCCTTCCTCGAATTGAGGATGGGGTACCCCTCCCTCTTGAGCTCCAATGCCTCCTCGACCACCTTGCGCTTCTCCTCCAGGGTCAGCACCTTGGGCTCCGGTGGAGGGGTGAGGAAGTTGAGCATGAGGCCGTTGATGTGCTGATTGTCCTTCACGATCTGGACTGTCTCTCTCAACAGATGCTTGTTCTCAGGCATGACCACCATGTTGGCGAATATGTTGGGATGGTCGACCTTCTCCAGGTTGGCCATGAGGGCGTCGTACGTCCCGGGGCAGCGGATGCCGTCATGCACCTCTCTCGGTCCGTCCAGGGAGACCGAGATGACATCGCTCTGTGTGTAGAGGGCCTGGGTGCCGTTGGTGGTGTACCCCGTCACGAAATAGCCTATCTCCTTCCCGGCCTTGATGAGGTCCAGTAGGTCGTGCTCTCCATCTCTCCAGTGCGTCGGTTCCCCGCCCTCGAAGAAGAGCACGCGGGTGCCGCGCTCGAAGGAGGCTTTCATCTCCTCCACCGCCTCATCGTAGGATATGCTATGCGGTTGGGGGACCAAGTGCAGGTTCTCGGCGATGTGGCAATGCTTACATTTCAAATTGCAATGGTAGGTGATGACCATGGTGTTGACCAGCGGCCTCTTGGACCCCAGAAGCCCCTTGAGGAACCATATACCGTAGTAGGCGGTCTGCCCCACGGACCTCATTCTGCCCATATCATCCCCATCCCGGCACGGATATTTCAAATGTGGCCGTCCTTGTTCCGATCGTATTTCCGACTGGAGAATTGAGCGCCCTTAACGGAGAAAAATCTACCACCATCCCGCCATCGTCCGGTATGATATCGGTCGTATCCCTGATACCTCAATGTCGAGGATGTACAGGTCCGTGGTGGCATCGATCCGTTCTCCCGGCTCTTTTCATGGCCGAGGGACGACCGGGCGTATCGGCATATTTCGGCGAACGATGAGAATGACATGTGGATCAGGGCGGTACTGCCTACCGTTCTCCTCTAGATGAAGGTGTTATTAATCTGGCCCAGACCGGATATCATTATATACTGGCTATATGTCTTCATATCCAAAACTGCTTAATGAGCATCAATGGAGGAGTGGGATACGAGCTTTAAGATGGAAGTCGTCGAGAAGATCGCTGCCCTGATGACGGCCGCCTTCGGGCTGATCGCCGCTTTGGCTTGGAATGAGGCCATCAAAGCGTTGGTGGCAGAGTTCCTTAGCACCGGTGACGAACTGGTCGGGTTCCTCATCTACGCCATCATCGTGACCATAATCGCGATCATCGCCACCATCCTAATCGCCCGCACGGCGAACAAGATCAAGATGGCGGAAGAGGCCAAGGGCAAGGCTTAGGCAAAAGAGCGACGGTCAGAACAATATTATAATTAAAATCGGTGGTCGATATGGCCACCTATATTTTTCTTTTCTCGTTTGATAGGTCGGCATTACCCTCTGCAAGGTCCTCATCTGATTCATGGATTCTTCGATGCTGCAAGATGTAGCAGCGTGAGAGTCGGGTCCACTTCGTGCGGGGACGGCGGCGTCCTATCGACCTTCCTACGACCATCATGTTTGCGGCACCAAAATGATGATAATGGGCCTTGGCCATGGGTAGGATGTACAGGAGGGTTCTCATGAAGGTCAAGGTAGGGATCAACGGGTACGGCACCATCGGCAAGCGCGTGGCCTGGGCGGTGAACAGGCAGGAGGACCTGGAGATCGTGGGGGTCACCAAGACCAGACCTTCGTACGAGGCATCCAGCGCCCTGCGGGAAGGTCTTCAGCTCTACGCTGCCCATCAGGAGGACGCGGAGAACTTCCAGAACGCCGGTATCACGACCAATGGGACCCTTGACGACCTGTTGGGAAGGGTGGACCTCATGGTCGATTGCACACCCGGCGGGGTGGGCGAGAGGTACAAGCCGCTCTACGATAAGGCCGGGGTCAAGAGCATCTTCCAGGGAGGGGAGGGGCATGAGCTGACCGGTATCTCCTTCAACGCCCTGGCCAACTATCACGAGGCCTGGGGGGCGCCCTCGGTAAGGGTGGTATCCTGCAACACCACCGGGCTGGTTCGCACCCTTTTCCCGCTTCAACAGTCCTTCGGCATCCAGAAGGTCTTCGCCTCCCTGGTACGGAGAGGGGCGGACCCCGCGGACAAGAAGGGGGCGGCACTCAACGCCCTGGAGCCCTCCCTCAAGCTACCCACCCATCACGGTCCCGACGTCAGGACCGTCATGCAGGGGCTTGACATCCAGACCATGGCCGTGATGGCCCCCACCACCCTCATGCACCTGCACTGCGTGGTGGTGGAGCTCAAGGAGAAGGTGAGCGAGAAGGAGGTGCTGGAGGCGTGGTCCTCCGCTCCCCGGGTCAGGATCGTCTCGGGCAAGGAGGGGATCAAGAACACCGGGCAGGTCATGGAGCTGGCCAAGGACCTGGGACGTCCTCGCGGGGACCTCATGGACATAGCGGTGTGGAAGGAAGGGGTGAGGGTGGTGGACTCCACCCTCTACTATTATCAGGCCATACACCAGGAGAGCGACGTGGTACCGGAGAACGTGGACTGCATACGCTCCATGATGAAGTTGGAGAAGGACAACCTGGCCTCCATCGAGCGCACCGATCTGGCCATCGGCCTGCGCTGATCCCTCTCCTTACAGACCCTTGAGGGCCTTCCTCTTCAGTATGTAGTTGGCGGCCATCAGGAAGCAGATCATGAACAGCAGTAGCACCAGCATGTCCAGGGCCAGCGGTAGAACCCCCTCGTTGCCCAGCGCGTGATTGAGACCGTCCACCAGATAGGTCAGGGGGGAGGCCAAGGTCACCAGGCGGGCCGCCCCGGTCATCTCGGCCAGGGGTATGAATATCCCGCTGATGAAGATGAGGGGGAAACGCACCAGGGAGGAGAGCATCATGATGTTGCTGGGCACTGGTCCCGCGGGGGAGGAGAGCAGCACGCCCATGGCCGCGAAGCACAGGTTGCCGAGGGCGAAGAGCAGGGGTATCACCAGCAGGGCACTAAGGTCCATCGCGAAGGGGGTTATGAAGGTACCTGCCAGGAAGACGATGGTGCTGATGATGAGGCCGAAGCCAGCCCCGGCCAGGGTGTCCCCCAGGACCACCACCGATATGCTGACCGGCAGGGTGAGCAGCCGCTCGAAGGTACCGGCCTGCTTCTCCCAGGGGATGATGAGGGGGCCAACGGACGACGCGGTGAAGAACAGGGCCATGGCCAGGAACCCGGGGTAATAGGTCCTCATGTCCAGCTGTCGACCCATGAAGAAGGCGAAGAAGAGGAAGGTAGGGAGTATGAGGCCGAAGATGAAGACCGGGGCCTTCTTGTAATAGATCCTGATGTCCTTGAGAGCGGTCGTCGTCACCCCCCTGATCACGATGTCCAGGTTCATGCCGACATCTCCGTGAGCTTGACGAATACGTCCTCCAGGGAAGGCGCCAGGGTGTTCAGGGAGAGTATGGTGAGGCCCTGTTCCTCCTTAACCTTCATGATGTTCCTGATGGCCTCGTCCGGATCGGAGGTGTAGAAGCGCATGGTGTTACCCTTCCCTTCCACCCTGGTGATGCACTGGGTGAAGAAGGCCTCGCATCTCACAGGCCGATCGAAGGTCACCTCCACCGAGCGTGCCCCCTCGAAGGTGGCCCTGAGGTTCCCGGGGGTGTCCAGGGCAACCACCCTGCCATGATCGATGATGCACACGCGGTCGCAGAGCTGGTTGGCCTCCTCGATGTTGTGGGTGGTGAGCACCACCGTGCCCCCCTCCCTGTTCATGCGCTTGACCTTGTCCACGATCATGCGCCTGCTTTGCACGTCCAGGCCTTCGGTCGGCTCGTCGAGGAAGAGGACCTCCGGCTGGTGTATGATGGCGCAGCCGATGCTCACCCTCTGCTTCATCCCCTTCGAGAAGCGCTTGATGGGCTCGTCGGACCGTCCGCCGAGACCCAGCTCCTCCAGCAATGCCGATGCCCGTTCCGCCCTGGTGCGACGTGACAGCCCATAATAGCGCCCGAACAGTTCCAGGTTCTCCCGGGCGGTGAGGTCCGGATAGACGTTGCCCACCTCCGGGATGACCCCCAGGGAGGATTTGGCCCGCAACGGTTCCCGCTCCATGTCCATGCCCATGATGCTTACCGTTCCGATGTTCGGCCTGAGCACTCCGGTAAGCATGCGGATGGTGGTGGTCTTACCCGCCCCATTGGGTCCCAGAAGGCCGAAGAACTGCCCCTTGGGGACCTCGAAGCTGACATCGCGCACCGCCACGAACTCCCCGAACCTCTTGGTCAGCCCATCAGCCACGATCGCGAACTCCATGTTCGAGCACTATAGCTACATGGTAGGGAGCTTATATTAACGCTGACATCGTTTCTTTCCAATCCCCAGGAGCGCCGGGGTATCACTGGCCTTCTCAAGGAAACCATTTTTTAGTGCATCGCCATCCCGGTGTATGAGCAGATACGGCCCAGCTCTCGACGGGCC